>DXLQ01000048.1:0-13250 GCA_019414685.1 Collinsella sp. | reverse complement strand
CTGTCGGTACACTAAAAGCACTATGGGTACCCGCGAGCGACATATCGGCCACGCGGCCGCCCGGACCGCGCCGGTTGCGGATCCCAGGGGCGGCAGGCTCTTCGCCATGCCGCGATTCCTTGTTGGCATAACACATCAGGTGTACCGCCACCGCGTCTTTGCTATCGCCGGCGCCATCACCGCGCTGTTCCTCATGTTTTTGGCAGTCTTGCCGGCGCTGTTCGCCTTCGACCCCAAACTTTCTAACGCCGTGCCCGCCTATAGCGAGGTGTCCGAAGAGGTCGTGGATGCGCTCGTCCGTTCGAGCTCTCTCCCGTTGCTTGTCGCCGCAATTGTATTTTCGATCTGGGGCGTATCGGTCTATCTGCGCTGTTTGGACTATGTGTTGCGCCGCCGCCTTGTTGCCATCGCCACCATCTGCGCCCTGTGGATGATCGAAGTCATTCTCAAGTACAAGTCGTTCATGCCGTTCTATGCCACCGTGCTGTGGTACCTGTACTACGTGCCCATGACGCTCATTCCGCTGCTCTACCAGTTGTGTGGTTTGCGCCTTGCGGGCTTGGAGCAACACCGCCTGGGTCGCCGCTACTGCGCTGCGCTGTGGATTGTGGCTATCCTGCTTATCGGATTTGTGCTCACCAACGATTTTCACCAGCAGGTCTTCCACTTTGACCGTACAAGCGACACCTGGAGCAACGATTACACGTACGGCTGGGGTTATTTCGCCGTCCTCGTGTGGACGGCCTTTAACTTTGTGGCCTTTTTTATCCTGGTGGGCCGGTCCTCGTCCTTTCGCATCCAACGTTTCTCGGGCACGGCGGCGCTCGTGCTCCTGGGCGGCGCGTTCTTTGCTATCTCATATGCGTTGCGCGTGCCCTGGGCATGGAGGCTCAACTTCTCGCTCATCTATTGCGTCTTGTGCGTGGTGGCGATGGAAATCTGTCTCGATTGCGGTGTCGTTCCGTCATATCACGACATCGCCGGCATTTTCGACACCTTGCCGCTTGACCTCAAAGTTCTAACGCGCGACCTGCAGGAGGTCTATGCCACGCCGGTGTCAAAGCCAGTGCCGGTAGGCGTGCGCGAGGAGTTGCGGACCCAGGAGCACGGCCGCGCCCATGCCTTTGCCGTGGCGTCCGATCCCGATGTGATGTACCGTGCCTTTCCACTGCTGGGCGGATCGGCCCTGCTTGCCCAAGACGTGTCGGAGCTCAACGAGCTTAACCGTGAACTGGCACATCGTCGTATGGAGCTGCAGCGTCAAAATGAGCTGCTCGCCGCCGACTACGACCTTAAGACGCACCTGGCAGACCAAGAGGCCGAGACCTTGCTGGTCCAAGACGTGGACCAGGCGCTTGCCCGCGCGCTCGAAGGGATGTACGACCTGCTGAGCTCGCTACCGCCGTTGACCGATGAATCGTCTTCGCACGAGCGTTACCGCATGCTGCAGCGCGCCAAGATGCTCGTCGCCTATTGCAAGCGCAAGGGGTCGCTCACGTTGGCACAGCACGGGGAGAGCGGTTTTGATCGCGACCGCATTCAGCTCATTGCCAACGAGCTCGCAAGCGACCTGCGCACCATCGATATCGATTGCGCCTCGATTATCGCCATACGGCGCCCGATGCACGACAGTACGGTAAGCGCCCTGTACGACTGCGTGTATGACTTTGCGTTTTTTGCCTACACCACCGACCATCCGGCGCTTATGTATCACTTGGGCGATCATGACCGATGCAGTGTCGAGCTGCGTGCCGCGCTTTTTTCCAACGATGATGCAGATCTTTCGCAGACGCCCGCTGCGCAAGAGCTCGAAAGCGCTCTACAAGGGCGCAACGTGGCATACCGCCTTGAGGGCGAGCCCGGCCAGCTGCGCATGATCGTCTTGATGCCGAGGGCGGGTGAGTGACGATGCAGATTTCGCTCATTCTTCCCCAAATCGTTGCGCTCGATGTTGTCTTTGCCCTGGCTGCGTGTCTGCAGACGATCCACGTCCCGCTCATCGCATCGCGCCGTTCGTCCTATAACCGTAAGGTGATTTGCGCCTACGAGGCGAGCCTTGTGCTTCACCTGATGATTTCGGCGCTCATCTTATTCGCGTCGTCTGGCTCGTATCTGGTGGCGCCGCTTGACGTTTGCGCCAGGGCAATGGGCGGATCGCTGTGGCTCAATGCCGTGATCTTTGCCTACGGCGTGGTGCTTATGGTGCACTATCGTCGCCTCGTCATGCTGGCCGAACTGTTGCTCGTTGTCGCCGTGACGCCGCCGGTGGTTTTTGCCATGGGCTCGGCGTGGACCGTTGTCCTTATCGCAGAGGGAGCGTTTTTCCTGTTTCGTTCCATTGCGGCGCTCTTGATGGACGTCCGTAACCGCCAGGAGGATATCACCGCGTTCTCGACGATCGAGACCATCAACGTGATTCCCGTGGGCATCCTGTATCTGGACCCGAGGGGCCGTCCGCTGCTCATGAACCGCTGCATGCGCAAAAACCTAGTGGAACTTCATATGCCCACCGATCTAGGTGACATGAGCGGCACATGGAACGACCTGCGCAAACTCAGCATGCAAATGCCCGAAAGCAGTAGGAACCGTGTGCGGATTAACTTGGATCGTTTTGGTGATGCTCGCGCGGTGATCGAGATTTCTCCCGCCGAGATTCGCCTATTTGTGCACGACGAGGTTATGGTTTCGGGCCGCCTCTTTGAGCGCATTATCGGACTGGACGTGACGGAATACGCACACGCCTACGACCGCTTGGCGCAAGCAAACCACCTACTTGAGCTTGCGGGCCAAGAGCTCCAGTCCCAGATCGAAGAAGTTAAAAAGGTTGCCGACAATGCGGCCTACCTACGTATGCGCGCCCGCGTTCACGATGTGATCGGGCAGCGCCTGTCCATTCTCCATCGCTATTTGGAGGAGGGGCGCCTGGACGACGAGTCGCTCGAGCAGATTGACCCGTTGCTGCGCTCAATTGCCGCCGATTTGCGCAGTGGCGGTGCCAGCGAGCCTGCAGAGCAGCTGGGTGATATCGTCCATGCTTTTGGCTTGGTGAGTGTGCAGATCGATGTCGAGGGTGCGCTGCCTGAGGACGCGCGTGTCGCCGCCGCATTTTTGCAGATTATTCGCGAGGCCTCGACCAATGCCACCAAGCATGCGCAGGCGCATCGGGTCCATGTGCGCCTGTGGCAGGAGGGGGCGGATGCTGACGGCATCGCGCACATGACGATTTCTAACGACGGGTCCCCGGCCTCCGTATCGTATCGCGAGGGAACGGGTATCCCTGGCATGAGGCATGTCACACAGAATCTGGGCGGCAGCCTGGAAGTCCACAGCACCCCGCCCTTTACGCTTGCGGTGTCCATCCCGCTCGCCTCCAACGCCACGGTCCAAAGGAGAAGCTCATGATCCGCGTCCTTATAGTCGAAGACCAGGCCATCCTGCGCGAGAGCCTGGCGCGTTCCGTTGGCGACCAGCCCGATATGACCGTTGTTTCCGCCATTGCCGATGCTTCCGAGGCCTTGGGTGTCGCGCTCAAGGAGCGCCCGGACATGATGCTGATGGACGTATGCACCGAGCATGATTCCAACGGCATCGTGGCGGCGGCGCGCATTAAAGAACAACTGCCCGAGTGCCGCGTCATTATCATGACCGGCATGCCCGAGATCACCTTTGTCGATCAGGCCCGCGAGGCGGGCGTCGACAGCTTTGTGTACAAGAACGTCGGTATCGACGAGCTTTTCGCCGTGATGCGCTCCACGTTGGCGGGTTACTGCACGTTTCCCAAGCCGCCCGAGAGCATCTTCTCGGGCACGGCGGCCCTCGACGATGTCGAGCTGTCGATCTTGCGCCTTGCCTGCGAGGGTAAAAGCCGCCGCGAGATCGCGGCCGAGCTGTTTATGAGCGAGGGCACCATCAAACGCCGCATCTCGGAGATTCTCAATAAGACCGGCTACGACAACATCATGCGCTTGGCCGTGCGCGCAGTAACGGAGGGCAGCATCGTTCCCAACATGGAGCGCTAGCGCTCGTTACGCATCGGCATAAAGCGGCGGGGCCGCAGGATCAACTCCTGCGGCCCCGTCTGGCATGTGCGCGGATGTGTCCGCCAATCCGCGGCTATCGGTGTCTGCCGTTACGCGATGGTTGCGCTGTAGGAGGCGACGTCCTCGTAGGAATCGGTCAGGTAGGCATCGATGCCGATGGTCGTGTTGACGAGGTCGTCAAGGCTATCGAGTGTGCCGTTCGAGAAGGTGAACTCTTCGGTGGCGTTGGTGCCGGGCATCAGGTGAGCCGAGAACCAGGCTTCCTTCATAGTGCCGTTGACGTTGGTCTTGCCGGAAGGAGCGTAGAAGGTCAGGTCCTTGTCGCTCTTGTTGGTGATGTTGACGACAAAGCCGATGTCGCCCCAGTCGTCCTTGAATTTCTCGGTGATGGTGATGGTGCACAGATCGTCATCGGCGACGGTGACGGCGGGGGAGATTTCGACGTTCTGGACATCGTCGTCTTCGACGGCCTCATCGATCTCCTCTTCCTTCTCGGCCGCTTCGCGATCCTTCTTCACCGTACCGGACAGGTCCTTATCGGACTTGGTAAAGACAAGATTGCCGTCATCTTCTTCGAGGATGAGTTTGCCGTCCTTGAGCTTCATGTCGTGCGACTCATCTTCGGCGGTGATGGTTACGGTGGTGGCGTCCTTTGCCTCCCATTTAAGGTCGACGACTTCAAGGAACAGGTCGAGGGCGCCTGTACCGTCCTCATCGAGAATCAGGACGCAGTGGACACCCCAATCCTCGAGCATCTTCATGTACTCATCGGTCAGCTCTTCGCCATCCACGGTTCCACCCGAGAGTTCCCAGCTGCCGACGAAGTTGGCCTTGGGGTCTTTGCCGCCGCTGCTGCAGCCCGTCAGGGCAAAGGCGAGCGCCAGGACGCATGTCAGAAATGCGAGTACGGACTTTTTGAACGTTGTCTTCATGGTGTCCTCCTTCTTGTGTGAAAACCCATAGAAGCAAATGCGGGGGTGGCGGATCCCCCGCCAATTACCAGATAGAGGGGCTAGGGCCGGGGCGTTCCGCAGTTGCTGCAGAACTTGCCGCCGTTTTCGCTGCCGCAGTTGGGGCAGAACCACTTGGCCGGTGCCGGGGCGGGTGCGGGACTACCGCACTCGGAGCAGAACTTGCCGGTGTTGGTGGCGCCGCAGCTGCAGGTCCATGCGCCGGTCGCAGGTGCGGCAGCGGGTGCCGGTGCGGGAGTCGGAGCCGGCTGCGGGGCAGTCTGCTGCTGTGCCTGGCCGGCGGCGAACAGCTGGCTGGCGTTCATGCCGCCCATGCCACCTGCCATGCCCATGCCCATAAAGCCTGCCATCGCGCCGTTGGGGTTGGCGGCTGCCGCGCGCATTGCGTCGCTCTGGGCGCTGGCAATGTTGGCGGCTGCCATGGTGGGATCGCGCATGACCGCGGCTTTCTGCAGGTCCTTGATCATCTGCTCGTCTTCTTGCGAGGCGGCGATGGAGTTGACGCCAAAGCTCACAATCTCGACACCACGCAGGTCGCGCCAGTCGGCAGAGAGGACCTCGTTGAGCGCACGGGCGAGCTCGGTGGTGTGGCCGGGGATGGCGCTGTAGCGGATGCCCATCTCCGAGATCTTGGCAAAGGCGGGCTGCAGGGCGGTGAGCAGCTCGGACTTAAGCTGGCTGTCGATCTTGTCGCGCGTGTAGCTATCGGTCACGTTGCCGCATACGTTGGTGTAGAACAGCAGCGGGTTGGTGATGCGGTACGAATACTCGCCGTTGCAGCGCACGGAGATGTCAACGTCCAAGCCGATGTTGTTATCGACCACGCGGAAGGGCACGGGTGAGGCGGTGCCGTACTTGTTGCCGATGATCTCCTTGGTGTTGATGAAGTAGACGCGCTGGTCCTTGCCCGCGTCGCCGCCAAAGGTAAAGCGGCTGCCGATATTGGCGAAGGTCTCCTTGATGGAGTCGCCCAGGTTGCCGCTAAAGACGCTCGGCTCGCTGCCGGTGTCAAAGACGAACTCGCCAGGCTCCAGCGCAACCTCGATAATCTTGCCGTTTTGCACCACGAGCATGCCCTGGCCGTCGTTGACGGCGATGACCGAGCCGTTGGAGATGACGTTGTCCTCGCCGCGCGTGTTGGAGCTGCGGCCGCCGGTGCGCTTGCTGCCCTTGCAGGCCAAGACGTCAGCGGGCATCGATTCGCAGTAGATAAATTCCTTCCACTGGTCGGCCATGACGCCGCCGGCAGCTCCCAATCCAGCTTTCAAGAGTCCCATGGTGATCTTCCTTTCTCGTCAAAGGCCGGGTGGTATTGGTCAGGATGGTTAGTCGTCCTTGTCGTCCTTCATGACGACGGTGGTCTCGGTGTGGCTGAAGGTGTCGTGCTTCTCGGTCAGGTCGAGCTCGCCACAGTAGCAATCGGCGTGGGTGGCCTCGTTGGCCGTCTTGAGCTGGCCCACCAGCAGCACGTCTCCGATAATCACGATGGTCAGCGGCGCGATGACGTTGATGAGGATGCCCTCGATATCAAAGGCGAGGTAATCCGGATCGAAGGCGTATTCCCCCATAAAGAGAATCTGGGAGAGGATAAATCCGATCATAAAGAACAGCACCGAGGCGATGGCGAGCTTGGGCTTGGAGCAGGGGAGCTCGCCGACCAAGCGGCCGGTCTGACCGTTCATGGCAAACAGGTAGCTCTTGCCGTTCCACGAGGTGGAGAGCATCCAGACGGGGAACAGGGCGTAGTCGCTGTCTTCCCAGGTGTAGTCGAGCTGCTTGCTTTCGACCGTGGCATCGTCGTATTCGTCGACGACGGTCTCGCGCAGGGCCGAGATCGTGCTTTCTTCCATACGGCGCTCGGCGCGCGCCTTGCAGGTCTCGCAGTCCTCGTCGTAACGGTTGGCGATGTAGCCGGGCATATATGCGACTGAGAACGGACGCAGTGCGTCGTAGTCAAACGGCTCGATGGCGTCCATGTGGCCGTCGGGCATCTTGGACGATCCGTCGACGGGCACGCGCTTAAACGAGATATTGCCCTTGCGATAGGCATCGTAGTGGTCGGTGGTCGTGACGGTGCGATCGGATTCCTCGGTCACGGTCTCGTTGGTCGCGTCAAAGTATACTTCGCCGTCAACGCGGGCGCCGTAGAGCCAAAACGGCACGTAGACACCTTGGACCTCGTCGATGTGGTTGCCGGTGACAAAGCTCTTGGGCAGCAGGATCTTGCCCTTGTAGTGCTCCTTGAGTGCGGTCATGACATCGTCGCGTCCGAGTTTAAACGGAATCACCAGGTCGGGCGAGAAGTCGCCAGAGAGCTGGCCGGGTGCCACGGCAGAGTTGCCGCAGTATGGACAGGTGGTAACGGCGACGGTGCCGTCGGACACGAGCTCGGCACCGCACGACGAGCAGATGTAGCCGGCGTTCTGGGCCAACTCCTGCACGGCATCGTCGGCAGCAGGTTTGGGAGCCGCGGCTGCGGCATCGGCTTTGGCATCTGCCTTGTCCTGGCGCTCGCGATAGAGGGCCTCGACTTCTTCGACTTCAAAGCGCGAGTCACAGTAGTCGCAGACGAGCTTTTGCTCGGCGCTGGCAAAATGCAGGGGGCCACCGCAGGCAGGGCACTGATAGTTAACGCTCTCGAAGGCCATGGTCGGTCCTTTCCGTGCCGGGTGCTATGCGCCGATGGCGCCGCCGCAGTATTCGCAGCGCCCGCTGGCATCGGGAATGGTGGTGGCTCCGCAGAAGGGGCAGGTCACCGCGGTCTTGGGGGCCTTGGCGGCCACGACGCTGTCGCGCGTCTCCTGGCGCAGCTGCACCAGCGCATCGCGGACCTCGGTTGCCTGGCGCTTGGCCTCGCGGTATTCGATAGAGCCGCGCTGATCGATGGTGGAGTCGTTCACGCGCAGGTTGATCTCGGTAAAGTACGGCGTGTTGACGTGGATGGTCAGATTAAAGTCGTAATCCAGGTCGTAGCGCGGCGGGTTGTAGCTCTCGCGCTCGCCGTCCTTGGTCTCGCGATAGATCTCGGTGCGCTGCTCGTCGATATCCATATCGCAGCCGAGTACCTGCGAGAACTCGATGATGTCGGGATTGGCGTCGCGCCAGCGGCTCTGCGAAGTGATGATCAGCAGGCCCGCGTCCTCATCGAGCATAATATTGGTGCGCCCGGCAGAAAGCGTGCGCGTGGGGTTGAACGAAGACAGGCGCTCGGCGTTGGCCTCGCGGTAGGCGAGTTGCTCACGGATATCGTCCGCGGTGCTGGAGCGATAGCCGTGAAAGTAGGGGGAGAGCTTGCCGGCGCACTCTTTGCACAGGTAGCCTTCATTGATTTTTGTCTTACCTAGAAGTCCCAGCTCGGTACCGCAAATCGCGCACTCTTTCTTCTCGAACATCTTGTCAAAGAAGCCCATGGCTGCCTCCCATCAACTGGTAGCGTGTGTCACTTTTGATGATGGGGGAGTGCGCGATCTTTCACGATACCCAGACGGCTCAACGAGTCTCCACAACTGGGACATATGGCCCATTTTTGGCTAGTCGCTGGGGACACTCTTCGGCCACTCATTGGGGACGTACGCTGCTGGGGCAGTTGGGGCGACGAGCTGGTGATGTCGTGATGTGGGATGGACTGGCACTTGCTACCGACGATTTTGGTGGGGATTTTGCACCCGCATGTTCCGATTCCGCGCCCGTGGAGGCAGCGGAGTTCACGCCCGATGAGTGCCTCGATGCCTTCGTTGCCGCCTTTGGGCTTACAGAGCGCGAGCGCGATATTCTTGAGGTCTTGGTCGTTTCGGACCAGAGCGTTCAGGACATCGCCGCAACGCTCTTCCTTTCGCGCTCAACGCCCTACCGTCACATTTCCTCGATCAACAAAAAGACTGGCACCACCTCACGTGTGGCCCTTATCAACTTCTTCTGGTCCTGGACGCCCAAGGACTAGCTAATCCTCCAATAAGTTGCGGTGGAATAGTCCCTAAATCAAAGTCATGGGGCTTTAAACAGGAACTATTCCACCGCAACTGCTGAGGGGACAGACTGCGGCAGCGGCAGAGGCGTTGGCAGCTGTGGTAGTGGCAACGGCAGCTGGCAGGGTGTTTTCCGTCTACTTGCTACAGCAGCTCGCCGTGGCGGGCAATGTAGCGGCACTTTGCCAGCTGGGTGAGCGCGATATAGGCGATAACGATGCCAATGAGCAGCCCAAAAAAGCTCGTGGGCAGCGGCATGAGGCCGAGCACATCGGCGATGGGGCTTGCCGGCAGCCAGGTGACGAGCGCCAGGCCCAGCACGGTAAGAACGCACAATGCGGGCGCGGCGTGGTCGCGCGGGCTCGGCAGATGCGGGGAGCGCAACATGTGGACCACGAGTGTCTGCGACCACATGGACTCGACAAACCAGCCGCTCTGGAAGAGCGCAGCAAAGGTCGCCATACCCGCGACGTCGCCCGCGGCGGCAAGCTCGGACCAGCTTGCGTCCACGGCGGCGGGGCACACGACAAAGAAGAGCGCGGCGAAGGTCACGATGTCAAACAGCGAGCTCACGGGGCCCAGCTCGAGCATAAAGCCCTTGATGGATGCGGCGTCCCAGGCACGCGGGCGGGCAGTCCAGGCGTCATCGACGGTGTCCCACGGCAGTGCGATGCACACGATCTCGTAGACCAGCGACAGCAGTACCAGCTGCAGGGCGCTCATGGGCAAAAACGGCAAGAACAGGCTCGCGACGGTCACGGACAGCACATTGCCAAAGTTGGAGCTCACCGTGGTCTTGAGGTACTTGAGCAGGTTGCCGTAAGTGCGGCGGCCTTCGATGATGCCGCGCTCGAGCACGCCCAGGTCCTTCTGAAGCAAGATGATATCGGCGGATTCCTTGGCAATATCGACGGCCGAATCGACCGAGATGCCGCAATCGCTCGCACGCATGGCGGCGGCGTCGTTGATGCCGTCGCCCATAAAGCCCACGGTGTGGCCGAGCATCTCGCGCATGACACGTACCAGGCGCGCCTTCTGCAGCGGCGAGAGCTTGGCGAAGAGGTGGGTTTTCTCGGCGCGCTTGGCAAGTTCGGCGTCATCGAGCGCATCGATCTCGGAGCCGAGCAAGACGTTGCTCGCATCGATACCAATCTGCTCGCAGACGGTGGCGGCGACGCGGTCGTTGTCGCCGGTTAGGACCTTGACCGCCACGCCCTTGGCCTCGAGGGTGGCGACGGCGCCCGCGGCACTTGCTTTGGGCGGGTCGAGGAAGGCCAAAAAGCCCATCAGCACCATGTCGCACTCGTCGGCGATGCCAAACTCGCCCACGCAGCGCGGATTGGTCTTCTGCGCCACGGCAATTACGCGTAGGCCCTCGGCGTTAAGTCCGGCGACCTGCTTGCGAATCTGGGCGAGCTTCTCGTCGGTGAGCGGCTGAGCGATGCCATCGATCTCGACAAAGGAGCAGATCTCGAGCATTTCCTCGGCAGCGCCCTTGGTAACCATCTGGGTTTTGCCTTGGGCGTCGGCGACAACTACGCTCAGGCGACGGCGCGAGAAATCGAAGGGAACCTCGTCGACCTTGGTATAGCGGTCGCGCAGACTCTGGTCCAGCATAGAATCGGGCACGACGGTCGAGGGCGTCACATCGGCACGGTCGATTACGGCCAGGTCGATAAGGTTTTTGAGGCCGGTTTGGAAGAAGCTATTCAAAAACGCATGGCGCAGCACGCGCGCGTCCTCGTTGCCATCGGTGTTGAGGTAGCGCTCGAGCACGATGCGGTCTTCGGTGAGGGTGCCGGTCTTGTCGCAGCACAGGACGTCCATCGCTCCGAGGTTTTGAATCGCCGGCAGCTCCTTGACGATAACCTGGCGACGGGCGAGGTCCTTGGCGCCCTGCGACAGGCTCGTGGTCACGATGACGGGAAGCATCTGCGGCGTGATGCCCACGGCCACGCTCGCGGCGAACAGCAGCGCGTCGATGACGTTGCCCTTGGTGGCGGCGTTGATGGCAAAGACGGCCGGCGCCATAACGAGCATCAGGCGCACCAGCAGCATGGAGACGCTCGAGACGCCGCGGTCAAACGCGCTTTTTTCGCCGCGCCCGTTGAGTATCTTGGCGATGCCGCCCAGGTAGGTGTCCGAGCCGGTGGCAACGACAAGCGCCATGGCGGCGCCGTTTTGCACGGAGGTGCCGGTAAAGACGATGTTCTTGCAGGCAGAGAGTGGCAGTGCGGAGCCGTCGGCGCCCTCGACGACGGTGACGGCGGTGGTCTTCTCGACGGCCTCGCTCTCGCCGGTGAGTGCGGACTCGATCACAAACAGGTCGCGCGCGGTGATGATGCGGGCGTCTGCTGGCACCATATCGCCGGCAGAGAGACGGATTACATCGCCGGGGACGAGCTCGTCGAAGGGGATCTCGATGCGCTCGCCGTCGCGCAGGGCGGTGCAAGTGTTGGAGACCAGGTCCTTGAGGGCCTCGGCCGCATTGCCGCTGCGGGCTTCCTGGATAAACTTCATACCGCCCGATACCAGCAGCATGATGCCGATGACGATGACCGTGGAGGGGTCGCGCTGCGGCTCGGGTACGGCGAGCACGTCGATGTAGGGCGAGACCAGCGCGAGCGCGGCGAGGATGCCGGCGAAGGGATCGATGAACGCGTCGGCGATGCGGCGGGCGAGCGTTTTGGTCGTTGCCTCGATGGTGTTGGGGCCGACGGCGTTCAGGCGCTCAGTTGCCTGCTCGACGGTGAGGCCGTTTGCCGTGGCGTCAAGCAGTACGAGGGCGTCCTCGGCACTATGGGTGGCGGCGAATATGGTGTTCTTGGATAGGCCGGTATGAGCGGCAGGGCGCGCCGTGCGGCGGCGCTTGGAGATGGCTTCGAGTACCGTGACGGTTTTGAGCATCAGCATAGGGTCCTCCTTGTTGAGGGGAGTTAGCGTACGTGTCGTATTTGCTTCAAAAAACCTAGATGTCGCTCACGTCAAGCTCTTGAGCCCACAAAGGGTGCAGCGCGCCTTTGTGGTGGTTTTGGCGATCTGCCGGTGGCGTTTATGCGTGTGCGGAGTCCTCGCGGCGTGCCGAGGGCGACATGCAGGTTTTTCGACTAGGACTGCCTTCCATGGCACACCTCCTAAAGGCTGAGCGCAGCGCGCTTTGGGTATCTCGTACCCCTTTTTAATCCGCCCGTATTCTTGATGAGGGGGTTTGACATGTCAACCCCATTGTTCGGAAAACCATTCCCTCTGACAAAGCCTTTACAGAATGCCGTGGCCCCAAAGCGCGCCCGCATCGACGCTTCGCCTGCGCTAAACTGGAAGGCACGTACGCGATTACGAGAGGAGCCCGCATGGAGGCTTACAAGCAAGAGTTCATCAAGTTTATGGTCGAGTCCGACGTTCTTAAGTTCGGCAGCTTTACGCTCAAGAGCGGCCGTCAGTCCCCGTTCTTTATGAACGCCGGCGCTTACGTGACGGGCTATCAGCTCAAGAAGCTGGGCGAGTATTACGCCCAAGCCATCCACGATAACTTTGGCGACGACTTTGATGTGCTGTTTGGGCCGGCCTACAAGGGCATTCCGCTGGCCGTCGTGACCGCAATTGCCTACCACGAGCTGTACGGCAAGGAGGTCAAGTACTGCTGCGACCGCAAGGAGGCCAAGGACCACGGCGCCGACAAGGGCAACCTGCTGGGCTATGAGCCCCAGGACGGCGATCGCGTGGTCATGGTCGAGGATGTCACCACCAGCGGCAAGTCCATCGACGAGACCTATCCCAAGGTTAAGGCTGCTGCCGACGTCGAAATCAAGGGCCTGATCGTGTCCCTCAACCGCATGGAGGTCGGCAAGGGCGGCGTGACCACCGCGCAGAAGGAGATCGAAGCCAAGTACGGTTTTCCCGTCGCGAGCATCGTTTCCATGGCCGAGGTCGTCGAGACTCTCTACAACCACGAGATCGACGGCAAGGTTGTCATCGACGACGAGCTCAAGACCGCCATCGACGCCTACTACGAGCAGTACGGAGTGCGTTAGTTACGGCGTTTTACCAAACGCCGTAACCGGTCGACGCTGCGCGGGCCGCATTTGGACAATCTGACGTTCAACTTCAAGGGCGCGACCAGAAGGTCAGCGCCCTTTCGTTTCACGTCACCTTGTCTCAAATGCGACCCGCTCGCTGTCCGTTCTCTACCTGCGGCGTCGTCTTGCTCCGAATTGGTGGGCATTGGGTGTTCCTATAGTTTTGTCAACCGTCGGGGCTACTCCCGGTAGGGCACC
>DXLQ01000047.1:0-13471 GCA_019414685.1 Collinsella sp. | reverse complement strand
TATGTCGAGAGCGTTGATGGCCTTGCCGGTCGGGAGTTCAGCCAAAAGCGCGTGGTGCTGGCGTCCGATGATTATCCCGAGGATTTGACCTGCCACGTGCGTGACCCCAAGGTGTGGCGCGATGATGACGGGCGTTACCACATGGTGCTGGGCGCGCGTCGTCGCGTGGATGGGCCGCATGTCGATAGTCGATTTTGCGCCATGCACGGCGAGGGTGCCGGGCGCGATGTGGGCGAGATCCTGGTGTATGGCTCGGCCGATATGCTGAGTTGGGAGCTCGAGAGTCGTGTGTCTACGCCCGAGCGCTTTGGCTTTATGTGGGAGTGCCCCGGCTATATCGAGCTCGATGCGAATGGCGATACCGCTGCATTTTTGTCGTTCTCGCCCCAGGGGCTCGAGGGCGGTCGTTGGGACCGCGGCAATGTGTATGCAGCGGGCTACATGCCTGTAACGGGCGACATTACGGGTGGTGACGGTGTCTATGAGCTGGGCGAGTTCCGCCTGTGGGACGCCGGTTTTGACTTCTATGCTCCGCAGGAGTTCACGGCCGAGGACGGTCGCCACATTCTGATTGGCTGGATGGGTATGCCCGATGAGCCGACCTATGGCAACGCGCCCACCGTGGCGTGCGGCTGGCAGCACTGCATGACGGTGCCGCGCGAGCTTACGGCCGGTGACGGCGGCGTGGTGCTGCAGCAGCCGGCGTGCGAGATCGAGCGCCATTATGCCTCGGTGCGTGTGGGGGAGGGCTCGTTGGAGGTTGACGGCGATACCTGCTTTGACCTTGCTGTCGACGGTGTCGACGGCGCGTTTACCGCGATTGTTGATGGCGAGCTGAAGCTGGCGTATGTGCCCGCCGAGGGCGGACTGCCCTCGCGCTTTGAGATGCGATTTACCGATGAGGGTCGCGCTTCTGCCGGCTGCGGTCGTACCGTGCGTTGGGAGCCCGTCGACGAGGTTCGTAACGTGCGCATTGTTGGCGATGTCTCCTCGGTCGAGGTGTTTGTGAACGATGGCGCGCTGGTGTTCTCGACGCGCATCTATCCTGAGGCCTATGGTGTGACCGTTGACGCTCCGGGTGCGAGCGTGAACTATCACACGCTCAACATCTAGGCGATTCGTCGCATATCGGCGCTATACTGCAGCCGTTGCCCACGATGCGGGTAACACCCGCATCGTGGGTTTTTGTTTGTGAAGGGACGGTGCCGCGTGGACGTGCAACAGCTAGAAGAGGCTTGGGCTTTGAGAGCCGGCGCGCGTGAGGTGCGGTTGCTTGCGGCCTCGCATGTGCCAGCAGCGCTGTCTCAGCTGGGGATTGTGCGTCCCGGTGACCGCCTGGTCGCGTTTGCCGATGACTTTACCGATGCGTTTGAGCGCGGCTTTGATGGCTGCGATGTTGTTCTCGTGGACCCGCCGTCGGTTGCGGCGTTTGCTGCTGCTTCCGAGGGCTATGATGCTTCGTTTGATGCCGAGGGGCCGCACCTGTGGTGGTTTGTCAACTCCATCGGCGGGTTTGGTCTGCGCGTGCCCGATCTGCGTGCGCTGGGTCGTGCGGCTCGCGAGGCCCATGCGCTGTTGGTTGTGGACAACACCGTGGCGTCGGCTTTTGGCTGCGATCCGCTGCGGCTGGGTGCCGTGCTGTCGCTCGAGGCGCTCGACCGCGTGTGTGCTGGTAAGGCGCCGCGCAAGTTCGTTGCCGCTTCGGTGGCGCGCTCGCAGCTCAAGCGTCATCGTGTGGATGCCGCGGCTGAGTGCGCGCATGCCCTGCTTGAGGGTTGTGGCTTGGCCAAGCTTGATATGCCTGCTGACGAGGCCGGTGTGCTGGAGCGCGGGCTGGACTCGCTCGATGTCCGCATGCAGGCACATTTCGACCGCGCCCGTGCGCTGGCCGAGTACTTGGCTGCGAACGAGATGGTACGCAACGTGCGCTATCCCGGGCTGAGCTCGCATCCCGACCATGTGGTTGCAACGGGGATCCTCGAGCATGGTTTTGGCCCGGCAGTTGAATTCGATCTTATCGAGCTTAGCGCAGGGGAGCTGTTCGATGCTTTGTCGGGGGAGTTCCGCACATCGCTCGCCGGCGGCGCAGCGACGCGCCTTTCGGCCCCACGCGGCAAGCAGGGGAGCACCATCCGTCTCTTCGCCGGCACCGACAATCCCCTGGTCGTAGCGTCCGCCCTAGACAATGCCCTTCGTAAACTAGCTACTCTTTAATGCTTGCGATGAGGTCGCTTGCTTTGGTGGCGATGACGTTGTTGACGTCGGCCCGCAGCTCCTCGTAGACCGCTATGGCTCGCTCGCCGGCGGGGGTGAGGGTGGATCCGCGGGCGCCGTCGCGCTCGATGAGTTTGCAGCCCAGCTGACCTTCGGCCTCGTTCACGATGCGCCAGGCCTTGGAATACGCCATGCCCATGCTCTTGGCGGCGCGGTTGAGCGAGTGCTCGCGGGCGATACCCTGCAGCAGCAAGACGCAGCCGTGTCCAAACACGCCCGGCAGATCTTTGTCGCACGCTTGAATGACCAACTTTGCCGTCGTCTTGTACTCCATACGCTCCACGTCTCCCCGCTAAAGTGTTTGCTGGGCAAACGCAAAGCCTGCGTCAAACCCTCGTGTGCTCTTCTTAAATCATGCATTGTAGCAGTCAAAGTGCGTTAAGATACTTCCCCAGTATTGGGCGCCCAAGGTTGGGCTGGGTCCTACGAGGCCTGCAGCCGACCGGTCGCATGGAAAAAGGAGAAACATGGCTACGTTCTTTCCCGGTGAGTCCCACACGTTTTCGGAGTATCTGCTGGTCCCTGGTTACTCGTCCTCGCAGTGCATCCCCAACAACGTCTCTCTTAAGACGCCGCTAACCCGCTTTAAGCGCGGTGAGAAGCCGGCAATCACCCTGAACATCCCCATGGTTTCCGCCATCATGCAGTCCGTCTCGGGCGTCGATATGGGTGTCGCGCTCGCTACCGAGGGTGGCCTGTCCTTCATTTACGGTTCCCAGAGCGCCGAGTCCGAGGCCGCTATGGTCAAGGCCGTCAAGGATCACAAGGCCGGTTTCGTTCAGTCCGATTCCACGCTGACCCCCGACATGACCATGGAGCAGGTCATCGAGCTCAAGGAGAAGACCGGTCACTCCACTATGCCGGTCACCGACGACGGCACTCCCAAGGGTAAGCTCCTGGGCATCGTCACCAGCCGTGACTATCGCCCCAGCCGCGATGACCACCAGACGAAGGTCTCCGAGTTCATGACCCCGCGTGAGCAGCTCATCGTGGGTGACAAGAACATCAGCCTCAAGGTTGCCAACGACGTTATCTGGGACAACAAGCTCAACGCCCTGCCCATCGTCGACGATAACGATCACCTCATGGGCATTGTGTTCCGCAAGGACTACGACAGTCACAAGACTAACCCCAACGAGCTGCTCGATAACGACAAGCGCTACATGGTCGGCGCCGGTATCAACACCCGCGACTATGCCGAGCGCGTGCCGCTGCTCATCGAGGCCGGTGCCGATGTCCTGTGCATCGACTCCTCCGAGGGCTTCAGCGAGTGGCAGAAGCGCACCATCGAGTGGATCCGCGCCAACTACGGCGAGGACGTCAAGGTCGGTGCCGGTAACGTTGTCGACGCCGAGGGCTTCCGCTTCCTGGCCGACTGCGGTGCCGACTTCATCAAGGTCGGTATCGGCGGTGGTTCCATCTGCATCACCCGCGAGACCAAGGGCATCGGTCGTGGCCAGGCCACCGCGCTGATCGACGTCTGCCGCGCCCGTGACGAGTACTACGAGGAGACCGGCGTCTACGTGCCCGTGTGCTCCGACGGCGGTATCGTCTACGACTACCACATGACGCTTGCCCTTGCCATGGGTGCCGACTTTATGATGCTGGGCCGTTACTTCGCCCGCTTTGACGAGAGCCCGACTGAGCGCGTCAACGTCAACGGCCAGTACATGAAGGAGTACTGGGGCGAGGGTTCTGCGCGTGCTCGCAATTGGCAGCGCTACGACCTGGGCGGCGCCGCGAAGCTCAGCTTCGTCGAGGGCGTCGACTCCTACGTCCCGTACGCCGGATCCCTCAAGGACGGCGTGGGCGGCACGCTCTACAAGGTTAAGTCCACGATGTGCAACTGCGGCGCCCTCTCGATCCCCGAGCTCCAGGAAAAGGCACGCCTAACGCTGGTCAGCTCCACCTCCATCGTCGAAGGCGGCGCCCACGACGTTGTCGTGAAGGACTCCCAGCAAAGCGTCAGCTACCGCTAAGCGGCTTTCCCAAGCACCGCACCTTGCCGTTCAAACCGTCGCTCGCGTACCAAAGTACGCGACGCTCCTCTTTCACGGCAATCTGCGGCACCTGGAAAACCCGTTCGTGCTAGAACGAGTTTCAGACAAAGGTTGATTCCCAACCACGTTATTTAGATAAAGCGAGATGCCTGCAAGTCGCAGGCATCTCGCTTGTTGTATTTGCTATCATCATGCGAGTTAACGATGTGGCGGGGCGTTCTTACCTTTGCTCGCTGCAAGTTCCGCACGAGCCGAAGAGCACTTAATGTGCTCTTCGTGCGAGCAGGACTGTCCGCAGCAGCGAGCAAAGGTAAGAACGCCCCGCCCCAACCGAGATAACAAAGGAGCTGATATGTGCGATTGCACAGATCATAAGGACGAGATTCCTGTTTACGACGCGCAGGCCATCGAGTCCCGGTGGATGAAGGCCTGGGAGGACTCCAACCTCTTTGCTGTCGACACCGACGACAGCAAGCCCAAGAAGTACGTGCTCGAGATGTTCCCGTATCCGTCGGGCGACCTGCACATGGGCCACGCGCGCAACTATACCATCGGCGATGCCATGGCCCGTCAGGCCCGCATGCGCGGCTATGACGTGCTGCATCCCATCGGCTTTGACGCCTTTGGCCTGCCTGCCGAGAACGCCGCCATCAAGCACAACACGCAGGCTGCCGCCTGGACGTATAAGAACATGGACCAGGCGCTCGCCACGATGAAGCGCATGGGCTTCTCCTACGATCTGGATCGCATGGTCAAGACCTGCAGCCCCGATTATTACCGCTGGGGCCAGTGGATCTTTGAGAAGATGTGGGAAAAGGGCCTGGTCTACCGCAAGAAGAACCCGGTCAACTGGTGCCCCACCTGCAAGACCGTTCTGGCTAACGAGCAGGTTACCGAGGGCAAGTGCTGGCGCTGCGGCACCGAGCCTGAGAAGCGCGACCTTGAGCAGTGGTACTACAAGATTACCGAGTACTCTCAGGAGCTGCTCGACGACCTGGAGAAGCTCCCCGGCTGGCCCGAGCGCGTTAAGCAGATGCAGGCCAACTGGATCGGTCGCTCCGAGGGCGCCGAGGTCGACTTTACCCTGTGCGACCAGGATGGCGAGCCCATCGAGGGCGATGAGGGCAAGATCACCGTCTTTACCACGCGTGCCGACACCCTTTTTGGCGTCTCCTTCTTTGTCCTGGCTCCCGAGTACGCCGGCCTGCATGAGCTCGTCGAGGGCACGGAGTACGAGGAGGCCGTCACCAAGATCGTCGAGGACTCCAAGCATATCTCTGCCGTCGAGCGTGCCCAGGGCACCCTCGAGAAGCACGGTGCCTTTACGGGCCGCTATGTGGTAAACCCCGTCAACGGCGAGAAGGTCCCCGTGTGGGTTGCCGATTATGTCGTCGCCGACTACGGTACCGGTGCCGTCATGGCCGTTCCCTGTGGCGACCAGCGCGACTTTGAGTTTGGCCGTAAGTACGACCTGCCGATCGTGCCGATCATCCTAGACGATGACGATCGCGCTGCCGTCGAGGCCAGCGGCGAGACCATCGATACCTTCCATGCCGAGACCGTCGACTGGGATTGCGCTCACGCTGCCGAGGGCACCCTCGTCCAGTCCGGCAAGTACACCGGCATGCGCGGTGGTAAGCACTCCGAGGGCGAGGCTGCAATCGTGGCCGACCTCGAGGCCATGGGCTGTGGTCGTCGCAAGGTCGAGTTTCGTCTGCGCGACTGGCTCATCAGCCGCCAGCGCTATTGGGGCAACCCCATCCCGGCCATCCACTGCGAGCACTGCGGCATCGTGCCCGTGCCCGAGGATCAGCTGCCGGTGACGCTGCCCGAGAACCTTGACCTGGGCGCCGGCGAGACCCTTGCCGAGTGCAAGGAGTTCTACGAGACCACCTGCCCGGTGTGCGGCCGCCCGGCCAAGCGTGAGACCGATACCATGGACACCTTCACCTGCTCCAGCTGGTATTACCTGCGCTATACCGATCCGCACAACACCAAGCTGCCCTTCTCCCGAGAGGCCGCCGACCGTTGGATGCCCGTCGATAACTACATTGGCGGCATCGAGCACGCCATTCTGCACCTGCTCTACAGTCGCTTCTTTACCAAGGCGCTGCGCGACCTGGGCCTGCTGAGCGTGGACGAGCCCTTCACCAACCTGCTGTGCCAGGGCATGGTCAAGGACGAGAACGGCGACACCATGTCCAAGTCCAAGGGCAATGTCGTGCCCCCGAGCTCGGTCATCGAGCCCTACGGCGCCGACACCATGCGTTTGGCGATCCTGTTTATCGCTCCGCCCGAGAAGGACTTCGACTGGGATCCCAAGGCCGTTGAGGGCGCCAACCGCTTCATCAAGCGCGCCTGGCGTATCGTTTGGCAGCTCGTCCAGTCCGGTGACGCCAACGTGGCCTTCGACAAGTCCGCGCTCGACGAGGTTGCGATGAAGCTCTATCGCGAGCGTCACCGCACCATCGCCAAGTGCACCGAGGACTTCGATCGCGGCCAGTTCAACACCGCGATCTCGGCCGTCATGGAGCTCGTCAACGCGGCGAGCGCCTACCTCAACGCCACCGAGGGTACCGCCCGCGACAAGGCGCTGTGCTACGGCGTGGCTAAGGATATCGTGAGCGTCCTTGCCCCCATCTGCCCGTTCTGGGCCGACGAGCTGTGGCACGAGGCCCTCGGCTGCGAGGGCAACGCCTACACCGCCGCCTGGCCCGAGTTCGACCTGGCCGAGTCCGTTGAGGACACGGTGCAGATCGTGGTCCAGGTGCTCGGCAAGGTCCGCGGCCGCGTCGACGTTGCCCGCGATGCCTCCAACGAGGAGATGCAGGCTGCCGCCGAGGCCGCCGTCGCCAAGTGGCTCGAGGGCAAGACGGTCGTCAAGGCCATCTGCGTGCCCGGCAAGCTGGTCAACCTGGTGGTCAAGTAAGCGCTGCGCGCAAAGCTGACATGCAATAAACGAGGGACGGTCCGTTTGGGCCGTCCCTCGTTTTGCATGCACCTGCCATGGTGTCTTCGGTCAATTGTCCTATTCTTGTGGAGAAGCTGTGCGCACGCTGACCTGCAGATTCGTACTGTGCTTGCACGTTTCCGCAGCTATTGGTATAGTTTGCTTGCAAATGAAGTTGTAATTGAAAGAAGTGGGGTTTCGGCCCCGCTTCTTTTTTGTATGGATGGAGGTGCCGCAATGGTCAAGACCAAGACCGAGCAGGCGATCATCGACGCGCTCGAGGCCGTCGCTCCCCAGCACGATGTCGACATCGTCGACGTCGAGCTCGTGGGTGCCACCAAGGCCCCCTGCGTGCGCGTGCGTATCGAGGGTGCCGAGGGTCAGAGCCTTTCGCTCAACGACGTCACGGCCAACACCAAGTGGGTCGGCGATGTGATTGAGGAGCTCGACCCCATCTCTTCGAGCTATACGCTCGAGGTGTCGAGCCCGGGTATGGCGCGCCCGCTGCGCCGCCCGTGCGACTTTACCCGCTTTGTGGGCGAGAACTGCGAGCTCACCTCCACCGCTACCGAGGGCCGTCGCAAGTACGCCGGTAAGATTGCCGCCGCCACCGAGACGAACGTGACCCTCGAGCTCGAGGGCGGCGAGTCCGTTACCCTCGATTTCTCTGATGTTAAAAAGTGCAAGTTGAAGCCCACCTACGACTTCAAGCCCGCGAAGGAAGGAAACTAACATGGCAGCATCCGACATGATGTCCGCCCTGATGGAGCTTTGCCAGGAGAGGCACATCGACCAGCTCTACCTGATCGACCGCCTGGAGCAGTCGCTCGCCAAGAGCTATGCCGAGATCCTGCATCTTGAGTGGGGCGCCAAGGTGACCATCGACCGCACCACCGGCAAGATCTACGTCTACCGCTTGGAGCCGATCGACGATTCCATGGACGAGGAGGGCAACTTCACCGAGTTCGAGGAGATTGACGTCACCCCCAAGAACACGAGCCGCATCGCTGCCCAGCACGCCAAGGCCGAGATCAACGCCATCGTGCGCAACTCCGCCCGCGAGCAGATCTACGAGGAGTTCTCCGGCCGCATCGGTGACCTCATCAGCGGTACCGTGCTGCAGTCCACACCCGACTTCACGATTGTCAAGATCCGCGAGGGCGTCGAGGCCGAGCTGCCGCACTTCGACCAGCGCCGTTACGAGAACGAGCGCAACGAGCGTCCGATGGGCGAGCGCTACCTGCACAACCAGCACATCAAGGCCGTGATCATCGACGTTCGCGACCCCAACTCCAACCTGCAGCCGGTTCGTGGCGAGCACAGCCGTCCGCCGATTGTCATCTCCCGTACCCACCCCGAGCTCATGCGTCGTCTGTTTGAGCAGGAGGTGCCCGAGATCTATGAGGGCACCGTCCAGATCAAGTCGATCGCCCGCGAGCCCGGCCAGCGCTCCAAGGTCGCCGTCCACTCGCTCGACGACCGTCTGGATCCCGTGGGCGCCTGCGTCGGCCCCAAGGGCAGCCGTGTTCGCGCTGTCGTGGGCGAGCTCCGTGGCGAGCGCGTCGACGTCATCCTGTGGGATGCCGATCCTGCCGTCTACGTTGCCAACGCCCTTTCGCCCGCTAAGGTCACCCGCGTCCTCATCGACGAGGAGAAGGCCTACGCCGGCGTCATCGTGCCCGACGACCAGCTGTCCCTCGCCATCGGCAAGGAGGGCCAGAACGCCCGCCTCGCCGCGCGCCTGACCGGCTGGCACATCGACATCAAGTCCGAGACGCTTGCCGCCGACATCCTCAAGAACGTTCCCGTTCACGAGGAGCCCGCCGCCGACCTGATCGGTGACGAGGAGGACGAGGACGTCCGCCGCTGCGAGTACGTGTCCGAGGACGGTATCCAGTGCCGCAACCAGGCTCGTCCCGGCTCCCGTTTCTGCGGTGTCCACGACACCGACGCCTTCGATGATGCGGAGGACCTGATCTAGCGCGCGTTCGCGCCGGGCGGGTCCCGGCGCGTCTTCCACGCTCGTTCAGTCTCTAGGCACCCAAGGTGCCAGAAAGGGTAGGTGAAGTCATATGGCAAAAGTCCGTGTGTCCACCCTGGCCAAAGAGTTCGGCATGACCTCCAAGGAACTGATGGGTCATCTTGCCGAAATGAAGATTCCCGCTAAGTCCGCTTCCTCCGCCCTGGAGGACGCTTACGTCGCCATGGTCCGCAAGCAGCTCGCCTCGGTGATCGAGGCCCGCGCCAAGGAAGTCGAGGCCGCCAAGCAGGCCGAGGAGGAGGCAGCCGCCGCCGAGGAGGCAGCGCGCGCTGCCGAGGCCGAGCGTGAGCGCATCGCCGCCGAGAAGGCACGCGAGGAGGAGCGCCGCCAGTTCGCCGCCGCCCAGGCTGCCGAGGAGGCCGCCCGTGCCGAGGCCGAGGCCAAGAAGAAGGCTGAGCAGGAGCGCCTTGCCCGCGAGAAGGAGGAGGCTGCCCGCGAGGCCCAGCGCCGCGCCGTTCCCGCTTCCGACTCCGGTTCGCGTTTCCGTTCGCTGCTCGACCAGATCGCCGCACAGGAGACTGTGCTCAAGGAGAAGAAGGACGCCGAGGAGAAGGCCAAGGCCGAGCGCGCTGCCGAGCGCGGCAACCGTCGTGGCGGCAACAACGACCGTCGCGGTGGCCGTCGTAACGATCGCAACGCCTCCGATAACAACTCCGAGCGCAACGCCTCCGAGAGCCGTCCGCACAGCCATCGCACCAATGCCAGCAACAACGTCGCTGCCGGCATGGACTTCCCCAACCCCGACAAGCAGGGTAAGGGCAAGAAGCGCAAGGGCGGTCACAACAACGAAGAGGACCACTACAGCCGCATGGCTCGCGAGGCCGAGGAGTACAGCCGCGAGAAGGTGCTCGAGGAGGCTCGTGCCGCCGTCGAGGAGGCCTCTCGCGAGTCCACCGGTCGTCGCAAAAAGCGCAAGGAGAAGCGCGAGCGCGAGGCCGCAAAGGCTCAGGAGGAGCGCAAGATTGAGGAGGCGCTGGCCCAGGGCGTGAACCCCGAGGACCTCGACGCCATCAAGGTCTCCCAGGGCGTTACCGTCCAGGAGCTCGCCGAGGCGCTCGACGTTCCTGCCAACGACATCATCAAGCGCCTGTTCCTGCTGGGCACGCCGCTTACCATGACGCAGTCCATGTCCGACGACCTCGTCGAGCTCGTTGCCGACGACCTGGGCCGCCAGATCAAGATCATTACCCCCGAGGAGGAGAACACCTTCTCGTTCTACGACGATCCCGCCGACCTTAAGCCGCGTGCCCCGGTCGTCACCGTCATGGGCCACGTCGACCACGGCAAGACGAGCCTCCTCGATGCCATCCGTCACACCGGCGTCGCTGCCGGCGAGGCGGGCGGCATTACCCAGGCCATCGGCGCTTCGCAGGTCATGATCAACGACCGCAAGATCACCTTCATCGATACCCCCGGTCACGCCACCTTTACGGCCATGCGTGCCCGCGGCGCCAAGGTGACCGATATCGTCATTTTGATCGTGGCCGCCGATGACGGCGTCATGCCCCAGACCATCGAGTCGATCAACCACGCCAAGGCCGCCGGCGTTCCCATCGTCGTCGCCGTCAACAAGATCGATAAGCCGGGTGCCAACCCCGACCGCGTGCGCCAGGAACTCACCGAGTACGGCATCATCCCCGAGGAGTGGGGCGGACAGAACATGTTCGTCAACATCTCGGCCAAGCAGAAGATCGGTATCGACGACCTGCTCGAGACCGTGCTGCTCCAGGCCGACGTGCTCGAGCTCAAGGCCAACCCCGATACGTTCGCATCGGGCAACGTCCTCGAGGCTAAGCTCGACAAGGGCCGCGGCTCGGTTGCCACCGTGCTCGTGACCCGCGGTACCCTGCGCGTGGGCGACACGCTGGTCGCCGGCCTCACCTATGGCCGCGTCCGTGCCATGCTCGACCCCAAGGGCAACGCCGTCACCGAGGCCGGTCCCTCCGACGCCGTCGAGATCTTGGGCCTGCAGTCCGTCCCCAACGCCGGCGATGAGTTCCGCGTGTTCGAGGACGAGCGCGAGGCGCGTGCGCTGGCCGACGAGCGTTCGCTCAAGGCCCGTATCGAGGAGCAGAGCCGCGTGAAGCACGTGACGCTCGAGAACCTCTTCGAGACCATCGCCGACGCCGAGGTCAAGGAGCTCAACCTGATCATCAAGGCCGACGTCCAGGGCTCCATCGAGGCCCTTCAGGACTCTCTCGACAAGATGGATCAGTCCGAGGTGCGTATCAACACGATCCACTCCGCCGTTGGTGCCATCAACGAGACCGACGTCGTCCTGGCCGACGCCTCCAACGCCATCATCATCGGCTTTGGCGTCCGTCCCGACGGCAAGGCCCGCTCCGCTGCCGAGCGCGAGGGCGTCGAGATCCGTTGCTACGACGTCATCTACAAGTGCCTCGAGGACCTCGACGCTGCTCGCATCGGTATGCTCAAGCCCACCGAGGTCGAGGTCTCCACGGGTACTGCGACCGTTCTGGACACCTTCAAGGTGCCCAAGGTCGGCATCGCCGCCGGTGTCCGCGTCGAAGAGGGCGAGATCGCCGCGACCGATTCTGTGCGCCTGGTGCGCGACGGCATCGTGGTCTTCAACGGTAAAATCGCCTCGATGCGCCACTACAAGGACGAGGCCAAGAGCCTCAAGAGCGGCTCCGAGGGCGGTATTGGCCTGGAGAACTTCCAGGACATCAAGCCTGGCGACACCATTGAGGGCTACCGCATCGACCAGGTTGCCCGTACCGAGTAGGGGGGTAGCGCTATGAAGCAAACGCAGGCAACCCGCCGTCTGGGCGAGCAGCTTCGCGAGAAGCTCGGTTATATCCTGCTCTTTGAGGTTTCCGATCCGCGTCTCGACCTGGTCACCTTGACCGCGGTCGAGGTCGCGGTGGACCGTTCGTTCGCGCGCGTGTACGTGTCGTGCGACGCGAGCCGCTACGAGGAGGTCATGGAGGCGCTCGCCAGCGCCAAGGGCCGCATTCGTAGCCTGTTGGCCCGCTCGCTCGATTGGCGCGTCACGCCCGAGCTCGATTTTCGCATCGATCGCTCGACCGATGAGGCCGAGCGCATCACGCGCGCGCTGGAAAACGTTCCCGCCACGCTTGCGATCGAAAAGGACGAGGACGGCTATCCCATAGCGGATGCCGCCCAGGAGGCAGCTTTAGATGAGTAATTCCGCCGACCTCGCATCGTGCGAGTCTGCAGATATTCAGCGACGCATCCTCGAGCTCATCGAGGGTGCGTCCTCCATTGCGATTTCGGGACATACGTCTCCCGATGGTGACGCCCTGGGCTCCGTGCTGGGTCTGGGCTTATCGCTTATGAAGTTTTTCCCCAACAAGGACATTGCCCTGCTGCTGGCAGACGATGACCCGGTTCCGCGCATCTACCGCTTTATGGAGGGCGCCGACCGTCTGGTGCCCGCATCTGCGTATACCGGCAATCCGGACCTTTTCATCTCGGTGGACGTGCCGGTCGTCGAGCGTCTGAACAACTCCGCTGAGGTGCTCCGCCGCTCGTCTCATGTGGTGTGCTTCGATCACCATCCGGCGCGTGAGGAATTTGCCGAGCTGAGCCTGAGGTGCGTCGGCGCCGCGGCCTGCGCCATGATCATCGACCGCTTTTTAGACAATTGCGGCATTGTGGCTCGCAACGGTGTCGCGACCTGCCTGCTGTGCGGCCTGGTGACCGATACCGGTCGTTTTCAGTACCAAAACGCCGATGCTGCTGCGTTCCATGCCGCCTCGCGCCTGGTCGCGCACGGTGCCGATCCGGCGCGCGTCGCGCTCGAGGTCTACCAGAGCATGCGCGTAGAGTTCTTGCATCTCAAGTCCATCGTTATGGGTCGTATCAAGACCGTGGCGCACGGTCGTGTGGCATATAGTTATGCGTACCAGAGCGACCTCGAGGCCTGCGGCGTCACTTCGGATGAGTGCGACGGTCTGGTCGATGTGGTGCGTTCGGTGATGGGCGTTGAGGTCTGCCTGTTCCTAAAGGGCATCGAGGGCGATACCAAGGTGCGCGGCAACCTGCGCTCCAAGGGTGACCTCGATGTGTCCGAGATCGCTGCCAACTTTGGCGGTGGCGGGCATCATGCCGCCGCCGGCTTTTCCAACAACGGAACGATTCGCGAGACGCTCGCCGTGGCACTTCCCATGCTGGCCGAGCTGGTGGGGGAGGATCCCGCTTCGGTGACCGTCGAGCTCTAAC
>DXLQ01000046.1:0-13680 GCA_019414685.1 Collinsella sp. | reverse complement strand
ACCTACTCCGTCTCGCCCGGTCGAGCGCCGCGGGCCAGGGCGTCCTGATACTCCTTGACGGCCTTGAGCCTCTGCATGGGCTTCAGTCGCTCGAACATGGTGTTGCCGTGCAGGTGATCAATCTCGTGCTGCAGGCACACGCAGAATAAATCGCCCGTGGCCTCGTAGCGAATCAGGTTGGCGTCCAGGTCGTACGCCTCGACGACGACATGGTCGGGACGCTCGATCTCGCAGCTAATGCCGGGGATGGACAGGCAGCCCTCGCTAAACGGCACCAGATGGTCGCTCTGCTCAACAATGACAGGGTTGATGAGCACGTACGGGTCATAGTCGTTCTTGTCGCTGTAATCGCAGTCGATGGTGACGAGCTGAATGAGCTCGCCGATCTGCGGGGCAGCCAGACCGCAACCGCCGTTGTCGAACATCATCTTCTTCATCTTCTCGGCAAGCGCCTCGATCGCCGGGGTGATCTCCTCGATGACGGCGCACTCCTGGCGCAGACGAGGGTCGGGCGACAGTACGATTCCGTTGGCTTCCATGGCCATCCTTTCGGGTTGTTACATCAAATCATAGGCGTCGACGTCAACGCTCACGCTCACGCCGCGCACGGAGCCCACCTCTTTGAGGCAGGCGTCGATATCATCAGAGACATGGTACCCCACGGGCGACTTCACAAGCAGATGGAAGCGATAACGGTCCTTGGCTCTCTCGATTACACACGAAGCCGGGCCCAGCACCTGCGGCACAGCGCTACCCACCTGCAAAAAATCGGGAGCGGCGGCATGCCAGCGGCGCTTGAGCAACTTTGCGATGCGCCCAATGTAATCCTGCGCCTCGTCACGATTCGCCGACCACACCAAAATGTTAACCAGGCGCACAAACGGCGGATACAGCGCGTCGCGACGCTGGTCCAAGTCGTAGTCGGTAAAGATCGAGCGATCATGCTCGGCAACGGCGCGAATGACCGGGTCCTCGGGCAGATAGGTCTGGATAATGACCTCGCCAGGGCGATCGCCGCGCCCGGCACGGCCGGCGACCTGCTCCAGCAGATCGTAGGCGCGCTCCCCTGCGCGAAAGTCGGGCAGCTTGAGGGCGAAGTCGGCATTGACCACGCCTACGAGCGTGACCTCGGGAAAATCGAGACCCTTTGCGATCATTTGGGTGCCCAGCAACACGGCACAATCCGCCGCATCGAACTGCTCGAGCAGCTTTTTGTGCGCATCCTTGCCGCGCGTGGAATCGGCATCCATGCGAATAATGGCGACATCCTCGGGAAGCATCTGGTGCAGTGCGTCCTCGATCTGCTGCGTTCCCAGACCCATTTTTGCCAGGTAGCGACTGCCACATTTGGGGCATCGGCTCGTGGGCGCGGGATACGGCTGCACGCGCCATGACGAACCGCAGGTGTGACATTGCAGCGTGTGCGTGCGCTCGTGATATGTAAGCGCGGTGGAGCAGTGATTGCAGGTGGGGACGCATCCGCACTCGCGGCACATCAAGAACGGCGCAAAGCCACGGCGGTTGTGCAACAGCACGGCCTTCTCGCGGCGCTCGACCACACGCTCCAAGCCCTCCATCAAGGGTTTTGAGAACATGCAGCGGCTGCCATGCGAGAACTCGCGGCGCAGGTCGGCAATGCGGACAGTCGGCAGCACGGCGTGTCCCGGGCGCTCGGGCATCTCGACGCGCGTCCAGGTGGCACCGTTATACATGCCACGGCGGCAGCGGTCGAGAGCCTCGGCCGAGGGCGTGGCGGAGCCCAACACAAGCGGGCAGCGGTAACGCCGCGCCATCTCTGCCGCCACCTCGCGCGCGTGGTAGCGCGGACTGGAACCCTGCTTGTAACTGGTCTCATGCTCCTCGTCGATGATGATGAGGCCCAAGTCGCTGAGCGGGCAAAAGAGCGCCGAGCGGGCGCCCACGACCACGCGAGCGGCACCGCTGGCGACCATATCCCACTGGTCCAGGCGCTCGCCAGCCGAAAGGCGGGAATGGAACACGGCGACCGTCTCGCCAAAGCGCGAGCGGAAGCGGCCGACAGTTTGGGCCGTCAGCGAGATCTCGGGCACGAGCACGCAAGCCGAGTGACCGGCCGCGAGCACGCGCTCGATAGCGGAGAGGTAGACCTCGGTTTTGCCGGAGCCCGTAACACCGTCCACGAGCACCACGTCGCCGTGGGCGTCAAGACGGGCACGCTCAATCTGCGCGAGCGCTTGCCGTTGACCGTTGGTGAGTGCCACCGGCGCCTTACCGCTTGCCGAGGACAGCGTGGTCTGCTCGCTGCAACCGCGCCAGGCGCGGCGCTCTTCCACCACCACGACGCCTCTTTTTTCAAGCGCTTTGATGGTCGCCGACATGCTGTTGTAGAGCAGGTTGAGATCGCGCGTCGTGACCGGGCCGCATTGGAGCGCCTCGATGAGCTGACGCTGGCGGACCGCGGTCTTGGGAGGCGTGTAGTCGAAACCCTCGGGCGTAAGCATGACCCAGCGGTTTTGGATGGGTTTAACGGCGGGGCGCTCAACGGTCCATACACCGTCATCGCCCTTGACCACGCGCGGGCTGCCGCCCGGAGGCAAAAACAGGCGCAGGCACTCGGAAAGCGTCGCGACGTACTCGCGGCTCATCCAGTGCGCGATGCGGGCAGCCTCGGCGGTAAAGAGCGGTTTGCTGAGGATGGCTTCGACGGGCTTGATGCGCGAAGGGTCGAGGGCGTTGTTACCTTGCAGGTCACCAAGCTCGGGCGCAATGTCGACGATGTAGCCTGCGGCGGCACGGTTGCCAAAGTGGACCAGGACCGTCGATCCGACCTGGGCCTCGTTGGCAAGGGACTCGGGGATGCTGTAAGCAAACGGTTCGGACAGCGCACGGGTGGGGATGTCGAGAACCACGCTCGTGTAGGCGGCGATGGGCTCAGGCACAGGCTCGGGCTTGGCCGGGGCGGCAGCGGATGCCGGCGCCGCCAGAGTCTTCTCCGGTTCCGGCGAACCAAAGAGCGTTAGTTGCTCAGCCATGGCCCCAGCACCTCCTATCCCATACGTCTACAGAAACAAGAGCCCCGCTCGGGTGAACGGGGCTCGGATACATACGTTTGCGCAGCGATTACAGCGCCATCGTGCGGGCGCGGTCGATGCGCGCCAGGCAGTCGTCGCGACCGACGAGTGCCATGGTCTCGCCCAGCGGAGGGCTCACCATGTTGCCGCAAACGGCAACGCGCACGGCCTGGAACACCACGCGCTTCTTGAGGTCCATCTGCTCGGGCAGCGGTTCAAGCGCAGCGTCGATGTTCGCGGCTGTCCACTCGGCTACACCCTCAAGCGCGGCCTTGGCGGCGTCCAGGATGGCACCCATACCTTCCTTGGCCAGGCCCTTGTTGACGGACTTCTCGTCATACTCGAGCGTCTCGGCCGTGGCAAAGATGGGAGCGGCGACGGTCACGGCGTCGGCCGGCATCTTGGTGCGCGGCTTGACAATGGCAGCGAGCGCGTCGATCCAGTCCTCGCCGTACTCGACGTTGCCCTCGATGAGGCCTGCTTCGTGCAGCTCGGGGACCATGATCTCGTCGGCAAACTGCGCGTCGGACATGCCGTTGATGTACTCGGCATTGACCCAGTCGAGCTTCTTGGGATCAAAGGTCGCGGGATTCTTGGAGATGCGGTCGAGCGAGAACTTGCTGGCCAGGACGTCGCGCGGGATAATCGTGGTCTCGCCGTCGAGCGACCAGCCGAGCAGCGCCAGGTAGTTGACGAAGGCGTCGGACAGGTAACCGGCGTCGCGATACTCCTCCACCGAGGTGGCGCCGTGGCGCTTGGAGAGCTTTTTGCCGTCGGCACCCAGAATCATGGAGATGTGGGCGAACGTGGGCACGGGCGCGCCGAGGGCCTCGTAGACCATGACCTGGCGCGGGGTGTTGGACAGGTGATCGTCGCCGCGGATGACGTGGGTGATCTTCATCATGGCGTCGTCGACGACGGTCGCGAAGTTATACGTGGGCGTGCCATCGGAGCGGAAGATGACAAAGTCGTCGAGCTCCTTGGCGTCGAAGGTCACCTCGCCGTGGACGGCGTCGTGGATGACGACGTCACCGCGGTCCTCGGGCACCTTGATGCGCAAGACGTAGGACTCGCCGGCCTCGATGCGGCGACGGGCCTCCTCGGGATCAAGATCGCGGCAACGACGCTGATAGCCCTGGAAGGGGTCCTTGCGCTCTTGCGCGGCCTTACGGTCGGCGTCGAGCTGCTCCTTGGTGCAGAAGCAGGGATAGGCCTTGCCCTCGTCCCAAAGCTTCTGGGCGGCCTGCTTATACAGGTCCAGGCGCTCGGTCTGGGCGTAGGGGCCATAGTCGCCGCCCACCTCGGGACCCTCGTCCCAGTCCAGGCCCAGCCAACGCATGGCGCGCAGAATGATCTGCGTGTTCTCGTCGGTGGAGCGGGTGGGGTCGGTGTCGTCGATGCGCAGGATGAACGTGCCGCCGTTTGCGCGGGCGAAAGCCCAGTTATAGATAGCGGTGCGAGCGCCGCCGATGTGCAGCTTGCCCGTCGGTGAGGGTGCAAAGCGGACGCGAACGTCTGATGCCATGGATATCTCCTCGATTGCAGGATGGATGTCTAACTGCACCAGTATAAAGCAACAATGCGACCTCCGCACAAAGGGCACCGACCTACTCATTGGGGACAGACTTAAATGACCAGTCTTTGGGGACGTTCTTAGTTTAAGGCCACTCATTTAAGCCTGTCCCCAATGAGTAGGTGCGGAAAGGGTGTGAATGTTGGATTTACGCGCTATGATGTGCCCTTGCATACAGAGCCCGGCGGAATGGTAACGGTCGCCGGGACACGTTATTCGAAAGGACAATCATGTCAGAAGAGCTTCGTTCCATCCCGCCCCAACACGGATCGTTTGTGTTTACGTCGGAGTCGGTGACCGAAGGCCATCCCGATAAGATCGCCGACCAGATCAGCGACGCCGTACTCGACGCAATCCTCGCCAAAGAAATAGAGCTCCAGGAGCAGGGCTATATTGCGCCCAACGGCGTGCCTGCCAACGTGGAGAACGTCCGCTGCGCCTGCGAGACCCTCGTGACCACCGGCACCGTCATCGTCGCCGGCGAGATTCGCACCCAGGCCTACGTCGACGTGCAGGAAATCGCTCGCGGCGTTATCCGCCGCATTGGCTACAACCGTGCCAAGTTCGGTTTTGACTGCGATACCTGCGGCGTTATGAGCCTCATCCACGAGCAGTCGCCCGATATCGCCCAGGGCGTCGACGAGTCCTTCGAGACCCAGACCGGCGCTACCACCGACCCGATCGACCTGATCGGCGCCGGCGACCAGGGCATGATGTTCGGCTACGCCTCCAACGAGACCAAGACCCTCATGCCGATGCCACACTACCTGGCAAGCCGCCTGGCCGAGCGCTTGGCCGCCGTGCGCCACGACGGTACCCTCGCCTATCTGCGTCCCGACGGCAAGACCCAGGTCACCGTGCGCTACGAGGAAGGCAAGCCCGTCGAGGTCACGACCATCGTCATCTCCACACAGCACGCCGCCGAGATCGAGGACATGGGCAAGATCAAGGCCGACCTCATCGAGCACGTCATCACCCCGGTCATGGCCGCTGAGAACATGCCATGGGACAACGCGGACATCTACGTGAACCCCACCGGTCGCTTTGTCGTGGGCGGTCCCATGGGCGACACGGGCCTCACCGGCCGCAAGATCATCGTCGACACCTACGGCGGCTACGGCCGTCACGGCGGCGGTGCCTTTAGCGGAAAGGACTGCACCAAGGTCGACCGCTCCGCCGCGTATGCCGCGCGCTGGGTCGCCAAGAACGTGGTCGCCGCCGGTCTGGCCGACCGCTGCGAAGTCGAGCTTGCCTACGCCATCGGCGTTTCCAAGCCCCTCTCAATCATGGTCGACACCTTCGGTACCGCACATGTTGCCGAGGACAAGATCGTTGAAGCCGTAGAGAAGACCTTCGACCTGCGCCCGGGCGCAATCATCCGCGACCTAGACCTGCGTCGCCCCATCTACGAAAAGACAGCAGCCTACGGTCACTTCGGCCGAGAAGACGCCGACTTCACCTGGGAGAAGACCGACCGAGTCGAAGAACTCAAATCAGCCTGCGGCCTGTAATTAAGAGCCGCTAAGGTCACAACACGCATGCGCTTTCAAAAGAAGCACCGCCCCCAAGCGGTGCTTCTTTTTTATTAATCCGGTGGTGAAGATGCTTCGATATGAGCCTACGCTGCGTCACCAGCTAATGAATTTTGCAGCACACGCGCCTCTACCATGTATCCTTAGTTCCGAGGGCTTTGGTATTTGGTCGGTCGCGAGTTCCGCACGAGCCGGAGGCCACTTAATGTGGCCTCCGTGCGAGCCAGGACTGTAGAGCAGGCGACCAAATACCAAAGTCCTCGGAACGACGGGATAGAACAGGAGCACCCATGGCAGGCAAGCCGCAAACACTAGCTACGACCTCGGCATTCGAGATCTTGGGCCCCGTCATGGTCGGCCCCAGCTCATCACACACCGCCGGCGCCCTGCGCTGCGCCCAAGTTGCCGCCAGCCTGCTAGAAGGCCGCATTACCAAGGTCACCTTTGGCCTGTGGAACTCCTTCGCCCACACCTACCGCGGCCACGGCACCGATCGTGCGCTCGTCGCGGGCATACTGGGCCTCGACACCGATGACGAGAACATCAAGCAGGCCTTCGACCTCGCGCGCGAGCAGGGCCTCGAATATCACTTTGACATCAAGGGCGACGACGCCTCCATCCACCCCAATACCGTCGACATCGACATGGTCGATGACACGGGCGCCACGGCACAGGTCCGCGGTGAAAGCCTTGGCGGCGGCAAGATGCGCATCAGCCGCATTAACGGCGTCGGCGTCGACATCTCGGGCATGTATTCCACGCTCTTCGTGGCGCACAAGGACGTTCCCGGCGTGCTCGCCGCGCTCACGAACCTGCTCGCCTACGCCCACGTGAACATCGCCTTCTGCCGCACCTACCGAACCGAAGTGGGCGGCCAGGCCTACTCCGTCTTTGAGACCGACGGTGCGCCCGACGACACCGTCGTCCCCATGTTACGCAAGCTCGACAATGTCGATTACGCGACCTTTATCGAGCTCCCCGGTTCTGCCTCGTCGCTCTCCCCCGGCGTCTCGGCCAAGGAGATCTTCGACGACGGCGAGCAGCTGCTCGATGCGTGCGAGGAACTGGGGCTCAGCATCGGCGCCGTCATGGCCGTGCGTGAGGCGCGCCTGACCGGCGAAGCCCACGCCGTCGACGCCATGCGTCGCGTGCTCGACGTCATGCGGGAGGAGACCACGGCCCCCATCGCCAATCCGCAGCGATCGCTCGGCGGGCTTATCGGCGGCGAGGCCAAACTCGTCGATGCCACCGGCCGCAACGATTTGAGCACGAGCCTGATGGGCGCCGTCCAGACCGACGCCGTAGCCCGCGCCATGGCCGTGCTCGAGCGCTCGGCCACGATGGGCGTAATCGTCGCAGCTCCGACGGCAGGATCCGCGGGTGTTGTGCCCGGCTGCGTGCTGGCGCTCGCCGATCACCTTCAGCTCGACGACGAGCAAGTCATGGACGCGCTCTACTGCGCAGCCGCCATCGGCCTCAACCTCACCACAAGCGCCTGCGTCGCCGGCGCTGAGGGCGGCTGTCAGGCCGAGGTGGGAAGCGCCGCCGCCATGGCGGCCGCCGCGCTGGTGCAGATGCTCGGCGGCACGCCCGAGCAGGCGCTCGACGCCAGTTCCATCGCGCTGAGTAACCTGCTGGGCCTCGTTTGTGACCCCGTCGGTGGCCTCGTGGAGGTGCCCTGCCAAAACCGCAACGCCATCGGCGTGGCAGCGGCCTTTAGCTCGGCACAACTCGCCCTCGCAGGCATTAAGAGCTTGGTGCCGTTTGACCAGATGGCACATGTCATGCTCTCGGTGGGCCACGCGTTGCCAGCCACGCTGCGCGAGACGGCAAAGGGCGGCATCGCGCAGGCTCCGGCCGCACTTTCGGCCTGTGCAAAATGCGGCGTGTGCGGATAGCGACAAAGAACGACTCAAAGGTGGGACAAATGTCCCACCTCTTTTGAATGCCACCGTTTCCGTACCACAAACAGCAGGGCAATCGCTATAATGCAAGCCCAGTAAAAACACGATGAACCGCAAGGCGAAAATCGAAGGATATGCATACGATGTCGCAAAACGATCGAACTCAACTGATTCCCGATCCGCAGCAGCCGAGCAGGCACGCCGGCGGCGTTCAGTCGCCGCGTCCTATCGCGCCGAGCCACGGTCAGCAGCGTGGTGCGGCAAACGCTTCTCAACGCCCGAACCAACAGCGACAGCAGCGTCAACAACGTCAGCAGCACCAGGCAAACGGCAATGCGCCCAAGCAGCCCCCCACGCACGCTCGAGGCGATCGCGGCCCCGCGCGCAAGTCCGCCGGCAACAATAAGTCGGGCAAAAAGACGACGCTCTTTGTCGTCCTGGGTCTAATCGTCATTGTCTATATCGTAGGCGTCGTAGCATTTTCGCAGGTAGCCTACCCCAACACCACCATCGCCGGCGTCGACGTCTCGTTCTCCAACGCTTCGTCTGCCGCCACCAAGGTCAACTCGGCATGGAAGCACTATAAGCTCACCGTGACAGGCGATGACTTTAACTGGACCTATCAGCCCGAGTCCGATGAGCCCATCGTCGACGGTGAAGCTGCCGCAAAAGAGATTATCAGCCACAACGAAGCCTTTGTATGGCCGGTCCGCCTTGTGGAATCCTTAAGCGGCAAGACCAAAACAACCGCTACCTCCAACGAAGTCGATCTTGATCAAGACGTCGACCTGTCCATGCTCTCCGACACCTTTGACCAAAAGAAGTTTGAGAAGGATCTGGACGCCGCCATCGACGAGTTTAACGAGGGCCGTTCGGGCACGTTCGAGGCAAATAGCTCCTATGACGAGCAGGCCGGCAAGTTTACCGTCGAGAAGGCGCGCTCCAACGAAAAACTCAACCGCGAGCATGTCATTAAATATGCCGAGCTCGAGCTTGCCTCGCTGGCCGAGACCGTAGATCTTTCCAAGCTCGGCAACGATGCCTATGAGCCGCTCAATGGAACGCTGACCGATGATCAGATTCAGGCCGCATGCGATGCCGCCAACAACTTCCTGGGCGTCAACGTGACCCTCAAGCTCAACGGCGAGGATGCTGGCAAGGTTGATGGCAGCTCCGTATTGCAGTGGATCAGCTTTGCCGATCCGGCCAACCCCACGCTCGATACGTCGCAGATCAGTAGCTGGGCAGCCGAGCTCGCTAACGGCTTTAATACCGTGGGCTCCACTCGCTGGTGGACGCGCGCCGATAGCAAGCAGTGCGCCGTCGAAGGCGGTGACTTTGGTTGGTCCATCGACAGCAGCTCGCTCGCCAAGCAGGTCGAGGACGCCATTAACAACAAGCAGACTGGCGAAATCGAGATCAAGTACTCCCAGAAGGCCGACACCTTTACCGCAAAGGGAGAGCCCGACTGGAAGGCGTATATCGACGTCGACTTGTCCGAACAGCACGCGCGCTACTATGACGAGAGCGGAAATATCGTTTGGGAGGCCAACTTTATCTCGGGCAAGCCGGGCGAGGACGCCACGCCCGAGGGCGTCTGGCAGATCAACAGCAACGACGGCGGCAGCACCCTGATCGGAGCCAAGGACCCCGAGACCGGCAAGCCCAAATACGAGAGTCCGGTGAGCTACTGGATGCCGTTTGAGGGCAACATGATCGGCTTCCATGATGCCACCTGGCAAAACGACAAGAGCTTCGATAACGCCGAGTCGTACAAATGGTGCGGCAGCCACGGCTGCATCAACCTGCGCCTGGCAGACGCCAAGGCACTTCACGACTGCATCAAAGTCGGCCTGTGTGTGGTTGTCCACTCGTAGTGCAACGCGCACATTCATACAACGTGGAACCGCTGCGACCAATCTAACAGTTCCGAAAGAAACCGTCTTATGCGCCCGCCTCAACCGGTGGGCGCATATACTTATCGAGGTACTTTCTATAAAGGAGACGCTATGCCGAATGTCCCCACGACCACCCCGGGCCCGGATGATACCGAGCACACGCTCGAAGATGTCACCGAAACGATTCCTCTGATTACAAACGTACATGCCGATAAGCAGAGCGGACGCGCGAACGATGCGACCGAGATTTCCGATGAAGAGGCATATGCCAAGCTCAAGGCAAAACGTGCCGAACGTCGACGCAAAAAGCTGATTCGACGCGGTATTGCCGCCGGCGTCGTGGGCGCCATCGCGCTCATTGCCATTGTCGCAACCCTTGTTATAAATACGCAGCCACAGGGCGCTAGCGGGCCTGTGACCGACATGGTGACCAAGGGCACATTTACCACAACGGTCGAGGCGAAAGGCCAGCTCAAACCCATTTCGTCCTCAGTGGTCTCCCCTTCTGTCGACGGCACGGTCGATTCGATCAACGTGCAGGCAGGCCAATCCGTCAACGAGGGCGACGTGCTTATGACCATTAAAAACGACGAGCTCGACCGCAACGTTGCCGAGGCGCAGCGTGCAGTTGCAGCCGCCCAGGAAGACCTCACCAACGCACAGAAAGCCGCCGCTGCCGCACAGGCCACCCCGACGACGGACGTCGATGGAGCTTCCACAGCGGCTGGCGTCTCCGCCGCATCAGCGGACACGAACGCCGTATCGGCCGCGCAGCGCAGCCTCGCATCGGCCCAGGCAAACCTCGAACAGGCGAACGCCAAGGCAGCCAGCCGTACGGTCACGGCCCCGAGCTCGGGTAGCATCGTGGAGCTCAACGCCAAGGTGGGCGCCACGGTAACAGGCGGCATGATCATGGGCGAAAGCGATACGAGCGGCGGCAAGCAGTGCATGCAGATCGCCGACCTATCCAAGATGAAGGTGACCGTACAGGTGGGCGAAAAGGACATCGCCAAGATCGCCGTTGGACAGAGCGCCAACGTCACGTATCCCGCGTTTCCCGATATCGTGAGCCAGGGCACCGTCACGGCTATCGCGTCGGTGGCAAACTCCGACGCCGCCAACGGTGGCGGCGGCAGCGTAACCTTTAACGTCGACATTCTCATCGAGGCGCCCGACGCGCGCCTGAAGCCGGGCATGACGGCCGAGGTATCGGTGGTGACCGAGCAGCTCGACGACGTGGTGATGGTGCCGACGATGGCGCTCATGACCGAAGACGGCGAACACTATTACGTCAACGTGGCAACCGACGACGAGGGCAAGCAATCCCGTCGCGTGAAGGTGACCGTCGTGACGCAAAACGACAACGAAGCCGTAGTCGGCAAGACGCAGGTCAAGCGCGACGACCAGGGCAACGAGATCAACCCCAACGTGCCGGTTACCAAGCTGCGCGATGGCGACACCCTCGTCATGGACACCGGAGCGGACGCAACGGCTGACGGCGGCTACAGCGCAGATTCTGGCAGTATGTCTGCCGATGAGGACATGTAATGCGTCCCGTTATCGACATCCGCAACGTGCACCGCATCTTTGAGAGCGAGGCAGGTTGCGCCCACATCCTGCACAACGTGAGCCTGGCGGTAAATCCCGGCGAATTCGTCGCTATCACTGGCCCCTCGGGCTCGGGCAAATCAACGCTCATGAACATCCTGGGCTGCCTGGACAAACCGACGGCGGGCGACTATTACCTGCAAGGGCTCAACGTGGCCGAGCTCGATGATGACGAGCTCACCGAAGTCCGCGCCCTGAGTATTGGCTTTGTCTTTCAGAGCTTCAACCTGCTGCCGCGCCTGTCGGTTATCGAAAACGTCATGCTGCCGCTGGCCTACACCAATGTGCCCCGTAGCCAGCGCGAAATGCGCGCCGTGCACGCGCTACAGGCCGTCACGCTGCCGGTCGACCACTGGGACCACCGCATATCAGAGCTCTCGGGCGGACAGATGCAGCGCGTCGCCATCGCGCGCGCCCTCGTCAATGACCCGCCCATCATTCTGGCCGACGAGCCGACGGGAAACCTTGACTCCGCCACCGGAGCGCTTGTAATGGAGACCTTCCATAGACTTCAGGAGCGCGGCAAAACCATCGTTCTTATCACACACGACCCCGGCATCGCCGCCGAGGCCGACCGTGCCGTGACCATCCGCGACGGTCGCATTCACGATGGCGCGTATATTCCACATGCACCGCGGACCCTGCGCAGCGCCGTGGATAGCCTGCCCATGATTTCCGCCTCCGCCAACCCGCCGAAAGGAGAGATGGCATGAGCGCCCGCGATCTCATCCAGGAAGCCCTTCACTCGCTCGAGGCCAACAAGGGGCGCAGCCTGCTCACCATCCTGGGCATTGTCATCGGCATCGCCTCGGTTATCGCCATGACTTCGCTCATCGGCGGCATCCAAAACAGCCTGGTCAACAGCCTGGGCCTCAATGCGGCACGCATGGTGCAAATCTATTCGTCGCAAGAACTCACAGAGTCGGACATCGAGAAGCTTCAAAAACTGGTGCCGCAGATAGAGCAGATCGGCATTGTCGACAGCGCGTATACCGAGTACAAGACCGGCGATAAAAGCTATACCGTCATGGCACAGGGTGTCGATAGCGACATGCTCGACGCCGTGGGGGCCGGAAAGCTCGTTGCGGGGCGTACCTATTCCCAGGCCGAGTCTCAATCAGGCTCGCGCGTGGCGCTCATCAGTCGCGGCGGCGCCGATCAGCTTTACGGCAACGAACAGGATGCGCTGGGGAAAACCATCAAGGTGTCCAACGGCGAGGTGCAGATTGTCGGCGTGATTGACGGCGGCAGCGACTCCATGGGCTCGCTCACGCTGTATATGCCACGCGAAACCATCTCCGGCCTGTTTGGCGACGAGAATCCTTCATTCCCCAGCGTGACGGCGCTCGCCGCCGAGGGCACGGACATGGATGAGCTCTGCAAGACCATCGAGTCCAAGGTGCGCGCGATGAAGGGCATCGAGGAGGAGGATGAGTACAACAGTGTATCGGCGACCTCCATGAAAAGCGCCATCGATGCACTCAACTCCTTTATGGGCGCGTTTTCGCTCATCATGGGTGCTGTCGCCAGCATCTCGCTGCTTGTCGGCGGTATCGGCATTATGAATATGATGCTTACCAACGTAACGGAGCGCATCCGCGAGATCGGCATCCGCCGCGCTCTGGGCGCAAGTCGTCGCGATATCACTGCGCAGTTTTTGGCCGAATCCTCGGCGCTGTGCGTCACCGGCGGACTGCTAGGTGTCCTGATTGGCTATCTGCTGGCCTGGGCTCTTGCGATGTTTGCCGCAGGATCAGGGGTTCTCGGCGAGCTCGGTGCCAGCGGGCAAATCACACCGAGCTTTTCAATCGCCACGGTACTGCTGGCCTTCGCCGTCTCCGTCGGCATCGGCGTAATCTTTGGCTTCTATCCCGCTCGCCGCGCGGCAAAGCTCGACCCGGTGGAGTGCCTACGCTACCAGTAAGCCACCACCAACAAGTTGCGGTGAATTAGGGACTGGATATGCTATCTAGCTTCAAAAACAGACACTATTTCACCGCAACTTATTGAAGGGCTGCTTGCGCCAGTTCCGGGCGTCGTCCTCGAGCTATTGGCGGATGACGGGCTTGTACGAGTCGAGCTTGCTCGGGGCGCTCCTCTTCGCGGGCGGGAGGG
>DXLQ01000045.1:9966-13889 GCA_019414685.1 Collinsella sp. | reverse complement strand
CAGGATGCTCGATGCTGAATATCGTGATAAAAGCTCAGATGAGCAAAGGGCTGAGGCATTACTCCGGTCTGAACTATTCGTTGACTGGACAAAATTGGGAGTAATCGACGGAAAGATGCCCGCTAGACACAAAATGGCTCGATCGTGGACGGCTGCGGTTCTAAGTGAGTAGGCTTTTAGCACTTTGGCGACCAGGCCGTTTTGAAACAAGTCATTTACCTGCGGCTTTATAAAGCAATATGGATGGCGTGCTCGGCAAGTTCCAAAAAGTCTACTCACTTAGTTTTTGACGAGAAGCCGATGCCGAAGGCGGTCCTATTTCAGGGCGTTAACAAGTTCATGAGGCACGAAAAAGGCCCGAACCAATACGGTCCGGGCCTTATCGAGCTAGAGATTATCTCTCAGACGGCTGGCTTAGCCAAAGTAGCGCTTGAGCAGGCCGGCGAAAGCCTTGCCGTGGCGAGCCTCGTCGCGAGCCATCTCATGCACGGTGTCGTGGATGGCATCGAGGCCGGCGGCCTTGGCGCGCTTGGCAAGATCGGTCTTGCCGGCGGTGGCGCCGTTCTCGGCCTCAACGCGCATCTCGAGGTTCTTCTTGGTGGAGTCGGTCACGACCTCGCCCAGGAGCTCGGCGAACTTGGCGGCGTGCTCGGCCTCCTCGTGGGCAGCCTTCTCCCAGTACAGGCCGATCTCGGGGTAGCCCTCGCGATGAGCGACGCGAGCCATGGCCAGGTACATACCGACCTCGGAGCACTCGCCCTCAAAGTTGGCGCGCAGGTCGGCAACGATGTCCTCGGAGACGCCCTCCATCTTGGCGACGCCCACGACGTGCTCAGCAGCCCACTCGAGCTGGCCCTCCTCCTGCTTCAGGAAACGAGAACCGGGAACGCCGCACTGGGGGCACTTGAAGTCCTCGGGCAGCTGGTCGCCGTCGAACTCTTCCACATAACCGCAAACGGGGCAAACAAACTTCATGATTCGATCCTTTCGATCGATGGCGATTGTGCGCTTGTCCGGTCCCGTAAGGGCCCTCTCCGGACGTGCGTCTTGACGAGTTCTATTATCCATAAATGCAACCAAATGTGAAGCCTATTAGGAATGATTTTTAATAAAACAATTTTGAGATATGAAGATGTTGATTGATTAACGATTGGCAGGCCGTCTTTGATCGCCGCTGAGTACAATCGGTCGAGCAAATGTTGACCCATCAACAAATAAAGGAGTTTCCTTTATGCATCTAGCCCGTCGTGCCTGGTGCCGAACATATCAGACGGTTTTTCGCATTGCATTGCCGATCCTGCCCTATACCGAGCCGCGCATTTTGGAGCATGCCGAGGATGTGCCCGCGGTGCTTCAAAAGCGCTCGATCCAGAAGGTCCTTATCGTGACAGACCCTGGTATTGCACGTTTGGGGCTCACGGCATCACTCGAGCGTGCGCTTACGGCTCAGGGGATTGGCGCTACGGTCTATGCCGAAACGCGTGCGAACCCCACGGTCTCAAACGTGGAGGAAGCGGCGGCGCTGTATCGCGAGAACGACTGCCAGGCCATTATCGGCTTTGGTGGCGGTTCGGCTATGGACTGCGCCAAGGGTGTGGGGGCGCGCATTGCGCAGCCAAACAAGCCCATCAACAAGATGCGCGGCCTGCTGCGTGTCCACCGTCTCCTGCCGCTGCTTATTGCGGTTCCCACTACCGCCGGTACGGGAAGCGAGGTCACGCTTGCGGCGGTTATCACCGATGATGAGACGCACTATAAATACCCCATTAACGATTTTGTGCTCATCCCGCGTTTTGCAGTCCACGACCCCGAGTTTACGCGCGGGTTGCCGGCGTCCATTACGGGGCAGACGGGTATGGATGCCCTGACGCATGCTGTCGAGGCCTTTATCGGCCGTAGCACCACGCCCTACACGCGCAAGATGGTGCGTCAGGCGGTCCAGCTCATCCGCGACAATTTGCTCGAGGCCTATGAGCATGGCGACAACATGCGTGCGCGTCGCAATATGCTTTCGGCGGCGTATAAGGCGGGTGTTGCCTTTACGCGCTCCTATGTTGGATACGTTCATGCCATCGCGCATAGTCTGGGCGGCCGATACGGAATTCCGCACGGTTTGGCCAACGCGATCATCCTGCCGCACATGCTTCGCGCTTATGGTGACGCCGCCGCCCCCAAGCTTGCCGATCTTGCTCGCATGGCGGGCATTGCGCCGGCTACCGCGCAGGACAGCCTGGCGGCCGAGGCCTTTATCGATTGGGTCGACCGCATGAACGAGGCCCTGGGAATCCCCAAATATGTCTCGGGTATTCGCCGCTCCGATATTCCGCAAATGGCGGCCCATGCCGATGCCGAGGCCAATCCGCTATACCCTGTTCCACTTTTGATGGACCGTTTGGAACTCGAGCGTATGTACGAGGTCATTGCGGGTGGTATGTTTGAGGGCGAGAACTAGGAGGGCCCATGAATACCGAGGAAATCGCGCGCATTGTCGGCGAGCAGCGCGCCTATTTTAAGACGCACGCCACGTTTGATGTCGATGCTCGACGTCGCGCCCTCGTGCGCCTGCGCGATGCGGTACGGGCCCACGAGGCCGATATTGCCCATGCGCTTAAGACCGATTTGGGAAAGTCGCATGACGAGGCCTATATGTGCGAGATCGGCACGTCGCTTTCCGAGATTCGCCATCAGATTGCGCATATGGCCCGATGGAGCCGCCCGCGCCTGCGCCCCTGCGACCTCGCCAATGCCATTAGTGTGTGCAAAACGCAAGCCGTGCCCTATGGCGTCACGCTCATTATGGCTCCGTGGAACTACCCGTTTTTGCTAACACTCGAGCCGCTCGCCGGCGCCCTTGCCGCGGGTAACACCGTGGTCATCAAGCCGAGTGCCTATGCGCCGGCTTCGAGCGCGGTGCTCAGGCAGATTTGCGAGGAAGCATTTGATCCGCGCCTGGTGACGGTCGTCGAAGGCGGGCGTGCCGAGAACGAGGCGCTGCTCGATGAATGCTGGGACAAAATCTTCTTTACCGGAAGCGTTCCGGTCGGCAAGCTCGTCATGGAGCGCGCGAGCAAAAACCTCACGCCCGTGACGCTTGAACTGGGCGGAAAGAGTCCCTGCATCGTGGATGCGACGGCAAACCTGAAGGTCGCGGCGCGGCGTATCGCATTTGGTAAATGGCTCAACGTGGGCCAGACCTGCGTGGCGCCCGACTACCTGCTGGTCGATACGCGCGTGCACGACGAGCTGCTGGGCCTCATCAAGGAGGAGGTCCGCCGTATGTTTGGCGAGCATCCGCTCGATAACGAGGATTACGGGCATATCGTCAACGCCAAGCATTTTGCGCGTGTACGCGGGCTAATCGACCCCGATAAGGTTGTGCTGGGAGGCACGGCGCGCGAGTCGTCGCTCAAGATTGAGCCGACGATTCTAGACGGTGTGTCCCCCGATGACGCCGTAATGCAGGAGGAGATTTTCGGTCCCATCTTACCGGTGCTAACGTTTGAGAGCTTAGACGAGGCCGAGACGTTTATTACGGATCGTCCGACGCCGCTGGCCCTGTATATCTTTAGCCAGGATCGCGCGGTTCAGCAGCGCTTTGTGCGTTACGTGCCCTTTGGCGGCGGCTGTGTTAACGACACCATCATGCATCTGGCTACGAGCCATATGGGCTTTGGCGGCATGGGTGCAAGCGGTATGGGGCAGTACCATGGCCGCGAGAGCTTCGATACGTTTAGCCACAAGAAGAGCATCGTGAACAAGGCAACGTGGCTGGACGTGCCGTTTCGGTATGCGCCCTACGCAAGCTGGAAGCACAAGTTCGTGCGCATGTTTGTACATTAGAATCAGATGGCATAGGGCAAACAAAATGGCCGCCCCCGCGTAAGCGAAGACGGCCACTTCTCACGATGAAAACGTGTATCGGA
>DXLQ01000045.1:0-9866 GCA_019414685.1 Collinsella sp. | reverse complement strand
GCCGCCCCCGCGTAAGCGAAGACGGCCACTTCTCACGATGAAAACGTGTATCGGAGTTGGCAAGACCCGCTGCAACGGGTGCCATCCGTACTCCTATCTTATCTGCAAGCGCTCTGTCTCGCAAGCGTTGCGAGACAGAGCGCTTGAAAGACGCAGGCAGGATGAATTTGCGTCCGCACGAGTTCGTAGACTTCTCTGTAAGGTTAAACGCCGGGTATTCCGGCCGTTAGGGGAGTTGCCATGTACGAGCCTTCGCGTGTTCTTCTGTCGTTTCATATCGCGGGATTTCAGTATGCCGACGGTGCCTTGGTCCTGGGCGATCTTAAGGCGGGCGATAGGCTGACGCTGTGCGCCGAGCGCGATAATCCCCATGACCCTGAGGCGGTTGCGATCTACTACGGCAACACCAAGCTTGGCTATGTCCCGGGAAACGAGGTCGGCCCGCTGTCCTTGATGATGTATTACGGCCACGAGGACGTATTTGAGGCCCGCGTGCAGCAGGTCGCTCCCGAGCGCAGCCCGTGGCATCAGGTGCGCGTTGGCCTCTACGTGGTGGATGCCCGCTAGTCGGCAATGGAGGCGGCCATGTTTGATGACGACGACCAGTTCGATTTGACAGACGATCCGTTTGAGTGGGATCTGCTACTCGACGACGATGAGTTGGAGCAGGATCGTAAGAAGCGGCAGGACAAGAAAGCTCAGAGTGACGCTTCGAAAAAGAAAGACAAGCGCCGCCGCGGACTGTTCGGTGGGCTCTTTGGATGACCGCCGCATCGCTGCGTCTGTATACTTAGCACGAGTTGAACGCGTTGCGAAATGAGGGCATAGACGATGATGTGGTTTACCGCCGACCTGCATCTGGGCGATACGAATATCTTGCACGACATGGACCGGCCGTTTGGCTCGGTCGAGGAGATGAACCGCAAGGTCATCGATGTCATCAATGAGTGCGTGACTGCGGATGACCGTCTCTACATCCTGGGAGACTTTACCTATCGTTTGCCCCTAGCGGATGCCGTGCACCTGCGCGAGCGTATCGAATGCAAGAATGTGACGCTCATCCGCGGTAACCATGACGGCGACTGGGAAGATCCGGACGCGCCGCAGATTTGGGAAGACGTGCGCGATTACCTGGAGATTGCCCCTGGCTATGCCAAGGGCCATCGTCTGGTTATGAGCCACTACCCCATGCTCAGCTGGAACGGCAAGGCGCGTGGCGCCATCATGCTGCACGGGCATATCCACAGCAGGGGAGACCGCACCAACGTGCGCAACCGCGATCGCGAGCGCCCTATCTTTCGCTACGATGTCGGTCTCGATGCCAACGAGTACAAGCCCGTAAGCCGGGATCAAATCCTGGGCTTCTTTGGACTGTAATGCTCGAACCACCACACAAACCACCACAAAGGTGCCTGTCCCCTTTGTGGTGGTTCTGGCGCCGTTGCCATTATGGCGGCGGCGTCTTTTTTGTCCGTGCGGCGCGGTAGAGTGTAGGCGGTTGAAATTTGCGTCCATCGAGGAGCTGCTATGAACGAGATCAAGTGCCCGCATTGCGGCGAAGTCTTTAAGGTCGATGCGTCCGGCTATGCGGATATCGTCAAACAGGTGCGCGATGCCGAGTTCTCGCGCGACCTGGATGAGCGTGTGAAGGCAGTCCAGCGCGAGGGTGAGCAGGCGCTGGAGCTTGAGCGCTCGCGTTTGTCGGCTGCCTTGCAAAAGGTAGAGTCTCAGCGCAACGCTCAGCTTGCCGAGCAGAAGAACACTGCGGAGCAGAAGCTGGCACAAGAGGTTGCCAAGCGCGATGCCGAGCTTGCCGAGTTGCGTGTCAAGCTCGAGGGCGCTGCCGCGGAGCGCGAGAGTGCAAGCCAGCGTGCAGCTGTTGAGGCCCGTGCGGATGCGCAGAAGGAGAATGCCGAGCTTCAGCGCGAGATTGACAATTTGCGTGCGCAGCTGGGACGCAAGGATGACGAAGCCAAGCTTGCCGAGGCTTCGGCGCGCAATGCTGCTCAAAACGATTTAGCTGCACGTGATGCCCAGATTGCCGAGCTGCAGGCCAGGCTTGCCGCGGCGGACAAGACCCAGGAGATGGCGCTTGCCGCTGCTGCGGCCGAGTCACAGCGTGAGCTTGATGCCGCTCGCGGCGAGGCCGAGCGCGCGCTTGCTGACTACCGCGCGAAGGTACAAGAGAAGTTTTCCGCCGCAAAGGCTCAGTCTGAGCAGGAGGCCGAGGGCCTGCGCGCGCAGCTGCGCGAACAGGAGCTGACGGCCAAAATGAACCTATCGGAGGCGGTCGCTGCGGCGGAACGAGAGCGCGATGAGGCACGTGCCAAGCTCGCGAGCGAGCTGGCGGTGCGCGATTCTCGCGAGGAACAGGCCAAGGCGGCGCATGAGCTCGAGCTTGCGCAGGCCAAGCGCGCGAGCGATGACCTGATTCGCTATAAGGATGAAGAGATTGAGCGCCTTAAGGACATGAAGGTCCGCCTGTCCACCAAGATGGTGGGCGAGTCGCTCGAGCAGCACTGCGAGACCGAGTTTAACCGTCTGCGTATGACGGCGTTTCCTAACGCGTACTTCGAGAAAGATAACGATGCGTCCGAGGGCACCAAGGGCGACTTTATCTTCCGCGAGTGCGATGCGAGCGGCAACGAGGTCATTTCGATTATGTTCGAGATGAAAAACGAGAACGACGAGACCGCGACCAAGCATAAAAACGAAGACTTCTTTAAGAAACTCGATCATGATCGTCGCCAGAAAGGCTGTGAGTATGCGGTGCTCTGCACCCTGCTGGAGCCCGAGAGTGAGCTCTATAACGCGGGTATTGTCGACGTGAGTTACCGCTATGAAAAGATGTACGTGATCCGCCCGCAGTTCTTCATTCCCATGATTACGCTTCTTCGCAACGCCGCCATGGGTTCATTGCGCTATAAACAGGAGCTAGCGGAGTACAAGCAGCAGAACATCGATGTCACGAACTTCGAGGCCAAGATGGAGAAGTTCAAGAACGACTTTGGCCGCAACTACGAGATCGCGAGCCGCAAGTTCCAAACGGCGATCGATGAGATTGACAAGACGATTAGCCATCTGCAAAAAACCAAGGAGGCGTTGCTGTCCTCCGAGAACAATCTGCGCCTGGCCAACAAGAAAGCCGACGATCTTACCATTCGCAAGCTCACCTGGGGCAACAAGACCATGAAGGCGGCGTTTGACGAGGCGCGCGGGGCTGCGACGGAGACAAACGATGAGCCAGCCGAGGCGGATTCGTATGAAGTCGAGGATGCCGAGTGAGGCATAGCGTATAGTGCAAAAACGGGGCCGCTGGCTATATTGCCAACGGCCCCGTTCCGTTCCGTTTCAGCATGTTCGGCTAGTCCTCGAGCAGGTCCTCGATAAAGCCGACGCGGTAGTTTTTGAAGATGACCTCGCCGCCGTCTTGCGTGGCGTCCAGATCGACATCGCCCATGATGCCAAAGTCGTGGTCGCCATCCTCGTCGGCAAAGATCTGGTGCACGTGCCATACGTGCGCGGTCTTCTCGTCGGACTCGTCGATGGAAAACATCGCGGCGCTGCGGGCATTTCCGTCGGTGAGGATTTCCTCGTGCTGCTCATGGTAGGCATCGAGCGCCTTTTGCCAGCGGACCTCGCTCATGCCCCAGTCCTCGTCGAGCTCGCCCAGGTCGCGCACGTGTCCGCGGGCGGCAAGGGTTACGCGGCGGAAGAGCGCGTTGCGCACCAACAGTGTGCAGCCGCGACGGTCCGCAACGACCTCGTCGATGCCCTGCGGCGGTGCGGCGTCGAGTGCAGCGGGGTTGCCGGCGTTCTCCCACTCGTCCACCAGGCTCGAGTCGACCGAGCGCACCACAAAGCCGAGCCACGAAATGATGTCACGCAAGCGCTCATCGCGCTTCTCGATGGGTACGGTGCGGTCGAGCGAACGGTAGGCCTCGGCTAGGTAGCGCAGCAGAATGCCCTCGGAGCGGGCGATGCCGAGCTTTTGGATATAGCCCTTAAAGTCGCTCGCGCTCTCCAACATGTCGCGCAGGACGCTCTTGGGCGAGAGCTGATAGTCGTTGGCCCAGGGTACTTCCTGGCAGTACTTGTCAAAAGCGGCATCGAGCAAATCCTCGAGCGGCTTTTCGTAGGTGACATCCTGGATGCGCTCCAGGCGTTCCTCATATTCGACGCCGTCAGCCTTCATTTCGGCCATCGCGCGGTCGCGCGCGGCGCGCTCCTGTGCACGCAGCACCTGCTTGGGGTCCTCGAGCGTAGCCTCGACCATCGAGATCAGATCCATGGTATAGGTCTCACTCTCGGGGTCGAGCAGCTCCAGGGCGGCAAGCAAAAACGGCGAGAGCGGCTGATCGAGCGCAAAGTCCTCGGGCAGGTCGACCGTCAGCGCGTAGTCGATGTCCGGCGCGGCGTCAGCCGGAGCGTCAGGCGCGGGCGGCACCTCGGTGCGCACGACGACGCCGGAGTCGATGAGCGTGGCGAAGATCTCGTCGGCACGAACCTCGAGCTTTGCCTTTTCCTCGGGCGTTTGCAGGCTTGTCTCGATGAGGTCGTGTACGCGGGCTCGGGCATCGCCACCCTGCTCGACCACGCTAATCACCATGGAGTGCGTGATGCGAAGGCGCGGCTTGAGCGTTTCGGGCTGCGTCTCGATCAGACGCTCAAAGGTCTGCTTGTTCCAGGTGACAAAGCCCTCGGGGGCCTTTTTCTTTTTAATCTTACGGAGTTTTTTGGGGTCGTCGCCCGCTTTGGCCATAAGCTTGGCATTCTCGATCTCGTGCTCGGGTGCCTCGGCAATTACCATGCCCTCGGTATCAAAGCCAGAGCGACCGGCGCGACCGGCGATCTGATGGAACTCGCGGGCGCGCAGGCGACGCATCTTGTAGCCGTCGAACTTGGTGAGCGCGGTGAGCACCACAGTATGGATGGGTACGTTGATGCCGACGCCGAGTGTGTCGGTGCCGCAAATGACGGGCAACAGGCCCTGCTGCGCCAGGCGCTCGACCAGTAGGCGATAGCGCGGCAACATGCCAGCATGGTGCACGCCGACGCCGCAGCCGAGCAAGCGCTTGAGAATCTTGCCGAAGGCCGTCGAGAAGCTCGTGCCCTTGGCCGCCTCCTTGATGGCCTCGCGCTGCTCCTTGCTGGCAATGCCAAAGTTGGCGAGCGACTGTGCCGTCGCAAGGGCGGCATCCTGGCTAAAGTGCACGATATAGAGCGGGGCCTCTCCACGGCGCATGGCGAGCTCGACGGTGCCCTCGAGCGAGGTCGTCACGTAGTCGTAGCTCAGCGGCACGGGGCGCGGGGCATCGACGACTAAGTCGCAGGTAGCGCCGGTGTGTTCCTCGAGTGAGGCGGCGATGGCAGTGACATCGCCGAGCGTGGCGCTCATGAGCATGAATTGCGTGTGAGGCAGGGTGAGCAGCGGCACCTGCCAGGCCCAACCGCGATCGGGGTCGGCAAAGTAGTGGAACTCGTCCATGGCCACGCAGCCCACGTCGGCGCCCTCGCCCTCGCGCAGTGCATCGTTGGCAAGGATTTCGGCCGTGCAGCAGATGACGGGCGCCTTGGTATTGATATGCGTGTCGCCGGTGATCATGCCGACGTTATCGCGGCCGAGCACCTGTACCAGGTCGAAAAACTTCTCGCTGACCAGAGCCTTGATAGGTGCTGTGTAATAGCAACGCTTGCCCTGCGCCATGCCCATAAAGAGCATGCCCAGCGCGACGAGCGATTTACCCGATCCGGTCGGTGTGCCCAAAATGACGTGATCGCCGGCAGCCAGATCCATGAGGGCTTCTTCTTGGTGGTCCCACAGCTCAATGCCGCGATCGCTCGTCCATTCAAAGAAGCGCTCGAATGCCTGGTCGGGCGTGAGCCATGGTTCGGGCTCGCTGCCGTCCTCGGGCTCCCACCAGGTGGGGGAGAGCGCGCCGAGCGAGCCGAACTCGGCTTCGGTTCCCGTGCCTCCCGAGAATGAGCTGGCGGCGCCGGCGCCGGAGACGGTGCTGGCGGAAGTGTCTGTCGCGGTCTGTGCCATTTGGTTGCTTTCTCTCGCGTTTGTCCGCCATCCATTATGGCGTAGCGGCGGCGTGGGGCGCCAGCGCGAAAGAAAATGCAGGAAATGGGCGTTCTACTCAGCCGTTTGGTGCAGTTGCCAGCTAAGTGAGTAGACTTTTTGCAATATCGCGAGCACATGGCTTTTGCGCAAGGGTTCTACCTGAGGTTTTATGTTTCGCTATGCGGGCTGTGCTTGGCTATTGCAAAAAAGTCTACTCACTTAGGTTTGAGGGCCGTTCGCTGGCGCCTATTTGCGCTTGTTTGCCGACGCCGCGACCATCAGAAGCCCCTAGGACTCTTGTGGCAGGCGCTTCTTGCCTTTGCGGGCGCGGTTTCTAAAATTCTCGACGGCCTCTTCCATGCCGAGGGGCACGTAGGTGAGCTCGTCGAGGTTATCTGGCAGGTAGCACGCAAGGCTTTGCTCCTGCTCTCGGCCTGCTGCGAGTTGCTCTTCGGTAGGCTTCTCGCCGGGTGTGGCGCAAATGCCATAGACGGCGGCACCCATCTCGCGCGTGCGGCATTCATATTCGGTCTCGGGATGCTCGGGATGGTCGCGGCGTACGTCGTCACTTACCCAAAGCGTGTCGTAGCCGGCCGCGGCAAACTGCCCCAGGGCGTAGTCGCGCAATGGCTTGCTGTCGGTTCGCAGCGTGACGGTAGCGCCGGCTGAAAAGAGCGGGCGGTAGAGCATCAGATGGTCGACATGGACGAGTCGTTTTTTGGCGTACTTGGCCTTGGGCTGCGGCGTAGGAAAGTTAATGGTGATGGCGTCGAGCTCGCCTGCGGCAAATAGCTGCGGCAGCGATGCGGCGCCTCGGGGCAGGACGAGTGCGTTGGATAGCTCCTGCTCACAGATTTTCTGCGCGGCATAGGCAATGCAGATGGGCTCCTGGTCCATACCGATAAAGAGGGTGTTGGGCTCGCGGTGGGCGCGCTCGACCAGATAGGTTCCTTTGCCACAGCCCAGATCCAGGTGAAGGTGCTCGAAGGGCTTGCTGCCAACCGGCGCACAGGCCTCGCGCCAATCTCCGGCATAGGCCTCGGGGTTCGTCTCAATAGCATCGGCGTAGCGCTCCAGGCGCTCCTCGAGCACAAAGTTCTTAGGCGTGCGAACGTGGACGGCTCCCATGAGGCTCCTTGGTCATAAGTATGGAACGCATGGCCGCGCGTTCCGTCAATGGGTTGAAAAAGGGGTGGGCTTAGTTTGCCCGAAAGACGCGGTGCGGCTCGACGGCGAGTCGTCGGTGCCTACAGGCGCTTGAGAATCACATAGCGGTTGAGCTCGCCGCTGCGACCGTCAGCATGGAAGCGCTCAAGCTCGCGCACGGGGACCTCGCCGCTCTTGTAGAACGTACGGACGCCGCGCACCAGGTCGGTAATCTGCTGATCGTCAAAGTGATGGCAATAGCGGTAGGCGTGGCGGTCGTTTTGCCAGCCAATGAGGTGGTCGCCGGCTTCAAACTGCGCGGAATCGTAACCCTCAAACGGCGGGGTGAGCTCGGCGCGGGCCTCGGCGCGAACAGCCTTGCGCGCCATGCGCTCGTCGTTCATAAACTCCCAAAAGCTGATGGCGATGATGCCGCCTGGGCGCGTCTGGCGCACCAGGGCGTCGAGCACGCGTACGCGGTACTCGCACGACGGCACGTGGTGCATAAAGCCAAAGCAGACCGAGATGTCGGCGAGCGGTGCGTCGAAAAGCACATCGGGCGTCTCGGCGGGGTTGAGCTTCATGAGGGCATCGAGCACGTCGAGTTCCTGGAAGTGCAGGTTGGGGATGCGCAGGGCGTGACCGCGCGCATCGATAGCCAAATCCTGGCACGAGTCGACGCCATAGAACTCAAACGGGCAGCTGGCATCTGCCGAGGGGTTTGCGCCGTCGACGCCCTTGGCGGCAAGTGCGCCGCCGGCGGCAAAGTTCTCGAATCGCATATTGCCGCAGGCAAGATCGAAGACACGGACGGGATGCTCGATCGTGGCGACGTCGAGCTGCCCGAGCGCGATATCCATGGTGCGCACCCAGCCGGGCCACGGGGCCTGGCGCGTATCGGAGAAGGAGGCGGAGTGCTCGCGATAGAACGTGTTGTTGAGCTGGATGAGCGATGAGGCGAAATCGCGGTTCACGGCGCGGAACTCCCTCCGTTGGCGGTGCGGAATAAACAGTATGACCATACTACCGTTAACGCCGCAACGGGGACAACTGAGCTAGGCGCCATTGCTTTGTTTGGACACATTTCCGCAGCTCATATGCACCCGCAACCGCCGGTTGTCAAAAATCTCACTAGAATAGGTGGCATGCTTTTGGCAGTGGCGGATAGATTTTTAACTGTGCAAGGCGCCTTAAGAACAAATATGGTCCGGCGGCACGGCTGGCATCACATAGGAGGAACCATGAATGTAGAAACTGCGCAGCGGCTCGCCGACCTTCGTCGCAGCAAGGGTTTTAGCCAAGAAGGGCTGGCGCGAAAGCTGGGGCTGTCGCGCCAGGCGGTCAGTAAATGGGAGCGCGCGGAGAGCTCGCCCGATACCGAGAACCTGATCTCGCTCGCCAAACTTTATGGCGTGAGCCTGGACGAGCTGCTCAATCCGAGCGATGAGATCGAGGACGATATCGAGTTTGAGAACGAGGACCGCGCCCGTCAGCGCGAGGCCGAGGCGGCAGAGCGTGCTCGCACCCATGAGGCGGCGGCGCGCGCTACCGAGGCGGCAACGCAGGCGAGTGATGCTGCGGCCAAGGCGGCGCAAGCGGCAAGTTGGAGTGCGCAGGCCGCCAATGCCGCTACGGCGCAGGCGACGAGTGGCACCGCAGTTGGCTCGACTCCGGTGAAGGGCCCGTTCCAGTCGTTCCCGTATTGGGCCGTGTGTTGGCTACTGTTCTTTTTGCTGATGTTCCTGTTTGGTGCCGGTCCCTTTGCCGCGCTGATCTTCTTCACGATTCCCATCTATCACTGGGTGGCGCGTGCGCTCGATGGCGATTGGGCGCGCGGGGATATTCAGGTCGGTTCGGCACCGGTGACAGCTAGGGCTCAGAATGTTTCCGCTTCGGTTGATGCTGGCGTGGCTACCGCGACTACCGCTGACCCGATCGCCAAAGAGGGTGATGAATGATGAAGCTTTCGCATGAATCCAAGGTACGCTTGGGCGTTGGCATCGGAGCGTTTGTGCTTATTATCGGGCTTGTATTTGGTGCCTCGCGGCTATTGGCTCATTCCAATATGGTGCGAACGACCGCTATTCTATCCGGCGATTTGTCTGATTTTGACGATATGTTTGACGACGATGATCTCTTGGATAGCGGTAACTATTCCGCTCGGCCTCAGCAACTTTCGAGTGCGACCTTTGATGCTGATGAGTTTCGCTACCTCGATTTCGATATCGATGCGGCTACGGTGGACGTCAAGGTTGTTGATGGCAACAAGGTTCGCGTTATCGAGCGGGGACGCGTTGCCAATGGTATGGATGCCTCCAAGGCCGCGACGCAAAACATCGCATCCGTCGAGGACTCGACGCTCAAAGTTTCTCAGTTTGGAAGTGATGACGGTAAGGCGATTGACCGCTCGGTTACGGTTGAGCTGCCGCGCCGTGTTGCCGAACATCTGAAGGGAGTCAACGCGCACGTGGGCTCGGGTGATCTGCAGATTGCCGGTGTCATCTGTGATGGTTTCGACCTTTTCCTGGGTGCGGGAGATGTAGAGTTTACGGGCAGCGTGACTGATGCGCTCAGCGCTGAGGTCGGGTCGGGCGATGTGACGTTCGAGCTCTACCAGGCCCCCGCGAAGTCGATGGACGTGAGCGTGGGCTCG
>DXLQ01000044.1:11995-14031 GCA_019414685.1 Collinsella sp. | reverse complement strand
CAAGGTCCCACACAGTCGGTGTCGAATTGTCGATGATGGCGGCCGTGGTGGTGCCAAGGGGCGAGAGCTTAAAGTACAACGTGGACGTGACCAGGCAAAAGACCATCTGCAGCGCGAGGCCGGCGACGGCCTCAAGGGTGATCTCGCGGTCGAGCGTGGCGATGCCGTATGCCATGGCAAGGACCGAGCCCATGAGCGGGCAGATGAGCATGGCGCCTACAATGGCGATATCCGAGTCGATATCGAGGCCGATGCTCGCGATCAACATGGCAATGATCAAGATGCATAAGTGTGAGCCAGTCAGGCGCGCCCCGTTTACAAAGCGCTTGCGAATCACGTGATAGGGCGCGCGTCCCTCGCGAATGTTGAATGCCCGCTTTAGAAAGCGGCTTGCGTTCTCCATGGCCTCGCTGTGGGCGGGGCGGATGCCATGGCGCCGATGATGGCGCTCGCGCAGTCGCTTGAGCTGTTGTTTATCGAGTTCCATGTCCACCTCGTATTGCCGTAGGAACGCGGGTGCGTTCGCAGCATGTACTCTACACCGTGACGGGCGGGGCGGTCATCTTGACATGGAACTTAGGCGAGCAGGCAAAGGAAGACACGCCACATACAAGTACTGCCGAGGGTTTCGGCAGATACAAAAAGCGCGGGGCCGGATGGTCTCCGACCCCGCGCTCTGCACGGGTGCGTTGTTGTTTGGTTTAGCCTAGCAGGCTCAGGCCAACAGAGACAAACGCCAGGATAACGCCGACGATGGACTCGCCACCGAGCAGGCCGCTGGCGACAACCAGGCCCTGCTCCTGGAAGGCGGCATCCTTGGCGGTCTTCTCCTCGTCCGAAAGACCGGCGTTGGCATCGCGGTGGGCTGCCCACTTGTCGTAGGCGAGCTTGACGCAGGAGCCCAGGAAGGCCGTGAGCGACATGTAGAACGGCAGGTACACGCCCAGGCCGATCATCATGGCCGGAATGCCGAGCCAGTACATGACGATGCCGGCGATAAAGCCGCCCGCAAACCACGGCACGCTCGGGATGCCCGAGACCATGGTGGCGACCACGCTTGCCTGTGCGGCCACAAAACTCTTGTCGGGGCCAAAGGCGTCCGGACCATAGGCGGTGACGAGCGCGACCATGACGGCGGCGGCGACCAGGGCGCCCACGATGCCGCCAATGGCCTGGCCGACCCACTGCGCGCGCGGGTTGGTGCCCAGCACGGCGCCGGCCTTAAAGTCGTTCATGACGTCGCCCGCAAGGCCGCACGCCACGGCCACGATGCCGGCGATAAAGAACAGCTTGACCTGAGCGAGCTGCGCGAAGGCGGCAACGATGAGCATGACGATGAGGCCGAAGATCTCCATGGGGTCGATGCCCGTCTGGCCGCAGCTCTGCGCGCTCATGATGGTGGTGACAAAGGTGAACAGCGTGACGATGACGGCCGGAACGGGGCCAAGGTCGAGCACGATGGCGATGATCACGGCGATGGCGGCAGCGCCCAGGCCGATGATACCGGCGTCGAGTTTAAGGGAGCCCGAGATGAGCGACTGCTCGTCGGTGTCGGTGGAGCTGTCGGCGGCGAGGCCGCGGACGATACCGGCGACCTGCGGAAGGATGTCCTTGAGGACGACGGCGACGCCAAAGCCCATCATGAGGCCCATACCCAGGGACTTGACGATGCCCTGTGCGGTCATAACGTCAAACAGACCGGCAGCGGTGCCGCCGACGATGATGCCAAAATTGCCCAGCAGCGCGCCGGCAAACCAGAACGCGACGGGGGCGAAGCCCACCAAAAAGCCGATGGACAGCAACATGGGCGAGTTGTAGATGGCAAAGGTCACGCCGGGGATATTGAGCGTGCACAGCATGCTGGGCACAATGCCCAGAGCGTCGCGCAGCACGCTGTAGATGCCGGCGATGGCCATGGAGCCAAAGAGCTGCTTGCCGGTCTTGCCGCCGGCCTCGGTCGCGCGCAGGGTCTGAGCTGCGGCGTTGCCGGTGGGGAACTCAAGCGCGGCGTCCACGATAAAGTGACGGTGGATGAG
>DXLQ01000044.1:0-11895 GCA_019414685.1 Collinsella sp. | reverse complement strand
GCGCCCATCTTGAGGGCGGTGTAGGCCGAGCTTGCCGTGATGATCACGCAGCCAAGGACGCCGATGACGACGCCGCGCAGCGTGAGTTGCCCGCGCATCGAAGCGCGGTTCGAGGGATTGCTCATATAAAACTCCTTTGCGTATATCCGCTTCCCCCGGGAGCGCCGTTACGGATACGGCGCGGGAAGTCGGGTTACCAAGGGCCGCCGCGTGAGCTCGCAAACGACCGCGCACCAGTATAGCCGCAAGCTAGTCATTTTGGGATGACTGGTTTAGGTAGGCGATATACTGCTGGGCAGACGAAAGGAGCGCCGACGATGCTTAATGGGTGCGCATACATATTGACGGTCGACGTGGGCAACACGTTCATTCGCTTTGGCCTGTTTGCCGAGGATTCGGCCGCGGCACAGGAATGCCCGCTTGCGACGTGCGAGATCACGACGCCGTCGAGCATCACGGCCGACGAAGCGCGCATGCGACTTGTGCAGGTTATGGGCGCACTGGCAGCCGATGCAGGCATGCCGGGCGCGCTCGTTCCCGCAGCCGCAGTGTTGAGCTGTGTGGTCCCGGCGCTCGAGCGCCCATGGAAGGCAGCACTTTCCCGTACCTGCACGGGGCGCGTGCTCACCGTGGGGCCGGGCCTCAAGACCGGCATGCCCGTGCACTATGATGACCCGGCCGAGATCGGTCCCGACCGCATCGCCGACGCCGTGGCTGCCCGCGCCGTCTACGGCTCGCCGTGCATTGTAATCGACCTGGGCACCACGACCAATATCGAGGTCATCGACGCACACGGCACCTTTGTCGGCGGCGTCATCGCGCCGGGGCTGGCGCTCGGCGCCCGTTCGCTCTCGGCCGCTGCGGCGCGCCTGCCTCAGGTTGAGCCCTCAGCACCGACGCATGTCATCGGCCGCAACACGCGTGAAGCCATGCGCTCGGGTGTGGTTTTGGGCGAGGTGGCCCGCATCGATGGCATGCTCGACATGGTGCTCGCCGAGATGCGTGCCACCAAGGCCGCGGGGGAGGGCGATGTGCCCATCGTCATTACCGGCGACGATGCCGAGGCGCTTGCGGCCCTTGTCGGTCATAGCCTGACGGTCGATGACGCGTTGACGCTTCGCGGCCTGGCCGAGCTCTACCACATCAACCAAAAGCCCCGTCGCGCGTAGCGATGGGGCGGTGGGACAAAAACGTCTCCACCTTCCACCTGCTACAATGGGTCAAACTGTTGCGATTACGGAGGTGTCTGCCATGTCGGACGATCTTCATCAAACTGCGTCGGGCAAGCGCCGCGACGTTATTAGCTGGGATGAGTTCTTTATGAGCGTGGCCATCGCCGCGCAGCGCCGCAGTAAGGACCCCAACACGCAGGTGGGCGCGTGCATCGCCAACACCAATCACCGCATCCTTTCGGTGGGCTACAACGGTACGCCCTCGGCGCTCAACGACGACTTTTTCCCGTGGGGCACGAGCGACGACCCGTTGCAGGATAAGCACAACTACGTGGTGCATGCCGAGGCCAACGCCGTGCTCAACTACCGCGGCTCGCTCAAAGACCTTGAGGGTTCCACGGTCTACGTCACGCTGTTCCCGTGCCACGACTGCGCCAAGATCCTGGCGCAGGTGGGCGTGGGCGAGGTCGTCTACCTGGACAATAAGTATGCCGACACCGATGACGGCCGCATCAGCCGCCGCATTCTCGACTCCTGTGGCATCAGCTACCGCCAGGTCATCGTCGATGTCCAGATTGGTACCGGGGGACAGACTCGGCAGTAATATGCGTTGTCGCTGTCTGACGACGAACGCAGCTCAAAGAGCCCCGTTCCAAATTGACTACTCGTGAAGGTCGCGTCTGCGCGCATGGACGGCTCGTGAGCGGGTACATGGCTGTAGTAACATAGCTTCTGTCCGCGGGCGTGCCCGCGTTATTGTGAGAAAGGAGCCCCTGTGGCTGTTAACGAAGAGCTGCTTAAGAAGGTTCTTGAAGAGATTCGCCCCAACCTGCAGGCCGACGGCGGCGATATGGAGTATGTGGGCGTCGACGACGAGGGCGTCGTCAAGCTGGAACTGCAGGGCGCCTGCGCCGGCTGCCCTATGAGTGCACTGACTCTGTCCATGGGTATCGAGCGCATCCTGAAGGAGCACGTGCCCGGCGTTACCCGCGTCGAGCAGGTCAATGCTTCCGGCGAGACCGACGACCTGTACGACGAGTACGCGCCGTTCTAAGATGCGAAAGCTGCGGACGACATGCTCCGCATAGACGTTACGCCCAGATATGCGGCTGCGAGCGCAAGGCCCGCGGCCGCATTTGTATGTAGGGAGCAGGGGATCGATATGCTCAACGACCTCTACCATATGCTTGACCCCGTCGCGATCTCGGCGGGCCCCATCACGATCTACTGGTACGGTCTGGCCTATGTGGTCGGCGCCCTGCTCACAGCGGTCGTCATGTATCGCACGCAGCGCCGCTGGGGCTTCAACATCACGATCGATGACCTGACGAGCGTCGTGGTCGGTGCGGTCTTTGGCCTTATTATCGGCGCGCGCCTGTTCTACGTCGTCTTTTACGGTGATGGCTACTATTGGGCCCACCCGCTCGAGATCTTTGCCACCAACGAGGGCGGCATGAGCTTCCACGGTGGCCTGGTCGGCGGCATCTTGGGCGGCATTATCGTGTGCCGCATGTATAAGCTCGACGCCTGGACCATCGCCGACCTTGCCGTTATCGGTGCTCCTCTGGCGCTGTGCCTGGGGCGTTGCGCCAACTTCGTGAACGGTGAGCTGTGGGGTAAGCCGACCGATCTGCCCTGGGGTGTGGTCTTTGGCGGCACCGCGGGCGATATGCCGCGCCATCCCTCCCAGCTCTACGAGGCGTTTCTTGAGGGCATCGTGCTCTTTTGCATCCTGCAGGTGCTCAGTCGCAAAAAACCGCTGCTGCCCCAGGGTACGTTTATGGGCGTCTTTGTGATGGGCTACGGCATCGTCCGCTTCCTCATTGAGTTTGTGCGCGTGCCCGATGCCCAGCTGGGTTATCTGCTGGGTGGCGTTATCACCATGGGCCAGTTGCTGAGCCTGCCGCTCGTAATCGCGGGCCTGGCGCTCATCATCTTTGCTCGTCGTCGCAACCAACCCCAGCGCATCTACCTCGACGCCTAACCACCACAAAGGGGACAGGCACCTTTGTGGTGGTTTGCTGGGCAACGATGACAGAACCGTAACGTTTCCCCAGATAAAACCTGCCAAAATAAACCTGTCCCTTTTTTGCAGGTTTCTAGAAAGGCTCTTTGGACTGTGAAGGATTCCGATCTCTCCACAACGGCTGCGCGCGACGCTGCCCGCATCGTCTGGTTTAAGCGCTACCCCGCCAAGCAGACGCTCATCGCATTTTTGCTCGCGCTGTTGGCGACCACGGCGTTTTCCATCGATCCCTCCCCGGTGTCGAGCAACGCAGTCTTGGCGATTGACCCCAAAGCCTCGGGCATGCTGTACGTGTGCTACGAGGTGCTCCTCTCGTTTGCCGGCCATACCGACGCGGTCATGCTGCTTGCACTTGCCTGCCTGCTCACCTTGCCGTTTCGCTACGTGTTCTTTGGCCGTGGCGACACCTGGCGTCCATCGATCATTCTGCCGTCGCTGTTCTTCGCCATCTGCATGGTGTTCGGCCGCAGCTACGATCTCACCGACTCGGCCGAGATTGTCCTTGGCGACAAAGCCCGCATCATCTGCGCCTGGATTGGCGGCGCGGGCTGGATGCTCTTGGCGGTCGTTGCCTTCTACCTTGCCTTTGAGTGTCTAGATTGGCTGAGCTCTCGGCGCATTCCGTTTTCCGAGGCGCACTTTGGCCGCGTATGGCGTGTGACTCACGCCGTGCTCTCGGTCCATCCCTTTGCCGGGCCCTTCCTGGTGCTTATGATCGCCTGGGCGCCCACGCTCATCGCTTCGCTGCCTGGCCTTTTTATGGGAGATACGGGCGCGCAGATTCGCCAGTGGTTCAACTATCCCAACGGCACGAGCGACTACTTGCGTCTGCTCAATCCTAATGTGTTGCTCAACGGGCATCATCCCGTAGTGCACACGGCCATTATCGGCTCGTGCGTCCAGCTGGGACTTTCACTGTTCAACAGCGCCAACGCAGGTCTTGCCATCTACACCTGTGCTCAGTTCGTCATCACGGCCGCCTGCATGGCCTATTCCATCTCGTCGCTGCGCAAGCTGGGCGTGAGCCTGCCGGTCCGCGGCGTGATCTTGCTGTTCTTTGTGTTTATGCCCATGTTCTCCAACTACGCGGCCCTGCTTACCAAAGACGTGCTCTTTGCCGACGCGTTCTTGGTGCTGCTGGTACAGACCGTCAAGCTCGTGGCATGTGGCTTGCCCCGTCGTGATGCCAATGTCGAGCGAGCGGGCGAGAAAGCCCCCGTGCTCTTTGCGCGCCACGACTGGCTGCTGCTCGCTCTGGGCGCCATGGGTTCCACGTTTCTGCGCAACGGCGGCCTGGTGTTTCCCCTGGCGGCATGCGTAATCGCGGCGGCGTTTTGCGTATGGGACGTGCATGTGGCTCGTCGTGCAGCCAAGCAGACTGGTGCTGCGCCTTCGGGCGCCATCCCGCGTTTCCGCTGGGTTGGCGTTCTTGCGGTGCTCGCGCTCTGCCTTGCCTCTAATATGTACTTCACCAAGGTCTTTATGCCGGCGCACGATATCACGCCTGGTTCCAAGCGCGAAATCCTCTCGATTCCGTTCCAGCAGACGGCTCGTTTCGTCCAAAAGCACGACGGCCTCAACTCGGGCGTCAACCCCACGGTTAAGGAGGACGGCACCATCGTGGAGGCTCCTTGCGACGGTTCGGTGACCGACGAAGAGCGTGCCGTGATCGATCGCGTACTCAAGTACGAGAACCTGGGCCGCCGCTACAACCCCGACAAGTCCGATGCCGTCAAGAACTGCTTTAACGAGTACGCCTCGCAGGAGGACATCGATGCCTATTTTGAGGTATGGGCTCAGATGTTTAAGAAGGATCCCGAGTGCTATATTTCGGCGCTTATCAATAACTACTATGGTTATTTTTATCCGAGCGCGCGCGATGCCTGGGTCTACAGCACGGCGCGTAGTGCCGAGATTATGGCACGCCCCGATAATCTCAAGTACTTCGACTTCCATCCGGTCGATAGCAAGGTTGTGCGCTGGTGCGACCACCTGATCAATCTGTACCGTGTAGCGGTGCAGCGCATCCCGTTTATTTCGCTCACCATGAGCTCGGCCACCTATGTGTGGATCATGATCGCCGTGGTGGTCTACCTGCTGCGTCGTCATTCATGGCGTGCGCTGGCGATCTGGGTGCCGCTGTTGGGCGTGCTTGCCGTGTGCCTGATTGGTCCGTGTAACGGATCGACCTACATGCGCTACCTGTATCCGGTCATCGCCTGCATGCCCTTCGCCATCGGCGCCACCGTCACCCGCAGCGACTTCCTCTGGTTCTAACTTGGTGCATTGGGGGTCAGGTTTCTTTGCACCAAAGGGGTCATCATTACGACGCCTTCATTTTGGGGTTTATCTCGCAGGCCAGTAGGTATATCATAACGACGTTTGTTTATATTGCCCGAGCATCTGCGCTGGGCTTTAGGTCGAAACCGATAGGAGACACGTATGTCCGGACACTCTAAGTGGGCCACAACCAAGCATCGTAAGGGCGCGCAAGACGCCAAGCGTTCCGCCCTCTTCTCCAAGCTGAGCCGCAACATCACCGTTGCTGCCCGTCTCGGCGGCGACCCGCTGCCCGAGAACAACGCCAGCCTCGCCGCTGCCGTTGCCAAGGCCAAGGCTCAGTCCATGCCTAAGGACAAGATCAAGTCCGCTATCGACAAGGCTTTTGGTTCGGGTGCCGATGCCGCCGTCTACGAGAACATCGTGTACGAGGGCTATGGTCCCGCCGGTGTCGCCGTCTACGTCGACTGCCTGACCGACAACCGCAACCGTACCGCCGCTGATGTCCGTTCCGCCTTCTCCCACGCTGGTGGCAACCTGGGCACCTCCGGCTCCGTCGCCTTCCAGTTTGAGCGTAAGGGCCAGATCGTCGTCGCCAAGGAGATCCTGGACGAGAACGCCAAGAAGGAGACCATGATCGCCAACGGTGCTGCCGGTGACGAGGATGAGTTCATGATGGCCATCGCCGAGGCCGGTGGCGAGGACTACGAGGACGCCGGCGAGGAGTGGATCGTCTGGACTGCTGCCAACGACGTTATGGCTGTCTCCAAGGCGCTCGAGGAGCAGGGCGTCCAGGTCAAGGGCTCCGAGACCACCATGGTCCCGACCACCCCGACCGAGGTCTCCGGCACCGACGCCAAGAAGGTTCAGCGCCTCATCGACCGTCTTGAGGAGCTCGACGACGTCCAGGATGTTTACAGCACCATGGACATGACCGACGAGGTCATCGCTGCCCTCGAGGAGGAGTAGCGCCCGCATGGGTTAAGCCGTGCATATCTGGGCATAATGAAGCGAGCATGCAAGCCTCGTGGAATAGATGAGCCGGATCCGCGTGCGTAGAGCACCGGACCCGGCTCTTTTATAATGATGCGAACCGTTTTGCATTTCGAGAGCCGAGATTTGAAGGGAGCGCCGCGTGCGCGTACTCAAACGAGCCCTAGCGATTGTGTATCTTGCCGCCGCCATCGTGGCGCTGGGTACGCTTGTCTGCCAGTTTTGGGGGCCGTATACGTATCGCTTTATGCTGCTGATGCGCGACCCCATGCCGCGCATTGTCGTGACGGCATGCGGCGGAGTTGTGGCGATCGGCGTGCTGGTAAGCTTTTTCCGCCTGATGTTTGCTCGTCGCGAGCCGTCCTGCGTGCATCCGGCGGGGGAGCGCAATATCGAGGTTACCCTTGCGGCGCTTTCTTCGTGTGCCAGGGCTGCTGCCGAGCGCGACGACCGCGTGATGGTCGAGCATGTCGAGGCCCGCGTCCAAGGCCCCGACGATTCGCACGTCCGATTTAAGGTCGAGGCTATCGCGCTTGACGATAAGGACGTGGCATCTCTGGCTACCGCGATGCAGCAGCGCATCGAGGAAGCTTGCGACACCATGCTCGGCACGCCGGGTACGACCACGCGCGTCCGTTTTTTGCCGTCCAAGACTACCGTCCAGACCGTGGAGGTTTCCGGTGAGTGATACCAATCAAGATAAGACCGCTCGTACGCCGCGCCTGACGATTGACCAGAGCGCCACGCCGGCGAGCGAACCTGTTGATTCCAAAGCAGAGGCAACCGAGTTGCAAGACGCAGCAGCCGCGGATTTTGACGAGGCTATGGGTCTCATCAAGGGTACGGGGGCGGCTATCTGGAGCTATGCCGTCCGTCATCCCAATACCACGCTCGGAGCCGTCGCTGGTTTTGTGCTCGCCGTGTTGGTGCTCACGTTGGGCCTGTGGGACACGCTCGTCATTGCATTCTTCGTGCTGATCGGCGCAGTGATTGGCCAGATTCGTGACGGCGAGAACGGGATCGTCAACTTCTTCGGTCGTCTGTTTAGCGGTCGCTAATATGTATTCGACTGTCGCATCCGCGGCAGGCATAAGGAGGAACCATGGCTTTTAATACGAAGGTCGATGTAGCCGATACCGAGCTCGAGGCAGACGAGACCGTCACCGCCGAGGCCGAGGATGTGACGCTCGAGGATGAGGCGCTCGTCGAGGCCGAGTCCGATGCTGATGAGGACGACGAGGAAGCGGACGAGTCCGAGGACTCGCTGACCTATTCCAACGGTGTGATCGAGAAGATCGTCGCCATGGCCACCCGCGAGGTACCGCACGTCCTGGGCATGAAGGGCAACCTCATGCACTTTGTGCAGGAGCAGTTTGGTGCCGAGAATCTGACCAAGGGCGTGACAGTCGAGGTCACCGATGACAACCGCGTGGTCGTTAACATTTCCGTCATTATCGAGTACGGCGCCTATGCGCCCGCGATTTTCGACGACGTTAAGGCGCGCGTGACCGAGCGTCTGGCTGCGATGACCGGCCTTGAGGTGGCAGGCGTCAACCTGAGCATCGAGGATGTTATCACCCCCGAGGAGTACGAGCACCGCACCAACCAGCACGAGTAACCTACCAAAAAGGGATGTTTATTTTGGCAGATTTTATCTGCGAAAACGTCAAACGGCCGGTCGCACGGATGTATGTGCGGCCGGCCGTTATTTGTATGCCCCCGATGTAGGCATACCACTCGTCTAACTAGGGGTTGCAATCGTCGCGTTCCGCGTTACCCTAATGGGCGCATTGTTTCCAAATTGTTAACGAGGGGTTGCCGTAATGGCTGACGAGCGCGAAACAGAAAGCAAGGCATGGGCGATTGAGGCCGCCGCGGCAGAGGCGGCATCGCGAGCTGCCGAGGAGCTACATCGTCCTCCCGTGGTGCCGATGGAGCGCGTGGTCGATCGCACCGATATCGAGCGCGGCGAGCGCGCCGGCCGCAAGCGCAGCCAGGAGCCAGGCTTTCCGCGCTTTTTTGCCGAGCTCAATCTGGGCCTGATCCTCACGGCGTTCGCCATCGTGGCCTTTAAAACCCCCAATCACTTTGCCTTCGGCGGCACCTCGGGCGTGTCGGTCATTCTGTCCACGCTGTTCCCGACCCTGCCCGTCGGTGTCTTTATGTGGATTATCAACGCGGTTCTCGTCGTCTTGGGCTTTATCTTTTTGGAACGCAAGGCAATCCTGTGGAGCGTCTTCGCCTCGTTTGCGCTTTCGGCCTACGTCTCGCTGTTTGAGCTCTTCATTCCGTCGGATGTTTCGATGACGGGCGATATGTGGCTCGACCTGTGTTTTGCCGTCATCTTGCCGGCGCTGGGCAGTGCCATTGTCTTTGACATTGGCGCCTCGACGGGCGGCACCGACATCCTTGCCATGATCCTCAAGCGCCGCACGACGCTCGAGATCGGCCGTGCCCTGTTGCTGGTCGATATCGGCATCGTGACCATCGCGGCTTTCCTGTATGGCCCGCGCGTCGGTCTGTACTGCGTGCTCGGCCTGTTTGCCAAGACGCTTGTGGTCGACAAGGCTATCGAGAGCATTCACCTGCGTAAGGTCTGCACGATCATTTGCTCCGAGCCCCTTAAGGTCGAGGAGTTTATCGTCAAGCATCTCAACCGCACGGCAACGATTAGCCGTGGCTATGGCGCCTTCTCGGGCAAGTGCGTCACGGTGATCATGAGCGTGCTGAGCCGTCGCGAGGCAGTGCAACTGCGCCGCTATACCCGCGAGATTGACCCTGGCGCCTTCATCACCATCGTCGATAGCTCCGAAATCGTCGGCAAGGGCTTCCGCGGCACGAACTAGCCCGGGCGTACCCTTCGAATCATTGAATAAAGCCACCTGCGTTGCAAATCGGTCATCTTGGGGTATTTGTCCTCACATTGGGCGATAATGATGCCAAAGACACCGTTTGCGATCCAGGTGATTCGCTCTAGATACGAAGGGATGATTTCGATGTTCTGTTCGCAGTGTGGCGCCCCCATGGGCGATAACGACAAGTTCTGCGGCGTGTGTGGTGCCCCCAATGCCGGTGCTGCAGCTTCCGCCCCTCAGGGTCAGCCTCAGCCTCAGCAGTTTGTTCCTCAACCTGTCGCGAACGCGTCCAAGGGCTGCACGGCTCAGGCGTTTGAGGATATGACCAAGACTCCGGGCGTGCTGCAGCGCGTGTGCCAGATTGCCTTTTTGCCGGCGCTTATCTGTGTCGTGTCGGTACTCGTGCTGTTCATCCCCGTTATCGGCGGTATTGCGGCTGCCATCGGCTTTTTGGCTGCCTACGTGGCGAGCGTGTGCGGTTCGGGCTTTGGCATCGAGTGGGGTCGCGACCTGTCGCTTAAGATCGATGACGGCATGGGTCGTCCGTTGATGCGTTCCACGTCGTTTGGTCTCGGAATCTTTTCGAGCGTTATTTCGGTCGTGCTCGAGGTTATCGCTGCCATTCCCATTATCGGTGTAGTGCTTTCGCTGGCGGAGGGCGTGGTAATTGGCGCCGCGGGCTCGTATTCTTATTACGGCTCTTATGCGCTCGAGGCTGCGCTGTTTGGCTCGCTTGGCCTGCTTGTCCTGGCGCTAATTGCCTCGGCGATTCTGGGTGTCTTCTTTAAGATGTTCGCCGACATTGCCGTGATGCACTTTGCGGTGACCGGGCGCGTCGAGAGCGCGTTTTCGCTCGATAAGGTCTGGGCGGCCTTTAAGCACAACAAGACCAAGCTGTTCTGTGCTTCGTTCCTTCCCGAGTTTTTGACGGGCCTGGTTTCCAACGCCATTACGTGGATCTTGACAGCTGTCTTTGGTGCCATCGCCGGAATTGGCGCGTACGGCTATTACTATCGCCCCACGGGTATCGAGGCGATTGTTACCGCCGGTGGTGTCACGCTCGTATTGTTCCTGGTGCTGATTGCATTCGTCACGGTGTTCCTTACGGTCTTTGGCAAGATGCTCAAGCACCGTGCCGTTGGCTATTGGGCTGCACGTTATGCAAGCGAATGGGCCGATGAGGACAAGGACGACGTTTTGACTTTTGTGCTCCCGGGTGAGAAGAAGCCTGCTCCTGCGGGATTCAATCCCACGGCAGCCACTGGTGCTGCGCCTGCCCCGGCGCCCGCGCCTGCACCTGCCCCGGCACCCGCGCCTGCCCCTGCCCCGGCACCTGCTCCTGTCCCCGCACCGGCGTCCGAGGCGACGCCTGCGGAGCCCGATTGGGATGCCGTTGCCACGCCGGCGGATGAGCCGGGCGATAATCCTGCTGCCGAAAACAATCAAACCGAATAGCCGGTCGAGGCGCCCTGGGCAACTGAGCCCGGGGTGCCTTTTTCTACTGCGAAAGCAAGAAAATGCCTGGGAAAACGGTTGCAGCAAATTTTCTCGGAAATTGGTCAATGTTGCGCAACAACGTCGCGGCTATTGTTGAGAACGTAGACGTGTAAGGTTTGAAGGCGTGCGACGCCTTAGGAAAAGGAGAGGCTCATGTTCTGTCCCACTTGTGGTTCTCCCATTTCGGATGATGCCAAATTCTGCCCTGTTTGCGGATCCGCCGTTGGTGCCGCTTCTGCCGCTGCGGCCCCGCAGCCCCAGCCCGCTCCGGCCCAGGCTATTCAGCCCGCGCCCCAGCCTCAGCAGCAGTACACCGGTCAATACGCCCAACAGTCCGCATCCGCTCCGATGGGCTATGACCCCATTAAGGCTGACCGCAGCCTGATCGGCTGGCTGCTGCTCTCTCTTGTGACCTGCGGTATCTATTCGTTCTACTTCCTGTATTGCTTGGCACGCGACGTCAACACGTTGTGTCAGGATGACGGCGATTACACGCCGGGTCTGGCGGAATTCATCCTTCTATCGTTTGTGACCTGCGGCTTCTACGCGTACTACTGGTATTACAAGATTGGCAACCGCCTGCAGGCCAACGCTCCTCGCTACGGCCTGGTGTTCCAGGAAAACGGCACCACCGTTCTTCTGTGGCAGATCTTCGGCGCGCTCCTGTGCGGCCTTGGTCCCATCTTCGCTATGAACATCGTCATCAATAATACCAATGCCATGGCAACGGCTTACAACACTCGCCTTGGCGCTCGTGCCTAACAATAAGGGCGGCGTGAACAGCTTCCAGGGACATAGGGGCACGGCAGAGCTCCTTCGCCGCGCCCTTTTTTGCACCGGCGCGCTCTTTGTCGCCTGGCTCGCGCTCTACCTGCTCGACATTGGCTGCATTTTTCGATTGATGACGGGCATTCCTTGTCCGGGATGCGGCATGACGAGGGCGTGGCTGGCGGCGCTGCGCCTCGATTATGCGGCTGCCTTTGCCTACCATCCGCTGTTTTGGGTGGTGCCGATTGCGTTTGTGCTCGCGTTCGTGCGCGAGGAGGTGGCATCGAGCAAGCTAAAGCGTGGT
>DXLQ01000043.1:0-14069 GCA_019414685.1 Collinsella sp. | reverse complement strand
CAGGCCTTCCTGACCAAGGCCCTGCTCTGCGGCATGCTGCTCGCCATGGGCGTCTCGCTGTTCACCGGCTCGCCGGACAACGCCATGCCCGTGTTCTCCCAGGTCGCCGGCGCTGGCGGCGGCAAGGCCGCTACCGAGAGCACCAGCCTGTTCGCCGGCATCGTGTCGGTCTTGGTTCTGACTCCGTTCTTCTACGCCGGCTTCGACACCATTCCTCAGCAGGCTGAGGAAGCAGCCGAGGGCCTCAACTGGAACAAGTTCGGCAAGATCATCTCCCTGGCACTGCTGGCCGCCGGCGGCTTCTACATGGTCTGTATCTACTCGTTCGGCACCATCCTCGACTGGCATGAGTTCGTTAAGAGCCCGGTTCCCGCGCTCGCCTGCCTCAAGGGCATCAACATGCTCCTGTACCTGGCCATGCTCGTCATCGCTACGCTTGGACCCATGGGTCCGATGAACTCCTTCTACGGCGCCACGAGCCGCATCATGCTCGCCATGGGCCGCAAGGGCCAGCTGCCCGAGCAGTTCGCCGAGGTCGACCCCAAGTCCGGCGCTCCCAAGCTTGCCTGCGTCGTTCTGGGCGTCATCACCGTCATCGGTCCGTTCCTGGGCAAGAACATGCTCATTCCTCTGACCAACGTGTCGGCTCTCGCCTTCATCTTCTCCTGCGGCATGGTCGCCCTCGCCTGCCTGCGCATGCGCTTCACCGAGCCCGACCTGCCTCGTCCCTACGAGGTGCCCGGCGGCAAGTTTGGCATCGGCCTCGCTATCGCTGCCTGCGCCATCATCATCGGCCTGCTCGTGATTCCGTTCTCTCCCGCCTCCCTCAACATGGTGGAGTGGAGTATCGTGATTGGCTGGCTGGCCGTCGGCCTGGCTCTCATGGCCTTCACCAATTCCCGCAAAAAGTAACGCCGAGCCGGGGCGGATCAGGTGCGCGGGCCCCTCTCTTCCGCGCACCGAACCCGGCGCCACTTGGGTAGCTTTGTGAGGCCTTAACCCAACACGGCCTCGCCCACTATATGGATCCATAAGGAGGAACCATGTCCACTAAGTATGCAATCGTTGGCGGCAAGCTCATCGACGGTACCGGTGCCGAGCCGGTCGAGAACTCCCTCGTTCTCGTCGATGACAACGGCAAGATCGAGTACGCCGGCGCCATGCAGGACCTTCCCGAGGGCGTTGAGGTCATCGACGCCGCCGGCAAGACCGTCCTTCCCGGCCTGATCGACACCCACCTGCACTTCTCGGGCAACCTGACCGACGATGACACCGATTGGGTTATGCAGCCGCTCCTCGAGAAGCAGGCCGTCGCCGTCAAGCAGGCCTACGACTGCCTCACCCACGGCCTCACCACCGTCTGCGAGATCGGCCGCTTTGGTATCCAGATCCGTGACTGCATCGACAAGGGCGTCTTTAAGGGCCCGCGCGTTCTGGCCACCGGCCTTGGCTTCTGCCGCGTTGCCGGCCACGGCGACTCCCACCACTGCAGCCAGGAGCTCAACAAGGAATCGCACCCCTGGGGCGATCAGGTCGACGGTCCTTGGGATCTGCGCAAGGCCGTCCGCCGTCGCCTGCGTGAGAACCCCGATGCCATCAAGATCTGGGCTACCGGTGGCGGCATCTGGCGCTGGGACTCCGGCCGCGACCAGCACTACTGCTCCGAGGAGATCCAGGCCGTGGTCGAAGAGGCAAAGATGGTCGGCATCCCCGTGTGGAGCCACTGCTACAACAACCACGCCGCTGCCTACGATTCCGTTCGCTTTGGCTGCGAGCAGCTGATTCACGGCTTCGATATCGATGAGCGCACCATGGACCTCATGGCCGAGCAGGGCACCTTCTTCACCCCGACGATCGCCTTCCTGCCCACCTGGTACGCCACCTATCCGCCCGTCTACGTCCCCGAGCTGCACGACAAGTACGAGGGCACCCTGGTCGAGAAGGAGCTGCAGCGCAACTACGACTGCCTGCGCGAGGCCAAGAAGCGCGGCGTCGTCATGACGATCGGCTCCGACTCCTTCTCCTTCGTCACCCCGTACGGCACCTGCTCCATCGAGGAGATGTACGAGTTCGTCGACAAGATCGGCTTCACTCCGGTCGAGACCATCACCTGCGCCACCCTCAACGGTGCCAAGATGTGCCACATCGAGGACGAGACCGGGTCCATCGAGGCCGGCAAGTGCGCCGACCTGCTGGTCGTCAACGGTGACGTCGCCGCCGACATCCACGTGCTCAACACCGACAACATGGACGTCATCATGAAGGACGGCTGGATTGTCGAGGGCGGCACCTTCGGCGAGGCAAACAAGTACAGCGCCTAAGCTACCGTTCATCGATGGCTTGATGTAAAACACAGTATTTGATTGCATAATGCAATGGAGAGGGTCGCTTGCGGCCCTCTTTATTGCTATGGGGTGCGTCGGTAAGAAGGAGATGACGGTGGATCTCAATAGGCTGATTCTGGGCAAGAGCTACAACTCTACCAAGGTCTTTCGTACCGCTCAGCATGTGGTTCAAGCCATCTTGCTCGGTATTGTCGTTCCGCTGCTTATCCTGCTGCTCATCTGGGATCTAACCGATAATCCCAATCCCGTTCCGGCCGTTGTCGTCATTGCCGGCTTGGTCATGCTGTGCTTCTTCTTCTCGTATGTCTTTGTGGTCCCCGATGACCTCACATCGAGCGCAACCGACCGTACGCTCGCTATCGCATCAAAAATATTCGCCTACACGTCGCGCGGCCTTACGCCCGAAGCGGCCCTGGGCGCCTCCAAAATCATCCTGTCCGAGACCATCGCCTCTGCCATCTGCTTTACCGACGGCAAGCAGGTGCTGGCAAGCTGGGGCGAGGACTCGGCAAAGTGCCCTGCCGGCACCCCGGTGGTGCTCAAGACCACGCTCAACGTGATTGAGACGGGCGAGCAGAGCGTGTTTTCGCGTGACGCCTCCAATGAGACGGGCGGCTATTTTCCCCGCCTGCGCGCCGGCATTGTCGCACCGCTTACCGTGCGCGGGCATTGCGTGGGCACACTCGAGCTGTATTACCCCCGCCTGAGCAGCATCGATATGCGCCAGACGGCCCTTGCCTCGGGCTTTGCCGATCTAATTTCCACGCAGCTCGCTAGCTTTGAGCTCGAGCGCCAGGACGAGCTCACGGCCCGCGTTGAGCTTCGCGCCCTGCAGTCGCAGGTCGACCCGCATTTTCTATTCAATACCATTAGCACGATCGTGTCGCTCGTTCGAACCGAGCCCGACAAGGCGCGATCGCTGCTGATCGACTTTTCCAACTACTATCGTCAGACGCTTTCTGACTCCGATACGCTCACCACGCTCGAGCACGAGGTGGAACAGGGCACTCGTTATATCAATCTTATGCAGGCCCGGTATGGCGACGGCCGTCTGCGCGTTTCGGTCGACATCGACTTTGAGGTGCGCGACAGCCTGGTGCCGCCGTTTATCTTGCAGCCGCTGCTCGAAAACTGCATCAAGCACGCACAGCGCGAGACCGAGCCGCTTTCTATTCGTGTTAGGGCTTTCGAGACCGATGACGGCTTGGAGATCATCGTCGAAGACGACGGCATCGGGATGAGCGAAGAAGTCTGCGCGCATCTGTTTGAGCAGCATCGCCGAGAGGAGCCCGAGAGCATTACCGCCGACGGCTCCATCAAGCGAGGTTGCGGCCTGGCGCTCTTCAACGTGCTTCAGCGCATCCATTTCTTTTACGGAGAAGATTCTGGCATGCGCGTGAAGTCCCAGGAGGGCGTGGGAACACAGGTCATCGTTGAGTTGAACGGCGAGCCGCATGAGCCGGCGCCGCTAACGGTGTAGCACGCGGTTGGATTGAGAGAAAAAGAGGGGAAGCGCATATGTCCGAAGGCTGGAACATCTTGGTGGTTGATGACGAGCCTCCCATTAGAGCTGAGCTACGCTATCTGTTGGAAAAGGATACGCGTGTTGGTCAGATTGCCGAGGCGGGCAATGTCACCGAAGCCGTGGAGTCGATTCTGTCGAACAAGCCCGACGTGTTGTTTTTAGACATTACCATGCCCGGTCGCTCGGGAATTGAGCTTGCCGAGACGCTGCAGAACCTAAAGACGCCGCCGGTCGTGGTGTTTGTGACGGCGTTTGCCGAGTTTGCCGCCGATGCGTATAACCTCGATGCTGTCGACTATGTCGTCAAGCCGGTCGAGGACGCACGCCTGTCAAAGGCACTCGACAAGATCGAGACAGCCTTGGGTGCCCGTCGTGTTATCCACGCTCCGCGCCAGCCTTTGCGTCTGACGGTGGACCGCGGGGGCAAAAAGGTGTTCATTCCCGCCGCAGACGTCTGCTACTTTGAGGCGCGTGCCGATTTTTGCAATGCCATCTGCGCCGAGGGAACGTACCTGATCAATGAGTCGATCTCTTCGCTCGAGCGTCGCTTGGTCTCCGAGGGCTTTATTCGCGTTCATCGCAGCTATCTGGTCAATTTGGAAGACGTGCACAATGTCGAGATCGGTTCCACGGGTCTTATGGAGCTCAGGCTCGATCGCGTAACCTCGACGGTGCCCGTGTCCCGCCGTCGCGCTGCCGAGGTTAAAGCACACTTGGGGCTTGCGTAGACGGTCTGCGTGCCGTCGTTTACCATCGCAGGTTTGGCATGGGCGCGCGGTGGGCATAATGGGTGGCATCGAATGAAATCGAAAGGATCATTATGCCCGCGCTTATCACCCATCATCTGTTTGGCGAGGAAAGCATCGACCGTCTTCCGCAGGGCGTCATCACGTCCGATGAAGAGCGCATTGCCTTTATCTTGGGCAACCAAGGCCCCGACCCGTTTTTCTTTCACATTCTGACACCGCGTGTTTCCGACTGCACGCTGCTGGCGCAGGTCATGCATCGGTCGCGCATGTCTCGCCAGTTCGCGTGCCTGCGCGACGGCGTGTCGCATCTGCTGCCGCGCGACGCCAGCTTGGGTCGTGCCTTTGCGCTGGGCCTGCTGTCTCATTACGTGCTCGACCGCAACGCCCATCCCTTTGTCTATGAGCAGCAGTTTGGCATCGTGGAGTCCGATTCAGAGCTTGAGAATTCGAGCAGTCAGGTCCATGCCGTGATCGAGAGCGACCTGGATGTGCTGATGCTGCAGCTTAAACGCGATGGCGCTACGGTCGACGATTGCCCGCCGGCGGGCGAGATCGTCACCACCGATCGCATCAATCGCGTGGCCGGCGTGCTGATGAGCTATGTTGCCGGACGCGTGTACGGCATTGACATTCCGGCGGGGGAGTACGGTGCTGCCGTTGCCAATATGCAGCGACTTTACCGCGCGATTGAGCCGGCCGGCTCCGCAAAGACGCGCGCGATCTCGCTGGTTGAGGGCTTGGTGCACGACTACTCGCTGCTCGACGGCCTTGCCCATCGCGTGACGACGGAGCTGCCCGAGCGCACCGGTAACCTGGGCCATCTGACATGGAAGAATCCCTTTACCGACGAGGTCTCGAACGAGAGTTTCCCCGAGGTCTTTGATCGCGCGCTGGTCGATTACGAGTGCACGGTCGCACGTTTTATCGAGACCGGTGACATGGATGCCGTGACCGGCCACATCAACTACAGCGGTCGCGTGCTCGAAGCCGATGAGGAGTTCGACCGCGAGGAATAGGGCCTGTGCGTGCCCCTTTGCCGAATCCTTACCGGTGCTTCTGGACAATTGGGGTACGATGAACTAACTGCATATCGGGCGAATACGAAGGGTCCCTGTCCATGAAATACACCAAGCTCGAGCGTAACTGGGTTATGTATGATGTGGGCAATTCGGCCCTTGTGCTGCTCAATACCTCGGTGGTGCCCATTTACTTTAACGCCATCAATACCGGCGCTTCCTCGGCCGACCTGGTGGTCGCCTGGGGCAATGCGCAGACGATCGCCTCGCTGGTCATCGCCATGCTCATGCCCATTCTGGGCGCGCTTGCCGACTACGCTGGCAACAAGATCAAGTTCTTCTTGGGCTTCTTCCTCACGGGCCTGGTGCTTTGCCTGGCGCAGGCTATCCCAATGTCCGCCATGGCATTTTTGACCGTGTACGTGCTGTGCACCATCGGCCTTAACTCTTCTATGACGTTCTACGACGCCATGCTGCCCGACATTACCACCGACGAGCGCATGGACGCCGTGTCCAGCTCGGGTTATGCCTGGGGCTACATCGGTTCCACCGTGCCGTTCGTCATCTGCCTGGCGCTCATCATGGGTGGCCCCGCTCTTGGCGTCCCTACCATGCTGGCAACGCGTCTGTCGTTTATCATCACTGGTGCCTGGTGGCTCATCTTTACCCTGCCGCTCATTCGCACCTATAAGCAAAAGTACGGTCGCGAGCGCGGTCCCGAGGACACCATCGGCCACATCGTGGGCGGTGTGTTCTCCGAGGTCGGACACACCATGCGCGAGATCGCCCACAACAAGACCGTGCTGGTCTACATGGTCGCGTTCTTCTTCTACATCGACGGCGTGCACACGGTCATTTCCATGGCAACCAGCTACGGCTCGGCTTTGGGCATCGATTCGACGCAGTTGGTGCTGGCGCTGCTCGTTACGCAGTTTGTTGCTTTTCCGTCTGCCATCATCTACGGCAAGCTCGCCGGACGCGTGGGCACGCTCAACATGATTCTGGTGGCCGTCGCCGCCTACATGGGCATTGTGCTGTTTGCCGCGTTCTTCCTAAAGACCGCCTTCGAATTCTGGGTGCTTGCCATTATGGTCGGCCTGTTCCAGGGCGGCGTGCAGGCGCTCAGCCGTAGCTACTTTGGCCGCATTATCCCTAAGGAAAAATCCAACGAGTACTACGGCTTCTTTGACATCTTTGGTCGTTATGCAAGCGTCATGGGCACCTTCCTGGTGTCGGTCGTCACCTCGTTGACCGGCAACCCGTCACTGGGCGTCCTTTCCATTGGCGTGTTGCTGATCGTTGGCTTTATGCTGCTGGTCCGCCTGTCCCGCATGACTCGGGCAGCAGAGCATGCCGCATAGGAGCGAGCGGCTATTGTGCCTGTCCACGGTACTCTTTTGGGGTTATCCGCAATAAACATTGCGACTTGCGAGCAATGATTTGCCCAAGTGGGTATGATGGAATCAGCTAGGTCGCGGGGCGTCGCCTGTGTTTGGCGGCGTCCCGTTTTTGTGTTGCAGGGAGGGTAAGGCATGAACGCCACAGTCGTGATTCCAACGTATTGGGCGGGCGATGACGCTTGCGCAAACGCCCCTGGCACCTATGACCATTCGACGCGACTCAACGCCGACAATCCCGAACTCGACCGCTGCCTGGCCTCGCTTGAGCAGGTACGTGACATCCCGCGCATCATCCTTTTGGTGGTCTGTCCCGTTTCTGCCACAGCCGATGTGTCGCTGCGCGTGCACGAGATTGTCGACGCGCATCCCACGCTCAAGGTCACCGTTGTCACCAACACCCAGGCCTCGCGCATCGCAGACCGGGTTGCTCAGATCGCGCCCAAGGGTTCGGGCGAGTGCGTGAGCCTGCGAGGCTACGGTGCCATCCGCAATATGGGGCTAGCCTGCGCCGCTGTGCTGGGGCATGACGCGGTTATCTTCTTGGATGACGATGAGACTGTCATCGACGCCGACTTTATGAAGCGCGCGACCTATGCGTTGGGGCAGCAGACGCGTCAGGGCTTGCCGATCTTGGTCAAGAGCGGCTATTTCTACGATCGCGACGGCTCGCCGCTGGCTCCCACGGACAAGGCGGGCATCTGCCATCGTTGGTGGACCAAGCGCATCGAGTTCAACCGTTGGATGAAAAAGGCGCTTTCGGGCACCCGCATCTCGCGCTCCAACTACGTGTGCGGCGGCCTGATGGCCCTGCACGCCCGCGCCTTTACGCGTGTGGCCTTTGACCCGTTTATCACCCGCGGCGAGGACTTGGATTACCTCTTTAACATGCGCATGTTTGGCTACGACGTGTGGTTCGATAACGAGTGGACCGTGCGCCATCTGCCTCCGGAGTCCGAAAAGCGCTCACCGCGCTTTATGCAGGATGTATACCGTTGGTACTACGAACGGGCCAAGTTGACGTTCGCCGCGCATCAAAAGGAGCTCATCCCCGTTACGGCGGCATCGCTCATGCCCTACCCGGGCCCGTGGATTTCGCGCGAGCTCGACGACCGCGTGCGCAAGACCGCTATGGTCCGCAGCGTGTTTACCCGCGAGCATGAGGGCTACCTGCGCATCTGGCGCCATGGTATCGACGAGGCAAAGGCCTATGCGCGCCAAAACGCTGCAAGCTATCTGCGTTTCCAGAGCTTTTGGCCCAAGATCATGGACGGGCTTTGGCGTGACGCACAACTGATCAGTATTCTGGAGGGGGCCGAATGATCGACCGCCGCGCCCAGCGCGATAGTTCAATATCAATCTTTCGCATCATTGCCGTCGCCTGCGCCATTTGCGTGCTGGTGTACTTTATTTTCGCCTTGGTGACCGGTATCGAGCCGATCGCCACGGTGATTGCCTGCGCGCTGCTGTGCATCTTTCTGTGCATCTTTATCTTTTTGACGCTCAATCCCGATTCGGTGCGCTCCCAGTACACCGAGGAGACGCTCTCGGTGGCCTCGGCCATGCTCGAGGACATTAAGGGCGGTCTGACGCAGGAGTCGGCGCGTTTGGTGTGCCGGCGCATTTTGCCCGAGACGCGCGCCATGACGGTGGCCATCACCGACGAGGACAACGTGCTTGCCTGCGCGGGCGAGTTTGAGGAAAAACTGCTGCCCGATACTCCCATCCACACGCTTGCCACACGCTACGTTATCGAACATGGCATCGTGCAGTCGTTCAACCGTATGGTGGATGTCGTGGGCTCGGACGGCTCGCACAACCAAGTCCCCGCCGGCATTATCGCCCCCATCAAGGTGGGCGATCGTACCGTCGGTACGCTCAAGTTCTACTACAAGACCCCGCGCGCCGTCGACCGTACCCAGTACGCGCTTGCCTCGGGCTTTGCCGAGATCTTGTCCACACAGCTCGCCATCCACGAGCTCGAGGTGCAAAAGGAGCTCACGGCGCGCGCCGAGGTGCGTGCGCTGCAGGCGCAGATTAACCCGCACTTCCTGTTCAACACGCTGAACACCATTGCATCGTTTACGCGCACCGACCCGCTGCGGGCCCGCGAACTGCTTCGTGAGTTCTCATCGTTCTATCGTGCCACGCTCGACAACTCGGGATCGCTTATTCCGGTCTCGCGCGAGGTCGCACAGACCAAGCGCTACCTTACCTTTGAGAAGGCCCGCTTTGGCGAGGACCGCGTGCTTGCGACGTTCGATGTGTCCGAGGACGTGGAAGATACGCTGGTGCCGGCGTTCGTGATCCAGCCGATTGTCGAGAACGCCGTACGTCATGGTATGGGCGATGACGACGCCCTGAGGATCGACGTGACCGTTCACCAAGACGGCGAGGATGCAATCTTGATTGCCGTGGCCGATAATGGTGTGGGCATGGATGAGGGTACCGCCGCCAGACTGTTTGACGAGCGCTCTGCCCGTCCCGACGCCAGCTCTCCCCAGGGTGGCGGCGCCGGTGTGGCCATGCACAATATTTCGGAGCGCATCCATCGCTTTTATGGGCCGCACTCCTATACGCGTGTCGAATCGGCGCCGGGCAAGGGCACCAAAGTGCTCCTTCATCTTGATTTGTCAGAGAGCATCTTCGACATTCAAGAGTAAAATAAAAGGCTACGGGCTCAACGTCATGCGACGGATGCCCGGCGTAGTTAGTTGACGAAAGGTTTTATCCCTATGCTGCGTGCGATGATTGTGGATGACGAGGCGCCGGCTCGCTCGGAGCTTCGCTTCCTGCTCGAGCAAACGGGCAAGATCGGCACGATCACGGAGGCGTCGAGCGTCCGCTCCGCCATCGAGATGCTTATGGAAAGCCGCGTGGATGTCGTGTTTCTCGATATCTCGATGCCCGGTGCCTCGGGCCTGCAACTTGCCGAGGCGCTGCATAAGCTCAAAAATCCGCCGGCGATCGTGTTTGTGACTGCGTATAGTGACCATGCGGTCGAGGCATTCGACGTGGATGCCGTCGATTATCTGATGAAGCCGGTTGAGGAAGCTCGGTTGGATCGCGCGATCGAGAAGGTCATGCAACGCGCCAAGCCGGTTACGGACAGCAAGGTGACCATCGAGCGTATCCCGGTGGAAAAGGGCGACCGCAAGGTGCTCATTCCCGTGGACGATATTCGCTTTATCATGGCCAAGGACGATTACTCCTGCATCTATACCGTCGATGATCGCTTTTTGTCGACGACCTCGCTGGCGCAGTTTGAGGCCAAGCTCTGCGACTTTGGCTTCTTCCGTGTTCACCGCCGCTATATCGTCAACTTGGCGTGCGTCACGGATGTGGAGACGGTGCCCTCGGGTGCCATCCAGCTGGGCATTACGGGCGTCGACGAACGCGTTCCGGTTTCGCGTCGCCGCGTCGTGCCGCTCAAGAAGGCTCTGAGTCTCTAGCACACTGGCCCCGCAGCCCTGTAGACCCATCGTCTGCGGAGCCGTGGGGCCTTTTTTGTATGTATCTGCCGAATCGTTTTTTGCGGAAGGGATCCCATGAACAGTGCAAGCGCCAAGCGCATCGACATCATCTCGGACACCCACGGCTATCTTTCGCCTGCGCTCCTGGATGAGCTTGAGGGCGCAGACCTGATCATCCACGCCGGCGACCTCACGTCAGAGATGGACTACGAGCACCTATGCACCATCGCCCCCGTGCGGGCCGTACTGGGTAACAACGATTACTACCGCGACTACGGCCCCGATGTAGACCGTCTTGCGCTCTTTACCTACGAAGGCCTCAAATTCGCCGTAGCCCACTACCGCGAAGACCTTCCGGTGGGATCCGTAGACGTAGCCATCAACGGCCACACCCACGTAACCAAAGAAGCCCAAGTGGGCCGCTGCTTAGTCCTCAACCCGGGCAGCGCCAGCTACCCCAGAGGCAGCCGAGGCCCCACTATGGCCAGAATGCTAGTAAAAGACGGCAAGATCCTAAGCACCAAGTTTATTGACTTGGACTAACCACAACAAAAACGGGGGATGCACAATGCATCCCCCGTTTTCTTTGAGCCAAAGGCAGAGTCCCAACAAGAATCTAAGACAACCCCGCTACGGAGAACGGGGCCGCCGAGCCGCGAAGCGGCGAGCAACAAGAACTGGTTGAAGAAAGTGACGGCAGGGAGGGTCTCCGGGGCTGAGGGCGGGGGTTAAGTTTGTCGCGAGTTCCGCACGCAAAGGAAAGCACTTAATGTGCTTTCCGTCTTGCGCAGGACTGTAGAGCAGCAAACTTAACCCCCGCCCTCAGCCCCGGAGACCCTCCCGGATGGCCCCAAAAATTTTTTCAAAAAAGTTGTTGCGCGCCGGACAGACTTCTGTGTATACTAATCCCCGCAGCGCACGCGAGTGGAAACAAACGCGAACGTCTGCCTGGGGAGTTAGCTCAGTTTGGTTAGAGCGCCGGCCTGTCACGTCGGAGGTCGCGGGTTCGAGCCCCGTACTTCCCGCCAACGCAATTAAAGCCACGTCTTCGGACGTGGCTTTTTGCGTTTGATGCACTTTGTTTCGATAGAACGATCGCCCTGGCGCATCTTCGCCCAGAATCCCCGCCCCTTCGGGAACGCAAGTAAAATCTAATAAGCATATCTGTCTAAACAACAGCTTTGTTGCGCAACACCTGTTCAACGAAGCAGGGGGTTAGGTTATACTAAATTGCACTGTGGGCCGCATCTGATGCATTTCGCTCCAAGCGCGGCATTCAGTGGATATCCGATTTACCATTTGGATGTCCTGCGGTCATTTAGCGTCTCGACACAAGCTCGGCCCCGGAGCTCGTTCGAGCTGTTCGTATTCCTTGAAAGGGGAAACATGGACATATCGAGGAAGACTGATTACGCCCTTCGTATGTTGGCGATGCTTGCCGAGGATCCGGAGCGTTTGCTTTCTGTTCGCACCGCTGCCGAAGAGGTCAATGTCCCGTATTCGTTTGCCCGCTCGATTCAGCACGGTTTGGTCCAGGCCGGTATTGTGGAGAGCCTGCGTGGCGTCCACGGTGGCATGCGTCTCAAGGTCAGTCCGGACGACGTTACCATTCGTCAGGTCGTCGAGGCCGTTCAGGGCCCTATGGTTATGAATGATTGCACCGCGCCCGATGGTGACTGTGCGCGCATGGGCACGTGCTGCTATCATCCCCTGTGGGCCGGAGCCCAGGCGTTGATGCGCGATTACCTCGATTCCGTTTCGCTCGGCGACATCGTCGCTCACCGCCAGTTCCCGGCCGTCGATCCCAAGTTCGCCGACCGCGAAGCGTTTCCCGAGTACGCCACCTGCGCGTGCGCTTGGCGGGAGGAATAGCGCCGCATAAGGAGCATAGCCATGATTCAGGACCCCTTTCGTTCGACGATTCGTTCGGAAGGGGTTCTGCGTTATCGCGACCTTCCGTGGCGCCGCACGCGCGATCCGTACATCATTTGGCTTTCTGAGGTCATGCTGCAGCAAACACAGGTACCACGCGTGGAGACGCGTATGCCGGCGTGGCTCGATCGCTTTCCGACCGTGCAGGCGCTTGCCCAGGCCGCGCCTTCCGATGTTTTGGACGCTTGGCAGGGCATGGGCTACAACCGACGCGCTCTGGCGCTTCACGGGGCCGCTCAACGGGTCGTAGAGGATTGGGGCGGGGAGTTTCCGCACGAGACGCGTGACTTGGTCGCTCTGCCTGGTATTGGCCCGGCAACGGCGCAAGGTATCCGGTCGTTTGCGTTTGATCTTCCGGGCGTGTATCTGGAGACCAACGTGCGCACGGTCTTTTTGCATCACTTCTTTCCCGATGTACCGGCTGTTCCCGATCGCGAGCTGGTGCCGCTGATTCAGGCGGCCTGTCCGGCGGCCCCCGGTGCGGCGACCGACGAGATCGCTCCCTTTGCCGTGCCGCTCGATGATGCCGATACGCCGCGCGCGTGGTATTACGCGTTGCTAGATTACGGCGCATATCTAAAAAAGACGTTGCCCAATCCGTCCAGGCGCTCGGCGGGCTATAGCCGTCAATCAAAGTTTGAGGGCTCACGTCGCCAAAAGCGCGCCCATATTGTGCGCATGCTGCTGGCTGCGCGCGATGGGCGGCCGGCGGGCATCACACTCGCCGAGGCCGTGGCGGGTGTCAACGAAATGGAGGCGGCAGCAGGCCGCGAGCCGGTCGAGCGCGATCTTGTCGCAGGCATTTTGACCGACTTGGAGCGTGAGGGCTTTTGCCGCGTGGAGGGTGACCGCTGGCTAAGCGTGTAGCCCACCCGAATCTGAAAAACAGGATTGTAAGGTTTAGATTCTCGGCATGAGGGCATCCTAAAGACAAGGCCGCTCAAAGCCTATGGGCGGCATGTGTTGAAGGGAAGTACACCTATGGATTTTGAGAACTCTCAGACCAAGAAGAACCTCGAGACTGCTTTTGCCGGTGAGTCCCAGGCACACACCAAGTATCGCTACTATGCATCCAAGGCCAAAAAGGACGGCTACGTTCAGATCTCGAATATCTTTGCCGAGACGGCGGGCAATGAGTCCGAGCATGCCAAGCTGTGGTTTAAGTATCTGCACGATGGCGCCGTTCCGGGCACTCTGGACAACCTGCGCGACGCCGCCGCGGGCGAGAACTACGAGTGGACCACGATGTATGACGAGTTTGCCAAGACCGCCGAGGAGGAGGGCTTTGCCGAGATCGCCGAGAAGTTCCGTGGTGTCGCCGCTGTCGAGAAGGCCCACGAGGAGCGCTACAACAAGCTCGTCGAGCGCATTGAATCGGGCGAGGTGTTTGAGCGCGAGGGCGTAAAGGTGTGGAAGTGTCTGAACTGCGGGCACCTGCATGTTGGTGCCGAGGCGCCCGAGGTGTGCCCGGTGTGCAACCACCCGAAGGCGTACTTTGAGGAGCAGGTGGTGAACTACTAGCGCGTGGTGCTAGCGTGAGCTGGGCCGGGAGGGCCGGACTACCTTCCCTCCTCGCTCACGGCTTCGCAGGGTCGCGTTGAGGGAAGGTAGTCCGGCCCTCCCGGCCCGCTT
>DXLQ01000042.1:7811-14081 GCA_019414685.1 Collinsella sp. | reverse complement strand
GCGCATCCACCATCTCGAGCAGTGCCGCCAACTTGCTGTCGTCCTGGCTGGCGCGGTAGAGCACCACATGCATGTTGTGGACGGCGTCGTCGGTGAGTGCGAGCTCGCGACAGGGGAAGATCTCGATGCTGTCCTCGTTGCCGATGGTCTGGCCCGTGGAGCTCACCATGCGGCGGATGCGGTCGATCTCGTCGCCAAAGAACTCAATGCGCACGGGCGCTTTCTCTTGTGCGGGGAATACCTCGACGGTGTCGCCGTGCACACGGAACAGGCCGGGCGCGTCGGCGGCGCCGGCATTGGTGTAGCCCATGCCCACCAGGCGCTGCGGCACCTCGTCAAAAGGAATCTCCTCGCCCACCGCAAAAGTGGTGGACTCCCAATAGCGACTCTCGACCGGCGGCACGCAGCGCAGCAGCGCGCGGGCCGAGGCGACCATGATGCAGTTGTCCCCGCGCACGATGCGCCCGAGCGCCTCGCAGCGTTGGGCCACCACGGCATCGTCGGGCGCCTGTTCGCGCCAAGGGTAGTCCTTGCGCTCGGGAAAGCGGCACACGTGCGCCAGGCCCACATAGGCGGCCAGACTACGTGCGGCACGATCGGCCGCATCCTCGCCACTCACGATGTAGACCGTGGGGCGCGGACGACGCGCAAACTGGGCGGCAGCCATAAGCGTTCGGCCCGACTGAGACACGGCCAGCGTCACGTCCTCGCCAGAATCGAGCCCGGCCTCGACGGTCTGCAGTGCCTCGGCAGTGTAGAGCTGCGCGGCTATACGGTGAATGAGCATGCTGTTCCTCCGGCATCGCAACGCCAAAAGCCCGCCGGGGCAAGCTCGGCGGGTCGTACGTCAAAGATCATTGACGTTTATGGTACCGCACGGCCCCGTGACCAAAAGCCAAAGCGACATCATGCCAAATGTTGCCCACAACGGTCGCACCAATACGTTTTCCCAGCTTATTAACCCGCCATACACTCTGTACTTTGTTACCTTTCAACGTACTTTTCAACGCTGATTCGCACCGTCCGCGCCCCCTAGCGAGCATTTCGAGCTGCAAAGCGCCTATAATTGATGATATTGACGTATCCAATGCTGTTTTTGAGTGAAGGGGGGGGGGTAAAAACAAATGGCTGACACTCCATCTTGTGCACTGTACGCCGGGCTTAAGTCACTCGGTCGCATCAACAACGGTAACGCCGCGCAAATTCTAATGGCCGGCAACGCCCGTTACGGTGGACGCCTCATCTCCGAACGCTTGACGGTCCCGTCGTTTATCTCACGCGAAATCGTTCACGCCAAACCCGGTGACCTTTCCGAGCCGCTGTTTACGCCCTTTGAACAAAGTGCGCGCCAGATACTCAACCTCATCATGCAAAACCGAGGCTCCGACCCCCAATCGCTGAGCAAGGTCGCTAAACGCTATATGGAGTCGTGCGTCCCAGACATGCAGGATGCCCTTACCAATTGTGGCGTCGACGGCATGCGCTTTAGAAACGGCGTCGAGCGCATCGAGACCACTGACGGTAGTGACATTAAAGATCGCCTCTACATCCATCTGATCTTTTTTATCGTTACCGGCTGCCTTGGCGACCCCGCCCGCGCCATCGAGTACACCGAGTCCTTTGTGTCCGACCAGATGCTCTCGACGCTTGGCACGGTCGAGACGACCGTCACCTCATTTTTCTCGACAACCGCGCGCCCCACGGGAGACATTCGCCTGGGGCTGCTGCGCGTCGTGGGCAACTCGGCACGACCGCCGCTGCGTCCCCTTACCACGGACCCGGTGGGCAGCATTATCGGGTCGCTGACTGGCGACGGGAACGCCATCACCGACGTCGATTCCGATGTCTCGCGCCAGCACCTGCGCATTTGGTTCCAAGACGGACGCTGGCTTGCGCAGGGCCTCGACTCCACCAACGGATCGTTTTTGATCTCGGGCGTCGACCGCTGCCGGCAGCCTATCGAGCTGCCTCGACGCGACCGCCCCGCCAACTTCGCCAACACCCCCGTCGAGATTCACAACGGAGACACGCTTTGTTTGGGCGCCACGACGCGTTTTTGGTCATTCGCATCACAGACTAGTCTGCCCACACATCTTCGACGCACAAGGTGCCGTTATTTGCATTAACCTCTGCAAATAACGGCACCTTTTCAATTAAGACAACGGTTGCGCTACCTTTTGACTAACATTATTGTTATGCATTTTTTCTCGAAAGGATCGCCCCGTGACGTACGACACGGACATGGATATCATTGCGTTGTCCCCCTTTGAACCAAACCCCATGTTTGCGACCACCGAAGACTCCGATACCATTCGCCGCTTTACCACCCTGTTGGATTGCGGGGCAGTCGGCGGCGGCTCCCACCATCTTCGCAAGGTCGCCAACACCGAGGGCGAGACCTTTGCGCTCAAGACGCTGCTGCCCCTCAGCGGCTGTGATGAAAACGGCTCCGCTGTCAGCCCCTCGGGCATCAAGACGCTCACCGAAGAGTATCGCAATCTTGCAGTCGTCTCACTGTTGGGCGGCTTTCCCAAAACCTATGGCTACGGTTATGCCGGCAACACACCGGTCATCCTTATGGAATGGATCGAAGGCCTGCCCCTTCGCGATGCCGCGGCAGAGCTAACCGACCCCGCCGAGGGCGGCCGCATTCCCGCAAACACCGTCGCCGCAATCGGAAAACGCCTGGGAGAGATCCTCCTGAGTACCCAAAAGCTCGATGCACCTTTTGTGCACCGTGATATCTCCTTGCGCAACATCATTATTCGAACGACGCGCCGACCCCTTGCCCAGCAGATTGCACACTGCAGTTTTGACCTTTGCCTGGTCGATCTGGGCAGCTCGAGCATCAAGCGCTCGGACCCCTCGTTTACCATGTCCACCGGCATCTGGCGCAACGGCACCCCCGAGTTCGCCCCGCCTGAGATGCTCTCCAACGACATCCCCGAGCTGGCGCCGCTGCGCACGTCGCCCAGCATCGATACATACGAGCTCTGCAGCGTGCTCTACACGCTCTATGCCGGTCACACGCCATATCGCCTAAACGAGCATATGGACCAGTCGCCCTACCTGTACAAGATCGAGCACGAGCCCGAGGCACTCAAGGCGCGCACGCCCGGCGACCAAATGCTTGTCGATGTCATCATGAGCGGTATCCATAACGAGCAGTCCCAGCGCGCGCCGCTGTCTACGATTGTCGGCAAGCTCGATGCCTGGATTAAAGACATCGATTTTGAGCCGCACACGCCGCTGCCCACCCCGATCGACTTTAGCCAGCAACCGAAGCCTTCCGACTCCGACAAGGCTCAGACGCGTCACCCAGTTATCTCGCGTCGCGCTGCGCTCGCGCTCGGCGGCGTCTGCGTTGTCGGCATCGCAGCTTCCGCCCTTGCCACGGGATGCTGGGGGCTTATCGACCTTGCGCACGGCATTAAGCCGTCACTCGACGATTACACCTGGGAAGAACTCGCACTGATCTCCCGCAAAATCCAAGAGACATCTTCCAACAAAAACGCGCTCGAGATTGCCGAAACCTACCACCTGGTAAACAGCAAGCAGTCGCTCGAAAACGAGAACACCAAGACTGTCAGGCTTTCCGACGGGACCAAGGCGCAAATCCAGATCGTTGGCTTTAAGGCAGACACGCTCACCGATGACGGCCTCCCTGCGGGCATCACCTTTATGTTCCGCACCCCCATCGCTATGCGCGCCGTAAACGACAGTGCCGCGACGGGCGGTTGGGAGCAATCGTCGCTTCGCAAATGGTTGGCGGACAAGGGCATGGCTACGCTGCCCGACAATCTCCGTAATCAGATTCGCTCGGTGCGAAAGCTCACCAACAACACCGGCGGCACCAAAGACGTCTCCAGCATCACCGCCACCGACGACATACTCTGGCTGCCGTCCATGAGCGAGCTGTGCGGCTACCAAGCGCCCGAAACGTTCGCAGAAGGCAGCGAGTACCTTTCTGCCCTCTACAGCGGAGAAGGCGATCAGTACCAGCTCTATCGCGAGCAGAGCGTGAGCGGCCTGACCACCAACGATGCCATGATCCGCACCGTCGCTGGCAAAAAGATCTGCTACTGGGAGCGCACCCCCAGCGCCGACTGCAGCGAGGGCGCCGACCAGACGTACTTTAACCGCGTTGGAAAAGACGGCGACGTGTTTTGCTGGGCAACGCCCGGAAACGCTCCAGACCAAAAGACCTATGTCCTACCCGGCTTTTGCATCTAACACCTTCACCGGATACCAGAAAGGAGTCTCGCATCATGCGTGCGGAAACACCTTCCGAGGTGCTCTTTGATTTCCTTAAGTGCGACCTTCAGATCAACAATCGAGAAGCGGCGCGCATCCTGATTTCGGACAAGCCGATGGGCTCCAAACCGGCCCCAAGGTTTCGCATTACCGAAAAGACGTTTCTATCGCGACGCGTGGTGCACGTCGTTCCGGGTACCGACAAGATCGACCCCGAGATGTTTGCCGATTTTTCGCAGAGTGTCAAGAACTTGGCTGCCGCTGTAAAAATCGGCAGCGGTAGCAGTCCGGCGGCCACCAACGCTCGCCAGCAAACCATAACGACTCGTGCCCTTGAGCGTATGGCAAAATCGTTAGGCCACTGGGGTCTCGATGGTTCCATCCTGCGCAATATCTTTGACCGCATCGCCGTCATACCGGGCCTCAAGCAAAGCGATCGGCGCCTTTTGGAGCTCCTTGCGCTAACGGTCTGCGGATGCCTCGCCGATCCCAATGCCGCCGCCTCAGAGGTCAAAGACTTCGCCATAACGCAACTAGCCCAGACCTTTGGCACGCTCGAAACCGCCGAGGCCGTCCAGACGCAGGGCACTAACCGCAAGGTCAACGAGCCTCCTGCAAAGCTGGGACTTCTCAGGCTTGCGAAAGATGGCTCGGCCTTGCCGCCGATCTATCCCTTGAGTCTCGATCCCGAGGGTACGGTACTAGGTTCTTTTGCACGCGACCGAAACGCCATCACCAATGTAGGACCCGATGTATCCCGTCGGCACCTGCGTGTAGCGTTTTCTAACGGCACATGGCTCGCAAGCGGCCTTCACTCCACCAATGGAACGGTGCTGGTGACACGCAGTGGCGTGACCACCGTTATCGAAAAGCCACGCTCGCTGCGCTCCGCCGATGACGAGGACAAGCAGATTCCCATCCACGACGGCGACCTGCTCATGCTGGGTTCCTCGACCGAGTTTTTGGTGCTGAAGATCTCCTCAAACGTACGCGCGCTGGCCTAGGGCCGAGCTCACACAATAAGAATCAACGCAAAGGGGCGCTGCTGCGCACATCGCAGCAGCGCCCCTTTATATGACGTGGACATCTAAAAACGGATGCAGGAGCCGACAAAACTCAGCAAGATAACTAAAACATAAAAGCCGCGTGGGGGTCGGGTCCCCACACGGCTATCAGGTTTGGGCTAATTAAGCCCGGAGGTAAACACTAGAAGTGATTAGTGCTCGCGACGCTTGGTCATGTACATGCCCACAGCGACAGCCACGGCACCGGTAAGGGCGGCAGCGGAGGTCACAACGAAGGTCGGGTCGCCAGTGGAAGCAAGGGCAGCCTCGTCCTTCTTCTCGGCCTTAGCCTCGTCCTTCTTGTCAGCAGCAACCTGCTTCTTGCCCTCATCCTTCTTCAAAGTCTCGGACTTGGGCGTCTTAGCGGTAAAGAAAGCATAGACAGTGGTGTCCTCGGTGATAGGAGTAGAGAAGTCAAACTTCTTGAAGGACTCCTTGGAAGAAGACCAGCCGACAAAGTTGAAGCCGTCGACGGAAGGATCGCTGGGCTGAGCAACAGTCTTGCCGTCCTCGACCTCAACCGTAGTGGTGGAACCATCAACATAGAAATTGACCTTGTGGGTCTGGACAGCGGGCGTCTCGTTCTTGGTCCACTGAGCGTAGAACGTCACGTGGTCGCCGCCGCCCTGGACGGGCTTGCTGAAGTCGACGGGATCGGTACCCTCGGAGTCATAGGTCCAGCCGGCGAAGGTGTAGCCCTCGCGGGTCGGTGCCAGGGGCTGGCGGGCGACGCCGTCGGAATCAGTAACGCCCTGGAGCGTCACATTACCGTCGAAGAATACACCACCGTTGGCGAAGTAGAGGACATCCTTGACGTTCTTGTTCTCGTCAACGTCAGCTCCCTTGTCCTCGGTCCACTGAGCGAACAGGGTAGCATGGTCGCCGCCGCCGACCAGCGGCTTGCTGAAGTCGACCGGGTCCTTACCCTTGGAGTCGTAGGTCCAGCCGGCGA
>DXLQ01000042.1:0-7711 GCA_019414685.1 Collinsella sp. | reverse complement strand
GGGGCTGGCGGGCGACGCCGTCGCCGTCGGTCACGCCCTGGAGCGTCTCGTTGCCGTCGAAGAACGTGCCGCCGTTGGCAAAGTAGAGGACGTCTTTGACGTTCTCATCAGTTCCCTTATCCTTGGTCCACTGGGCGTAGAACGTCACGTGGTCGCCGCCGCCCTGGACGGGCTTGCTGAAGTCGACCGGGTCCTTACCCTTGGAGTCGTAGGTCCAGCCGGCGAAGGTGTAGCCCTCGCGGGTCGGGGCCAGGGGCTGGCGGGCGACGCCGTCGCCGTCGGTCACGCCCTGGAGCGTCTCGTTGCCATCTGCGAACACACCGCCGTTGGCGACGTAGAGAACATTCTTCTCATTGTTAGCAAGCTCTGCCCACTGAGCGAAGAACGTAACGTGCTGACCGCCACCCGGGATGGGCTTGGTGAAGTCGACAGGCTCGGTGCCAGCAGCATCGTAAGTCCAACCAGTAAAGGTGTAGCCCTCGCGGGTCGGGGCCAGGGGCTGGCGGGCGACGCCGTCGCTGTCAGTGACACCCTCCATGGTCTCATTGCCATCGGCAAAAGCGCCACCATTGGCAACATAGAGAACCGTCTTCTCGTTGTTCTGCTTCCACTGAGCATAAACAGTCGCGTGACCGCTGCCCGCAACGATAGCCTTCGTGAAGTCGACGGGGTCATTTCCGTCGCGATCGTACGACCAACCAAGGAAGTCATAGCCCTCGCGGGTAGGCTGAAGCGGCAGGCGTGCGATACCGTCGGTATCGGTTACGCCCTGCATAGTATCGTTACCGTCGAAGAACGTACCGCCGTTGGCGACGTAGAGGATTTCGACAGTCTTGTCCTGCTTCGCGGGCGTCCAAGCGGCGAAAAGGGTCACATTCTTGCCGCCACCGACAATCGGCTGGTTGAAGTCAACCGGGTCGGTTCCATCGCTGTGATAATACCAACCGGCAAACACATAGCCGTCACGCGTGGGGGCAAGCGGCTGGCGAGCAATACCATTGCTGTCAGTCTGGCCCAGCATGACGTTGTTGCCGTCGGCGAACTGACCGCCATTGGCAGCGTAGGTCACATTAAGCGCCTTCGAGGGTGCCTCAGTCCACTTAGCGAACAGGACATAGTTGCTGGCGCCGCCCAGAAGAGGCTGAGATAAATCTACGGCCTGAGTGCAAGCGCTGTCATAATACCAGCCACCAAACACATAGCCATCGCGCACGGGAGACTCCGGCACAGGGCATATGCCCTCGTCGTTAGTCTCAATGGGTTCAGTAGTGATGTTTCCGTCCGCGAAAGCGCCGCCGCCGCCATTTGCCGCTACAAAAATAACGGTCTTAACACCAGTAGAGGCTGCAGCAGTAGCCCCCTCGCTCGTGTTCTGAGCAGCCTCCGCCGCGATAGCAGCAACCGGCGTGGAGCCAAGAACCATACTAAGGCTCAAGCCAGCTGTGATAGCAGCGTTAAGCTTCCTATTCATGTGGTCGTCCTTTCCCGACTCTCTTCTCCGCGACCACTTCGCGAAAGAAGACATTTGAATTGCATCATCAATTTAAGCCGAGAAAAAACTCAAAAGGTTGCGCAACCAAGCTATATCTAAGGTTTGGGACTTTTTTGCAAAAAAGTTTGCAAAAAGCTATTGCACCACCCGTACGCTGGGGCAAAGGTCTGCCAGCGGGCACTCGTCGCACTTGGGCTTGCGGGCGTCGCAGATCTCGCGGCCAAAGGTGATCCATTGGTGATTGACCGACTCCCAATACTCGTGCGGCAAAATCTTGAGCAGATCCCGCTCGGTCTTGAGCGGCTCTTTGGCGTGCGTCTTGGGACTCAGCATCAGGCGGTGCGCGATGCGGTTGACGTGCGTATCCACCGCGATGCCTTCCACGATGCCGTACCCTACGTTGAGCACGATGTTCGCTGTCTTGCGCCCCACGCCCGGCAGCTTGACGAGCTCCTTCATGTCGGCCGGTACCTCGCCGCCGTAGTCGGCAACGATCATCTGCGCGGCCTCCACGGCATGCTTGGCCTTACTCTTATAAAAGCCGAGTGACTTAATGGTGTCCGCCACGTCGGTCACACTTGCCCCGGCCATGGCCTCGGGCGTGGGCCACTGGGCAAACAGTTGGGGCGTCACCTTGTTGACCTGCGCGTCGGTCGTCTGAGCCGAGAGCAGTACCGCGATGAGCAGCCTAAAGGGATTCTCGTGGTCCAAGAAGCACTCGACCGGGCCATAGCGACGGTTAAGGCGCTCGCACACCTCGATGGCGCGTTCGCGTTTGGCGGCATTGGTCTCGCGTGGCATAACGACTCCTCGGCTCGGCAGAAACATAACTTCACGGAAACGATTGTCCCACGTACGGGGACCTTACGCCTCCAAAAATGCGCCGGTCTGGCGGCCCCACAGGCTTGCGTACTCGCCGCCCACCTCGACAAGCTGCGCATGCGTACCGTCCTCGACAATCTCGCCGTCCGCCAGCACCACGATGCGGTCGAGCGCCGCCACGGTGGACAGGCGATGCGCCACCACAATGGAGGTGCGGCCGCGCATCAAGTTCTCGAGCGCCTCCTGCACCAACGCCTCAGACTCGCTGTCCAAGGCAGACGTCGCCTCGTCGAGCACCAGAATCGGCGCGTCGGTCAGGATAGCGCGGGCGATGGCCACGCGCTGGCGCTGGCCGCCCGAGAGCTTAACGCCCCGCTCGCCCACCATGGTGTCAAAGCCATAGGGCAAGCGGTCGATAAACTCCAGGGCATTGGCCAGGCGCGCTGCCTCGCGAATCTGCTCGTCGGTGGCGTCGGGGCGGCCGTAGGCGATATTCTCGCGAATGGAGCGGTGGAACAGCAGCGCCTCCTGCGGCACGTAGGCAACCTGGCGGCGCAGGCTCTGCTGCGTGCAGCGCGAGACGTCTTGGCCGTCCACGAGCACGCGGCCGCCCTGCACGTCGTCCAGGCGCAGCAACAGCTTGGTGAGCGTCGTCTTGCCCGAGCCCGATTTGCCCACCAGGCCCACGCGCTGGCCCGCCGCCACATGGAGCGTCAGGTCGTTGAACACGCTCTCGCCCGCCGCGGCATCACGGTATGCAAAGCTCAGGTGCTCAAAATCAATCGCGCCCTCGCTCACCTTGAGCTCGGGGGCATTCGCGTCGTCTGCCACCAGACGCGGCTCGTCCAGCACACGCGTCATCTCGGCCGCATCGCCGAGCGCGCGGTTGATGCGCTGCATCATGGAGCTCACGTAGTTCAGGCGCATGGTGAGGTTGTACGTATAGGTAAAAATCATGACGAGCGCGCCGGCAGAGATGCCAAACCACGCGTTACCGCCCGCCACGAACACGCTCACCACGGCCATGGTGATGACGATAAGGCCCGAGGTCGTAAAGTTGCGCTGCATCATGGCGTACATCGAAACCGTCTCGGCGTCGCGCGCGGCGCGGTCGGCGGTATCGAACAGGTCGCGCTCAAAGTCCTCGCGCCCACAGGTCTTGACGGCCAGGATATTCGTGACCGCATCGGACAGCACGCCCGACAGCTTGTTCTGCGCGGCGGACGTCGCGGCCGAAAGCGGCATGATGCGCTTGTACATAAGCCAGACAAACGCAATGTAGACGACCATGATGCCCACCAGGATCACGGTAAACGTCGGCACCACCGGGGCGAGCGCCGCCACCGTGCAGACGACCGAGGTGATAGTGGGAATGAGCGAATACACCGTCACGTCCACCAGCCCCGTGTAGCCGCTCATAAAACGGCTCGTCTGGCTCACGAGCGATCCGCCAAAGCGACTGGTGTGGAATGTCATGGATTGATTGGAGAGCGTGTCAAAGCACAAGCGCGCCAGGTGATAGTTGCCCGCAATCTCGAGCTTGTAGACGGTGTAGTCCTGCAGCTTGGAGAGGATCTGGCCTACCAGATTAACGAGCACGAGCGCCAGAATGTAGGGGCCAAAAACTTCAAACACCTGGTCGCCTGCCACGGGGCCGGCTTGGACGCGGTCGACGATAAGCGCCATCACGTAGGTGTTGGCAAACGTGAGCAAAAAGATATAGCCCGCCGACGAGAACACCGAGAGAAAGACGATCAGCGGCTGTGTGCGCGTGACATCCCAAAACCGCCGCAGCGTGCGGCGCACGGTGGAGCGCTTGAGCGGGCTGGTGCTTCTCTGAGACATGGGCTTCCTTTCGCATCTGGCAGGGCGAAACGCCATTGTTGCACACCGAAGCGCGCTTCAGGCACGTACGACGCGAAAAGCGCCCGCGCTCCGCGCTTGCGCAGACGCCCCGCCGTCAGGCACGGCTAGTCCTTGTCTTCTTGGTCTGCGAGCAGGCCCGCGGACGTGAGCCCCAAGATCTCGTCGGCCTCCCCGGCATCCTCCAGCGCGTCGATGTCCTTGAGCTTGCGCTCCATAACGTTGGTGCGCGTGGTGATAATGCCCTCGACCGTCTTGCCCGCGGTCTCGATCTGCTGCTGCGCACGACGCAGCGCCGCCTGATAGCGCGGCAGCTCAGCCTTGACGGCGGAAAGCACGCGCAGCACGTCATCGGTGCGTTTTTGCAGCCTAAACGTCTGGTAGCTCATCTGCAGACTGTTGAGGATGGCGGCCATGGTGCTGGGGCCGGCAACGTTGACGTGATAGTCGCGGCCCAGGGTCTCGATAAGCCCGGGACGGCTGACGACCTCGGCGTACAGCCCCTCAAACGGAACGAACAGAATGCCGAAGTTGGTCGTCGCGGGCACGCTCAGGTACTTCTCGCAAATGTCCTTTGCCTCGCGCTTCACCATCATATCGAGCGTCTTGCGCGCGGCGGCCACAGCCTCGGCATCACCCGACTCTTGCGCGTCGAGCAGATGCTCGTACGCGTCGCCCGGGAATTTGGAGTCAATCGGCAGCAGCACGGGATCGCCCTCGTCCACCGGCAGCTTGACGGCAAACTCAACGCGCTCCGAGGCACCGGGCTTGGTGGCGACATTTTCCAGATACTGGTCGGGCGTAAGGATGTCCGCCAGGATCGCACCCAGCTGCACCTCGCCCAAAATGCCGCGCGCCTTAACATTGCCCAGCACGCGCTTGAGGTCGCCCACGCCGGTGGCAATGGACTGCATATCGCCCAAACCCTTGTACACAGCCTCGAGCTGGTCGCTCACCTGCTTAAACGATGCAGACAGGCGATCGTTGAGCGTGCGGGAGAGTTTCTCGTCCACCGTCGCGCGCATCTGATCGAGCTGCACGTTGTTGTCCTTGCGGATGGCGCCCAGCTGGGCATCGACCGTCTCGCGCACCTTGTCCAAGCGGTGCTCGATGCCCTCGCGGTTGGCACCGAGCTGCTGGGCCGTCTCGCGGCGCAGGTCATCCATACGGTCGCCAGCCTGCGAGAACTCACGCGCGATGGTCAGGTAGCGCTGCTGCTCTACGGCGGCGTCGGTCGTCTGCTGCTGCGCGATGGCGTTTGCCGTGCGACGGGTTTCTGCCAGCGCGACGTTCAGGGTGTCGAGCGCGTTGTTGGCCTGCTCGAGCGCCGCGAGCGTCTCCGCGTCGCTGCCGCCACGCTCTCGCAACTCGGCACGAAGGCCTTTAAGCTGCAGGGTGCAAACCACAGCAACTCCCACCGCCACCAAGGCAATCACAACAAGCGCAATATCAATAGCAGACATAGGCTCCGCCCAACAAACCCAATCGATCATCAATCAAAACTGCGATCAATCTTACCCCGCCACACGCACCGGGCGCCCGGCCCCTTCTTGGGTGCCCCTCTCCTCCGCATATTCCATAATGCGGCGCGCCGTCTCCCTGCTCACCTTTGAGTCATCGCCGGCTAAGTATGCGTACACGTTTCCCTTATTCAGATTCAAATCGCGGCAGAGACCGTAGCGCGTGCCGCCCGATTCCTCTAGCGCTCCCAATGTTCTTTTTCGCATCAGGGCGTTGATCCTTCTGTCCGCCACTGGCTTTTCCTTCACCGCTCTATACGCACGCCAAACGTTGGCATAACGGTTGGGGAGCTCACTTTTGGCACATAGAGACGCCATACCACCCGCTTGATCGTACAAGGACAAAACGCCTCGGTAATCCTCTTCCATCCACGAACCCTCGGATAAACCCAGAACGTATTCGGCTTTTCCTTGCGCCAAAGCGAGCAAAAACAGAGGCTCCGCCACGCGCGGCGCAACCGTCGTCGCCTGCTCAACCAGTTTTCTAAAACTCAGCGACTGCTGTCCGGATAGCTCTCGGCAATAGCCTTTTAAGAATCCCTCAAAGGTCAGATTCAACCGAGCACCTCCTTTTTGTATTGCCTGTATGCGCAGACCATCTCTTGATAACTCCGCTCCGAAGGCGACGACGCCAGCGCCTCCCCCTCGTCGAATATAAGCCGTTCGAGCAGTCCCCAATCAAGTCGGTCGACGAATGCCTGACTATGAAGATCGACGATGTCGTTCGGACGGTAGGCATAGAGCTTCATTACCGCCAGATCCTCCAAGGATGGCGTAAAGTACCTGATAAAACGCGCCCCAATATCTAAGGGAATCATACGATCTTCGTAATTGAATGGCATCTGATCGCAATATGCCACCGCCATACCATTCACCTCGGGGTATCGAGCTATGATCTCGCGGAGGCACCTGTCTGCCTCAAACACATCAATGTCATGTGTAACCGACCGATTCGTCACATCGTTTAGCATGAAGGCGCTTCCTCCCACCAATACAACGCTCGGCCTATCGTCTCTTGGACCTATTTCCAGCTCCGCCTCTTCGTCAATGCCCAAAAGAGTCTGCTCTAAATCCTGCTTATACATAGCAAATACTATTATTATTCATCTTCAATAATACTATTCAGTCGCACGACAGGACCCACAGGATGCAAGAATTTTACTCGTGGCGATAATCCCTACTCCCTAGAAGTCCTAATGTGACAAACGCTAACTCTCCCAGCCGGCGCGGATGGTTGTTACGACATCGCCTAGACGCTGGCCGAGAACTGCCAAGTGCTCAAGCACCTCGCTGGGCGAGGCGCCGTTGAGAATGCACGTGAGGGCATATGAGGCCAAGAAGATTGCCGCGAGCCCCAACGGAATCAGCACGATCATCGCCAGCGTACGCAGGCGCTGGGCCCAGCGACGGCGACGCGCACGACGCTTGTCGAACGCAAGCTCCTGCGCATATGAATCTTGCTGTACGGAATAGGCTCCTGGGTCCACCTCATCCGCAGACGATACCGCGGGCGCGGCGTTTTGCACAGGAGGCTGGACGGCCGCCCCTTGCATTTGCATCTCCATAAGCCGTTGCTGCTGGCGCAACATGCGCTCGGCTTGTTGCCGCGGGGTCTCAAGAAACAGATCCATGTTGGCCTCCTCAATCTGAGCATTCGACGCTTACGCCCAGCATCCCGCACCATCGCGGCCGCGGCAACGAAATCCGCGGCAATAGCCGCAAAGATTCTATAGTCAGAAAGCTGTCGAAAACCTCAACAACTCCCCTACCAGCACTTTCTCTGAGCTTTTTTTATCGAATGATCTTTTGCCCTTCCGCCCTTACGCCAACCGACCAAAACCTAACCAAAAGCTTGACGGAAATTGTGAAGACCGGGACCCCACACAAAAAGTGCCGCCCCAAAAGGGGCGGCACACAAACTTCTAATCAGCTTTTCAGTAACGAGCACGCGACGACCCGAAGCGGGCCGGGAGGGCCGGACTACCTTCCCTCAACGCGACCCTGCGAAGCCGTG
>DXLQ01000041.1:0-14210 GCA_019414685.1 Collinsella sp. | reverse complement strand
CTAGCAGACCTGGCGAACCTCGATGTGCTTCTTATATTCGTCCACCTTGGCAAAATCACCCAGACCGGGGCACTCGACCACGTTGGCGCCAGTGGCCATCGAAAGGCGCAGGGCGTCCCCGACGCGCTCGGGGGCGTCGTGCCACACGGACAGGAAGGCAGCGAGCGAGGAATCGCCGGCGCACACCGTCGACAGCAGCTTGACGTCGAAGGTGCGGTTGGCAAACCAGATATGCTCGCCGTTGGAGAAGTACGCACCGGCGCCACCAAGGGTCAGCAGCACGTTCTTGGCGCCCTTGGCGTGCAGCTCGGCCATAGCGCCCTTGACGGACTCGTCGTCGCCACCGCTCACCTTGATGCCAAAGATGTCAAGCAGCTCGTCGTCATTGGGCTTGATCAGCAGTGGCTCCAGAGCAATGAGGTCTGCCAGCTGATGGCTCGAGATGTCGAGGACGAACTCGGCCCCCTTGGCCTTGACACGGCGCAGGACCTCGGCCAAGAAGCCCTCGGAAGTGTTGGGAGGCAGCGAGCCGCTGATGACCAGGCAGGTCATGTCATCGAGCGAATCGATAAGTTCAAACATCTCCTGCTCGTTGGCCTCATTGATGGCGGCACCGGCATTGACCATGTTGTACTCGGTGTCGGGACCGGCGTTGAGGAACACATTGACGCGCGTAATACCGTCGGTCCACACGGGCTTGACGGGCACGCCCAGGGCCTCGGCGCCCTTGACGATGAACTCACCCGAGAAGCCGGCGAAGAAACCCAGGATCGTGGTGTCGACACCATAGTGGTCAAGCGTAAACGAGACGTTGAGGCCCTTGCCGTTGGGCGTGTAGACGGCATTGCGGGTACGCGTGACGGTATTGGCAGTAAGGCCGTCGCAGGCGATGTTGTAGTCAATGGCGGGATTTGCAGTGAGCGTGTAAATCATGGATGTTCCTTTCACGAAACAACGTGTTAATGAAAGTATATTCCACGCATCGGTAAAAGGCTAGGACAACTCGGTGAACGGTGTGGAAGCGATGAAGTACGGCAGGACACCTCTCCCCCATGGCGGAACAAAAAAGGCGCCCCGACCGAAACCGGGGCGCCGCATGCGCACGAATATGTCGCGATTCGATTACTGACGATCGAGCTTGCGGACGGCAACGCGCTTGCTGTACTCATCGACGTGACCAAAGTCGCCAATGCCGACGGACTCGGCAACGTTGGCGCCGGTGGCCATAGCGAGCTTCATGGCCTCCTCGACGTTGTCGCGATCCCTGTACCACTTGTGCAGGAACGCAGCGAGGGTGCAGTCGCCGGCGCAGACGGAAGAGACCAGCTTAATGTTGAACTCACGCTTGGCGTACCAGATGTCCTCGCCGTTGGAGAAGTAAGCGTCGCCGCGGCTACCACGGGTGAGCAGCACGTTCTGAACGCCGGCGTCGTGAGCCATCTTCATGGCAACGCGGACCTCGTCGTCGGTGTCGACCGGCACGCCGAAGATGGCCTTCATCTCGTGATGGTTCGGCTTGATGAGCAGCGGCTTCTTGTGAGCGAGCTCCTTGAGCTTGTCGGAGGACAGGTCCAAGACGACATCGGCGCCACGAGCCTGAGCGTGCTCCATGACCTTAGCCAGGAAGTCAGGCGTAGCTTTGGGAGGCACGGAGCCGGAAACGATCAGGCACTCGAGATCGCCCGCGGTGTCCAGGATGTTGTAGAGCTCCTCCTGGTGCTGCGGCGTGATCGGAGCACCCGGGTTCAGGATGCCGTACTCGTGCTGGCCATCGTTGACATAGGTGTTAATGCGCGTGATACCGTCGGTCCAGACCGGGCGGCAGAGGCAACCCAGGTTCATGACCTCCTCGACGATGAACTTGCCCGTGAAGCCGGCGAAGAAGCCGAGCGCGACGGTGTCGACGCCCATCTTCTTAAAGGCGAAGGACACGTCGAGGCCCTTGCCGTTAGCCGTGTAGCTGGCCGAGCCGGTGCGGACGTTCTCGTCGGGCTCAAGCGGAGAGCTCGAAACCGTCATGTCGACAGCCGGGTTAGCGGTTAGCGTGTAGAACATTTACAGTACCCCCTGTATATGTGAGGGCCGCGTGGCCGGCCCATTCCAACCACGCGGTTACCTCTGATACCAAATTAGCGAGCTGCGGACTCGAGCAGTGCCTTGACCTCGGCGGCGGTGTTGCAGGCGAGTGCCTTCTCGGCGAGCTCGTCGCACTCGGCCTTGGTCCACTGGCTGATGGTCTTGCGGGCGCGCAGGATCGACGGAGCGCTCATCGAGAACTCCTCCAGGCCCCAGCTGATCAGCAGCGGCTCGAGCAGCGGATCGGCAGCGGCCTCGCCGCACATACCGACCATGATGCCGGCCTTCACGCCGCTCTCGATGATGTTCTTGAGCGAGCGGAGCACGGCGGGATAGTAAACCTGGTACAGGTTGGAGATGGTGTCGTTACCACGGTCGGCGCACATGGTGTAGCCGATCAGGTCGTTGGTGCCGATGGAGAAGAAGTCGGCAACCTCGGCAAGACGGTCTGCGAGCAGCGAAGCGGCGGGTGTCTCGACCATGATGCCGACCTCGATGTTCTCGTTGAACTTGCGACCCTCTTCGGTCAGCTCGGCCTTGCACTGCTCGACGAGCTCCTTGACAGCCAAGACCTCCTCGACGCAGGTGACGAGCGGGATCATGATCTTGACGTCACCGAAGGCGCTAGCGCGCAGCAGAGCGCGGAGCTGGACCTTGTACTGGTCGGGATTGGCCAGGCAGTAACGCACGGCGCGGAAGCCCATGAAGGGGTTGTCTTCCTTGACCATATGCAGATACGGAATCTCCTTGTCGCCACCCACATCGAGCGTACGGATGATGACCGGAGCACCCTTGAGCGCGCTGGCGACCTTACGGTAGGCGTTGAACTGCTCCTCCTCGGAAGGAAGCTCAGCAGAGTCCATGAACAGGAACTCGGAGCGGAACAGACCGATAGCCTCGGCGTCGTGATCGAGCGCGTTGGGCACGTCATCGGGGTTACCGATGTTGCAGGCGATGATCTTCTTGATGCCATCGGCAGTCACGGACGGCTTGCCACGGAAGGCCTCGAGGGCTGCCTTCTCGGCAGCGAAGGCCTCGGCCTTGGCGGTGTAGGCAGCGAGCGTCTCCTCGTCGGGATCGGCCTCAACGATACCCTTGCCACCGTCGACGACAACGGTCATACCGTTGCGCAGCGCGGTGCAGCTGTTGGAAACCGAAAGGACAGCCGGGATCTCGAGGGCACGCGCGATGATCGCGGAGTGCGACGTGCGGCCACCGGTCTCGGTGACGATACCGGCAACGTGGGCCTTATCGATCGTGGCGGTCATGGACGGCGTGAGGTCATGCACGACAACGACGGTGTTCTCGGGCAGGACGGAGAGGTCGACGACCTCCTTGCCCAGCAGCTCGGCCAGAATACCGGTGCGGATGTCGGCGATGTCGGCCGCGCGCAGACGGAACATCTCGTCGTCCATGGACAGGAACATGTTCTCGAACATGGTCGAGGTGTCCATGAGCGCCTGCTCGGCGCAGGTACCGCCGTCAATGGCGGCGTTGATGGCGTCGGTCATACCCGGATCCTGAGCCAGGACAATATGTCCGCTCATGATCTCGGCCTCGGCCTCGCCCACCGTCTCCTTCATGTGGTCGGCCTGAGCCTGGGTCTTCTCGCAGAAGACCGAAAGAGCGGACTGATAGCGCTCCTTCTCTGCTGCCGAATCAGCAACCTCATGCGGCTCAAACGTCAAGTCGGGATCGACGGCGACCATGACGGTGCCGATACCGATGCCCTCGGAAGCGTTGACTCCCTGATACATTCCCATTCCTCTCTCCGTGTCATGTGATAAAGCGTTTTGCCATATCCATGACAAAAGAGCGCAGTTACCTTACAACAGGTCACTGCGCCCCCAAATATGAACTTAGTTGTTCAACATGCGACCCGTTTGAGTTCTACTCGCCAAGACCGCTCTTGATGAGCTCGATGGCAGCAGCCAGAGCCTCGGCCTCGTCAGCGCCGTCACACTTGACCTCGACCTCGGTGCCGCAGGGGATACCAGCAGCCATGAGGGCCATCGGGGACTTGCCGTTGACCTCCTTCTCGGGGGTGACGACCGTCACGTCACAGGCGTACTTGCCCATGGTGGAGGCGAACAGACCAGCCGGACGCATGTGCAGACCCTGAGGATTAACGAGGGTAGCCTTCTCAGAAACCATAGTTGACTCCTTTTTTGTGTTTAACCCCTGTCATGTATGTGGCAGGAGTCAGATTCACGACGTTGTTTATATTAACTCACATCAAACGGTTTTTCATTATGTTTCGGACGAATTGTTGGACAGATGTGTTTGTCGTCCGCTTGCTCGCCCACAGGGGGCCGGGTGCGGCCAGTGAGATTTCCTGCTCTACAGTCCTGCTCGCACGAAGAGCACATTAAGTGCTCTTCGGCTCGTGCGGAACTCGCGATAAATCTCACTGGCCGCGCCCGGCCCCCTGTGGGCGAGCAAGCTGCAGAAACTCGGTCGGTCCAGAGCAATATCGTGCGAACGGAATTCTGGCTAATGATCTGTTCGCGACAAAGACTCGATAGGTAGCCCCCTCTATGCCCTTTTGTAAGTTGCGGTGAAATAGGGACTGCATTTGGAGTTGAATCGTTTAAACAGTCCCTATTTCACCGCAACTTATGGGAGGGATAGAAAAAAGGCGGAGGCCCTGGGGAGGGACTCCGCCTTATATACAGGGGGCGATGTTATTCGCGGGCTGGGGGATTAGACCAGGCGGGCGTTGATCGTCTTGGCGATCTCGGCGGCGTCGGTGGAACCCTTGACGGTGGCACGGAAGTCCTCGTCCATGAGCGCCTCGGCGACCTTGGACAGGATCTTGAGGTGCGTGGTGCCAGCCTGGGCACCCGGGATGAGCAGGGCGATAGCCACGTTAACGGGAGCGCCGTCCATGGTGTCCCAACCGGTCACGCCGGACTCGTCCTTAACGACGATGACGGCAGCCTCGGTAATGGCGTCGGACTTGGCATGCGGGATGGCGAAGCCCTCCATCATGCCCGTGGTGCCCTCGGCCTCGCGGGCCAGGAAGGCGTTCATCACGGCGTCGGCGTCGCTGGCGATACCGGCCTTGACAGCCTGGTTGGAAACGAAGCTCAGAGCCTCGTCACGAGAAGCGAAGTCCTCGGCGACAAAGACATTCTCGACCTTCACGAAGTCGGCAGCCTCGGCCTTGGGGGCCTCGACGGCAGCGGCCTTGGGGGCCTCAACGGACCTGGCTACAGGAGCGGCCTTCTGATTCTTCTCGAAGTCGTACTTCTTGAAGGCCACGAACAGGATGCCACCGACCACAGCGCCGATGAGGATCGCGAGGACCCACAGCGGACCGTTCTCGACAACAGGCAGGACCAGGAAGCCGCCGTGAGGCGCCGGATCGTGAACGTTGAAGAAGATGGTCAAGATGGAAGCGATGGAAGAACCGAGCATCATGATGGGCATGACGGGCCAGATGTTCTTGGTCATGAACGGAATGGCGCCCTCGGTGATGTGGGTGCAACCAAGGATGAGGTTGACGATACCGGCGTCATGATCCTCCTGGCTGAAGTACTTCTTGCCGACAACGACGGCGAAGGTGGTGATCAGCGGCGGAACGATGCAAGCGGCGGAGACGGCAGCCATGAAGTTGGTGCCGAAGTTGTAGGTCTCGGTGCCGACGCCAGCTTCGAGAGCGGTACCGAGCAGGAAGGTGCCAGTAGCGTAAGCAGCCTTGTTGACCGGGCCGCCCATATCAAAGGCGCACATGCAGCCGATGGCCAGGCCAAGAATCACCGGACCGGAGTTACCGAGGCTCTGCAGGAAATCCATCATACCCTGGTTAATGGCAGCCATGGGGCCGGAAATACCGAGCATGACCAGGCCGACGATGGCGGTAGAGCACAGCGGATACAGGAAGATTGCCTTCAGGCCATTAAGGCTCGCGGGAATTTTAGAGAAAACCTTCTCGAGCAGCAGGATGACATAGCCGGCGAGGAAGCCGCCGACGATGCCGCCCAGGAAGCCGAAGCCCACGCCGGCGCCACCGGCGTCGATCATGCCGGTCTCGGCGTTAACAGGCAGGCCCTGGATGGCAATCATACCGGCAACGAAACCGGGGACGAGCGCCGGGCGCTTGCCGATGGATTCGGCGATGTAGGCGGAAAGCACCGGAACCATAAGGTTCATGGCGATGCCGCCGATGATCTTGAGCATCGCAGCAAAGCTGTTGTAGTCGGCAGCCGTCGAATCAAAGGACGTGATGCCCCACAGGAACGAAATGGCGGTCAGAACACCACCGGCAACGACGAAGACCAGCATGTGGCTGACGCCGTTCATGAGGTGCTTGTAGATGACGTGGCCGATGGACTCCTTCTCCTCGACCTCGTCCTCGACATCGGCGGCAGCGGCAACCGTGTCGTCGCCCTTGGCGGCGAGCGCGCGGTCGATCAGCTTACCAGCAGCCTCGACAGACAGGGCCTTGGAAACACCAACGGAAACCATGGGCTTACCGGCGAAACGCTCAGCCTGGACATCCTTATCGGCTGCGACGACGACGGCCTTGGCACCGGCGATCTCGCTCTTGGTGAGCTCGTTCTCGACACCGACCTGGCCATGAGTCTCGACCTTAATGGTCAGACCGCGCTCGGCAGCTGCCTTCTCCAGCGCCTCCTTCGCCATGAAGGTGTGCGCAATGCCGGTCGGGCAACCGGTCGCGGCGATGATGTCAAACTTAGCCATGTGTCCCTCCTTCTTGAGTACAGCGCCCTCGGGCGCTCCCCTACACGCGCTTCGATGCGCGTTTTTCCACAACTGAAAGATACCAACCTACCGTCCGCGTGAGAAGAGACAAGGCGCAATTCTCCGGTGAAAGGTTCTTTCATAACCGTAAACGGCAAGTGAAAGTTTACCATCAACACTTGAAACGGCAAGGTGTATCTTGTAATTGAAAATGCCCGTATACTATGGCATTGCAAATCAAGTTAGATTTTCATGCCAACCAGGAGCCATCCATGACCGATAGTAGCAAAAGCGCACTTTCCCTCATTAGTACCCACCAGGGATACAGCGAGTCCGAGCAGCGCATTGTCGACTATATATTGGAGCACCAGTCCGAGGCGCCACGCCTCACGGCGGCTCAGCTCTCGCGCGCTGCCGCCACGTCCGAGGCGACCGTTTCGCGTTTCTGCCGCAAGCTGGGCTTTGGCAGCTTCCGCAGCTTTCAGTTTTCGTTGGCGCGCGACTTAGAGAGTCAGCGCAACGAGGGCCTGACCGACGAGGTCTCGCTCGACAACATGGAGCAGAGCCTTAAAAATATCCTCGCCGCCAAGGTGAGTGAGCTTAATGCGACCATCGACGGCATTGATCACGACACGTTGGCCGCAGTTGTACACGCGCTTAAGAACGCCGGCGTTATTGAGTTTGCGGCCGTAGGCAACACCAACGCCGTCGCGCTCGACGCGACGTTCAAGTTCTCGCAGCTGGGCCTGCGCTGCATGGCGAGCACCATTAGCGAGACATCAATCGGCTTTGCGCTCACGTTACGCCCGGGTGACGTCATCGTGCTAATCTCAAACTCTGGCAAATCGCGCCGACTGAATCGCATGGCAAAAGCGGCTCGCAACTGCGGCGCAACCGTAGTCGTCATCAGCAGCGATAGCAAGTCTCCACTTGCGCGCCTCGCCGACTACACCTTTAATACCGTCAATCACGAAGCGCTGCTGACAACGGGTGACTTCGCATTCTCCAAGATGAGCGCCACGATGATCATAGAGGTCATCTACAACTTCCTGCTGCCCGAAATCGAGGACGCCCGAGAGCATATCAGCTACTACGAAGAGCTCATCCAACCGGATAAGGTCGTGGAGTAAAACGCGAAGTGGGACAAAAAATTCAGTCTATTTTGTCCCACCAACACCGCTGATACGACCTAACCTCGAGCTTCTTCGAGCATCTGCTTTGCGTGCGCCAGGCTAGCCTCGGACTGATCGCCGCTCAACATGCGGGCGATCTCGGCGGTACGCGCTTCGCCGGTTACCTCGTCCAAATGCGTCTGGGGAACATCGCCTGGTTCCTTGCTGACAACATAATGCTTGTCGGCCATGACGGCGACCTGCGCCAAGTGGGTTACGACAATCACCTGATGCGTAGAGGCGAGATCTGCCAGCACGCCCGCGAGTGCACGCGCCGTGGAGCCACCGACACCGGCATCGACCTCGTCAAACACCAGCGTATCGACACCGTCCGCGTTACCGAGGACAACCTTGCTTGCAAGCATGACGCGGCTGAGCTCGCCGCCCGACGCAATGCGGCGCAGGGGACGTGGCGTCAAGCCGGCACCGCTGCGGTATAGCAGCTCGTAGCTCGAAGGACCAACGGGCGTCCACTCAGCACGGGGAAGATCGCGCGACTCCCAGACGAGCTCGGCACTACCCATCTCCAAGCGCGCCATCTGGCGGCCAACCTCGTGGCAGAAGCGCGGGGCCGCCGTATTGCGTGCGCGCTTAAGTGCCTTGGCAGCGGCAAACAACTCGCGCTCGGCGCTCCCGAGTGCCTCACGCGCCTTTTTGATCTGCTCATCGCCATCATCGACCAGGGACAGCAGCTCTTGCGAGCGATCGCGCATGGCAAAAACATCGTCAATGGTGGGACCCCACTGACGCAACAGGCCCTTGAGGTCGGAATATCGCTCACGCATGCGTGCGAGCTCGCGCGGGTCGAAGGCGACGCCATCGCGATAGGTACGAAGCTCGTTCGCGCAATCCTCAAGGGAGATACAGGCATCCGAAAGCGCATCGGCAATGTCGCCCAGTTTGCGATCGACGGTAGCCATTCGGGAAAGTTCTGCCACGGCGCTGTTCACGGCGTCGAGCGCTCCCCCTTCGGAGGCAAGCGATGCATGGGCATCGTTAGCTGTGGCAACCAGTACCTCGGCATGTTCGGAGCGCGGCAGCAGTTCCTCGAGTTCCTCATACTCGCCCGGTTTGGGGTCGACCTCGCCGATGCGCTCGAGCGCAAAGCGCGCTTCCTCGACGCGACTCCCCCGCGCACGTGAGGCCTCCTCGACGCGACGGACCTCCTTGGCAGCCGCGCGCGAGGCTTTAAAGCAAGCACGGTAGTGCTCGAGCGCCTCGAGCGCAGAGCGTCCCGCCCAGGCATCGACCATCGCAACGTGATGCGCCGGATCGAGCAAGCGCTGGTGCTCGTGCTGGCCGCACAGATCCATCATCACGCCGACGCGCTCCGAAAGCTCGCGTACACTGGCAATGCGACCGTCAATCTTCACGCGGCTGCGGCCCTCGGCAGAAAGGCTGCGCTGTACGGTGAACCCCTCCGTGTCGTGAGGCCCGTCGAAGAGTCGCGCCTCGACGCTCGCCAGTGCCTCGCCCTCGCGCACCGTCGACGAATCCGCACGCTCGCCCAAAATTAGCTTGAGGGCCGAGAGCAGCGCGGTCTTGCCGGCGCCAGTCTCGCCAGTCAGGACAGTCAGGCCGGCACTCGGCACCAGCGTCGCCTCGCGAATGAGTGCAATGTTATAAACCTGCAGCTCATCGATCATGACGGACTCCGTAGAATACGCGGCTCACCGAGTTATAGAAGCTCTCGGGGCCGTAATCCAGCAGCAACACATCTCCGGGCCCGCGGCGCACCGCCACGCTCTCAACGGTGCCATCGCAGGTAATAAACTGTCCATCGATAGCGATCGCCGGAACGCTCGGGCGATCATCGGACATAAAGATTTCGACGACATCACTCGGCGAGGTCAAAAAGGCACGAGCCTGAATGGTGTGCGGCGCAATGGGTACGCAGACCATGCCCGTATAGTCGGGGCTCACGATGGGGCCACCGGCACTGAGCGCGTAACCCGTAGAACCAGTCGCCGTGGACACGACCACGCCGTCGCCACGCAGACGGTCGATATGATGGCCGGACACCGTGATGTCGAACTCGACCATATCGGACAGCGGACCGCGGGTAAGCGCCATGTCGTTGAGGGCGAAGGTGCGCACGACATCCTTCGTACCGTCTTCGCGCACGGACACGATATCCGCGGCGATGGTGGCGCGACGGCTCACGTGCAGCTCACCGGACAGGGCGTCGCTCACGACCTGCAGGATGTCGCGCTCCTCGGGGCTCGCAGCAGTTAGAAAGCCCAGGTGACCATAGGAAAGACCGAGGATAGGAATCTCACGATGGTTGAGGATGCGGGCAGCGCGCAGCAACGTACCGTCGCCGCCGAGCGTAATGACCAGATCGGAGCCGTCAATATCAGGCGTGCTCTGAATCTTGGATCGCTGGTCGGCAGCCCATGCGACCTCATAGCCCTGGCGAGTCAGCCAAAGCTCGAGCATCAGGCCGCTCTCGACCGCCTCTTGCTTGTAGTAATTGGGAACCAGAAAGACCTTCATAGCGTTGCAGCTTTCTCGCTCATAACCGATACCTGGGATTGCAGCTCGTCTTGCGAGCGATCGCCGGGGTCAAATCTCGTGCCGTACAGGAAAAACTCAACGTTGCCCTTGGCACCATGAATGGGCGACACGCACACATCGACCGGGAACAGGCCCTTGGCAGCAAAGAGTTCAACCGCCGCCACGAGTGTATCGCGGCGCACGGCGGGATCGGTCACAATGCCGCCCTCGCCCACCAGCGCCGCCGGAGCCTCAAACTGCGGCTTTACGAGCGTGCAGAATGCACCCGTAGGCGCCAGGCACGCCAGTACCGCATCGATAATGTTCGCGATGCTGGTAAACGAGACATCACACACAGCCAGGTCGATAGTGCCGGCATAGCCAAGCTCAGGCAGCTGCGTCACGTTTGTGCGCTCATGCAGCGTCACGCGATCGTCCTGGCGCAACGACCAATCGAACTGGGCGCGACCCACGTCCACCGAGACAACGGTCGCAGCTCCGCGCTTGAGCAGACAATCGGTAAAGCCGCCGGTAGAGCAGCCCACATCCAGACAGGCAAGGCCCGTCGGATTGATGCCAAACGCATCAAGCGCGCCTTCGAGCTTAAGACCGCCGCGGCCAACATAGGGAATGCGCCCCTTCACATGCAGCGGCAGCCCCGGGATCACCTTAAGGCCCGGCGAAGTCAAGCGCTCACCGCCACTCGAGACCAAGCCGGCCATAAGAGTGCGAAGGGCATCCGCGCGATCGGCGCAGATGCCCTGTGAAATCAGTTCGTCATCAAGACGCACGCGTTTCATGAATGCCATCAACCATTCGTATCCGGAGATGCGGCCTAGCTATCCTGGGATTCGTTTGCCGCATCCTCATCGTATTCCTGCTCGAGCTTGTCGGCCTCACGCGGCGTCAACTCAAACTTGTCGACCATATCGACCGCGCGGGAGCCCAGCTCAATCGCTTCGTCAAACAAATCGAGCGAACGCTCCAAGGAGGTATCCTTGGAGCGAACGGTAGCGATGATCTGATCCAGACGGTCCGAAATCTCATCAAAGTTACGGACAGAACCCTCTGGCATGGCTACTCCTCGACGGAGTCGGCCTCGACGGCCTCAGCAGCGTCCGCATCCTCGGCCAACACACCAGCCTCAGCCTGGGCAACCGCAACCTTAGCGGCAGCCTCGGCAGCCTGTGCCTCCTCGCGAGCGCGATCCTCGGCCAGCAGCTCCTGGTATAGGTCCTCGCCCGGCAGCTCCTCGCTGCGAGCGATCTTGCCCAGCACGCCGTTGACGAACGACGCGGACTGGTCGGTGCCATAGGCCTTGGCAAGCTCGACGGCCTCGTTGATCACGATGGCGTCCGAGACCTCCTCGTCGGTGAGGAAACGCATCTCGTAAACGGCGATACGCAGCAGATTGCGGTCGGCACCGGGCATGCGCATAAGATCCCAGTTCTTGGCAACGGAGCGCAGAGCGCAGTCGATGCGGTCGATATGCTCGTAGGCACCGCGGCACAGCTCCAGCGCATAGGGGTCGAGGGGACCCTTCGAGATCAGGAAATCACCCTCGAGGACGCGCTCGAGCGGGCTGTCCGTGGCCTCGGCCTGGAACAGCAGCTGCAGCGCCTGACTGCGGGCAAGCGTACGCCCGCGATAAACCTTAAGGCTCAAAGGTTACTCCTTGGGGAAAACGAGGCCGTCGATGCAAACGTCAACACGCTCAACCTCAACGCCAACCTGGGCATCGATGGCAGCGACCACGGCAGCGCGAACGGCCTCGGCGAGTTTCTTGAACGGATAGCCAAAGAACGCCACGACACGCACGGTGAGTGCGAGCTTGTCGCCAACGACCTCGGCCTCGACAGCCGGCTCGGAAGCCGGGGCCTTGGACGAGAGCATCATGGAGACAAGATTAGTGGCAAGGTCCTTGACGCCAACGGAGGCGATGCCCTCGACATCGGACACGGCGCGCGAGACGATGGCGGTCAGAACATCGGGCGAAATGCCGATGCCGTCAATCTTGATTTCTTGGGGCATGAGTCCTCCTAGAAGAGTTGGTTGCTAAACGCGGGAGACGAACTTGCCGTCGCGGGTGTCAACCTTGATGACCTCGCCCTCGTTGAGGTACATGGGGACCTGGATGACAGCGCCGGTGTCGATCGTGGCCGGCTTGGTGGAACCCTGGACGGTATCGCCCTTAAAGCCCGGGTCGGTCTGGACGATGGTGGTCTCGATGAACATCGGCGGGGTCACGCCCATGAGCTCATCGTCGGCGAAGAGCAGCTGGCAGATGTCATTCTCGCGCAGCCACTTGGAGTTCTCGCCCACCATGTCCTCGGGAACGGGAACCTGCTCATAGGACTCATTGTCCATGAAGATGTAGTCGGTACCATCGTTGTAGAGGTACTGGAACTCACGGGTGGTGAGCATGACGCTCTCGAACTTGGTGCCGGCGTTGCAGGTGTTCTCGACGACGCGGCCGCTCTTGATGTCGCGGGTCTTGTAGCGCACAAACGCGCCGCCCTTGCCCGGCTTGACATGCTGGAACTCGACGATGGTGTAGACCTTGTCCTTAATGCGGAGACCGAGGCCGTTCTTGAAGTCGGCGGTAGAAATGGTAGGCATAGCGACCTTTCTTGTTATGGGCAGAACGCACAAGCGTCCAAATTACATACGACCGAAATTATACACTTGCAGACGGCGCCTGCAGCGAGCGCATAAAAAGAGAACGCGGGGCGCCCGAATCATTTCGGACGCCCCGCCCCAAAAATCTATCGAAATGGGCTAGCAATCGATGACGTGCAGGTCGTGCGGGGTCTTGGTGAAGGGCTCATATCCGTTCTCGGTGACGACGCCGTAGTCCTCCAGGCGCACGCCGCCCACACCGGGCAGGTACACGCCGGGCTCCATGGTGATAACTGAGCCGATCGCGATGGTGTTCTTGCTGCGGTTAAAGTTGGGCAGCTCGTGGATGTCGATACCGACGCCGTGACCCAGACCATGGTTGTAGTAATCGCCATAGCCGGCATCGCCGATGATCTTCTTGGAAAGCTTGAAAATGTCGTTGCCCTCAACGCCCGGATGGATGGCGGCGACGCACTCCTCGTGCGTACGGCGCACGAGTGCGTACAGGTCGAGCTGCTCCTGGGTGGGCTCGCCCATCACGACAGTGCGCGTCATGTCGGAGCGGTAATCGCAATAACCCGCGCCATAATCCATGAGAACGAAATCGCCCTTCTCGATCACGCGGTCGCTCGGCACGGCATGCGGGTTGGCGGTGTTGGGACCGCTCGCCACGATGGAGCCGAAGGCAAGGCTGTCGGCGCCGTTGGCGAACATAAAGTTCTCGAGCTCGTTGCGAACCTGCTTCTCGGTCATACCAGGCTTAATAAAGCCGAGCATGTGCTGGAAGGCGGCGTCGGTGATCGACTGCGCATGGCGCATGAGCTCGATCTCCTCGGCGTCCTTGATGGCGCGCATCTTGCGAATGTCGGCATGCATCAGCGGCAGCATGCAGGCGACGGAACGATCCTCCAGACCACGCTGAATACCCTGATAGAAGTTGATCTGCATGTCGTCCTCGACAGCGCAGACGCGGCACTTGTTGGCCGCGATTTTGCCGGCGACCCAACCGGGGATGGTGCCCTCGTCCATGTCGTAGACCCAGGGGCTGCCGGCGGGCGTGTTCTCCTCAAAGCTGTTGAGGTAGCGCGAGTCGGTATGGAACAGGCACTGGTCAGCCGTAATAAACGCCGCGTGCGGGAA
>DXLQ01000040.1:0-14323 GCA_019414685.1 Collinsella sp. | reverse complement strand
GCCGTACTCGGCCTCGAGGGACTCCTTGGCAGCCTCGAGCTTGGCAACGTTGCGACCGGTAATGACGAGGTTTGCGCCCTCCTTGGCAAAAGCGATATCGATGCCGTAACCGATGGAGCCAGCGGAGCCGTCCTTAAGCGTGGCCTTGCCGCCGCCGGTGACGATCACGGTCTTACCAGTGAAAAGTCCCATACAAAGTCCTTTCAAATCGCGACGGGCACGCCCGCCGACTGCGCGTGTCCAACTTCACGCGCCAAAAGCTGAAATGCAACTTTAGCGTGTTCAAGTGAAAAATAAAGACCGCAGCAGGCGAACGGCGCAACGTCATTCGGCGAAGGGAATGTCAAGCGTAAACTGACTTTAGAGGATGAATTTTTGCTATCCAAGCGAGTCATCGAACACGTTTTGAAACTTTGCTGCGGGGCGCGGGATGTCGGCGCGAGACTTTATCATAGGGTGACAAACAACGATGAGGAGCACATGCCTATGACAGACGAGCTGGACCCCCAGACTCAACAGCATATTGATGATTCAGCAGACGTCGCCGCAGATACTGACGCTGCGACCTGCAATGATACCGACGTCGACGACGCCACTCTAGATAACGGCGCTGCGACGGAAATCCCTACGGCCGAAGATGCCGGCGAGCAAAACGACGATTCGGCCGCTCAGGACGACGCCCCCGAAAAGGACGCCGCCCCGCAAGCAGAAGGCCCTATCGAGGTGTCTTCGGAAGAAGAGCTCGATGCCGTCATGGACTCCATGATGGATGCCGTCAAAGCGATGAAAAACGCCGTGGCCGACGCCGATATTGACGCCGAAGAAGAGGAGGCCGCCGAGGCCGCCTCGACCTTCGTGCCCGGCGAGACCCCCGTTGCCGACCAAGGCAGCACCCTGCCCTCGTTCCTGCAGCTTGAGCACCCCACCATTGGTGCCGATGCAGTCGACCCGCACGCTGCCGGCTTTTCCGTAGTCGAGGGCGGCACCGGCAGCATCGCCACGCCGCAGACGCCCGATGCGGGCACGGCGAACGCCGCTCACCCGACCGCCCTGCACACCCCAGCAGCCAGCCGCGATCTGGGAGGCGCCGTCTCAAACACCGCCAGCGCCGTGGGCGCCTTTATCGCCCAGGGTGCCTCGGCCATGCGCGAGATGAACGCCGCAAAGAAGGCACTCGCGGACGCCCGTGCCCACCTGGCCGAACTTGAGCAGCGCATCGCCGATCAAGGCGAGGAGCTCAAGACACGCCAGGACATCGCAGGCCGCTACGACCAAATCGTCGCCGAGCAGCGCCAGACTATCGACACGGCACAAAAGGCCGCCGCGGCGGCAGAAATCGGCCGCGATACCCATGCTGCCAAGGCAACAGAGCTCAAGGCGCAGCTCGAGCAAATAAAAGAAGAGGACGATGCCACCGAGCGGCGTCTCAAAGCCGCACTCGATGCCGTGGAGGCGCGCGAAGCCAGCTCGCGCGAGACCGGTAACCGCCTCGTTCGCCGCCTCGAGGATTCCAAGCGCATCCGCGACAAGGTGCAGGCCGAGCGCGACGCCGGCGTTGCCGCAGCGCAGCAAACCGTCGATGCCACGCGCGCTCAACTCGAAACGCTGCGCCGCGAGTATGCCGAGCTGCAGCGCAATCCTTCGGCGAATCCCGCCAATTACACGGTGCGCACCAGCGAGCTTTCGATGCAGATCTCCGACACGGCCGATGCCCTGCGCAAAGCCGAGGAAGATGTCCCGCACATCACCGCCGATCTTGAGCACTCACTCGCGGCCGCCGAGCACGCCGTCGAGCAGGCACAAGCCCCCATCGCTGACGCCAGGCGTGCCCATCAGGCCGTGACGGCCGAGGCCGATGCCGCGCGCGACGAGCTGCAGACCGCAAAAGCCGCCGCCGCAACGCGCCAACGCGAACTGCGCGAGAAGATCGCCGTCGAGGACAAGGCGCGTCGAGAGCAGGAGCAGGCTATTGCCAATGCCCAGGCGGATGTAGCGCATGCGCAGTCGATCATCGAGCAGGCGACCGAGGTGCACGACCATCCCGAGATTACCGAATCGCTCGCAGGCTCCTTGGCCCGCGATAAGGCCGAGCACGCCGAAACCGAGCGCGAAGTGGCTCAACTCGAAGCCGCCGAGGACGACGTGCGCGAGCGTACCCGCGACTCACGCATCAAATTCACCGGAGCCATCGTCTGCATCATCGCCGTAATCCTCGTGATCGTCCTGATCGGGCTCTTCGCGAGCAAGTAAACTAGCTGCCAAAAAACACTCAAGGCAGTTGCGGTGAGATAGTTCCTGTTTAGCCATCAAAAAGGCCAATTCAAGAACTATCTCACCGCAACTTTTTTATTGGTGCAAAGGGGTCAGGCTACTTTGCACCAACTTGGTGTATATAGACCAGTCCCCATTGCACCAACAACGTTTGCCCAGATAAAACCCGCCAAAATAAACCTGTCCCTTTTTGGCAGGTTGAATCACGGCAACGCCAATGTTTAGGCGAAGTCAGCGAAAACGCCCCTAAGCGAGCAAGGTGACGTGAAAGAGGAGGGCATTGACCTTCTGGTCATGCCCGACGATTGAACGTCAGATTGCCGCTTAGGGGCGTTTGCAGCGTCGAGCAGTTACGCGGTTCGTAGAACCGCGTAACTAACAAATAAGCATGGCGTCGCCAAAGCTGAAGAAGCGGTAGCGCTCCTCGATGGCGGCGGCGTAGGCATCCATGATCTGGTCGCGGGTGGCAAGTGCGCTCACGAGCATCATGAGCGTGGAGCGCGGCACGTGGAAGTTAGTGATCAGTGCGTCGACCACGTGATAGGTCGAGCCGGGCATGAGGTAGAGCTGCGTCGTCGCGTTCTCGCGCACCACGATATCGCCGCGGCCGAGCGTGTCAGCGCCGTCCTCGCGGCCCTCAAAATAGCGCGCCGTCACAGCCGGATCGGACACCGGCGCCTCCGCATCGAACGCACTCTCGAGCGAACGCACTGCGGTGGTGCCGACGGCGATTACGCGGTGCCCCTCGGCCTTCGCCTTATGCACGGCGTCGACAACTTCCTGCGACACGTGGTAGCGCTCGGTGTGCATGACGTGCTGCGTAGGGTCGTCCTCCTCAACCAAGCGGAAGGTGTCGATGCCCACCTCGAGCTCAACGGCGGCAAACTTCGCACCCTTGGCCTCGATAGCGGCCATGAGCTCGGGGGTAAAGTGTAGGCCCGCCGTGGGAGCGGCAGCCGAGTGCTCCTCCTTCATGGCGTAAACGGTCTGGTACTTCTCGGGATCTCCCTCGTAATCGGTAATGTAGGGCGGCAGCGGCACGTGGCCGGCAGCATGGATGGCCTCGTCGAGCGTGCGCGGGTCGCCGGCGGCATTGCACCCGGCCGGCTCAAAGCGCACCAGGCGGCCACCGCGGCTATCGGTGACAAAGTCGACAACCTCGGCTGTCAGCACCACGGGAGCCCCCTCGGGCGCATGGGCGCCACCGGCGCGATACTCAATCTGAGCACCGGGCTTCAGACGCTTGCCCGGCTTGACCAGGCACTCCCAAACGTGACCCAGCGGGTCAACATCTTCGCGGCGCTTGAGCAGCAGCGTCTCGACCACGCCACCCGAGCCGGCTTTGCGACCGATCAGGCGGGCCGGCATCACGCGCGTCTTGTTGATGACGAGCACATCGCCTGGCTCGATATAGTCGATGATATCGCGGAAGATACGGTGCTCAACGGTACCGCCGTGCTCCAGCGGCGTTCCCGCCTGGGAGCCCATGCGATCCACCACCAGCAGGCGGCAGGAGTCGCGCGGCTCGGCAGGAGCCTGGGCGATCAGTTCCTCGGGAAGGTTGTAGTCAAAATCATCGGTACGCATAGACACGTCGGATACTCCTTATATAGCTAAAGTCCGCTCTACATCCTAGCAGGCTGTCAGCCCAAAAGAACTACTTTTTGGACGCTTTGCGCTCGTCGCGGATGCGGGCGCGGTCCATGGCCGCCTCGACGGCCGAGAATCGGCAGCCGCAATAATTCTGCCGATACATGCCCAGCTCGCGCGAACGACGCGTGGCCTCGGGATAATACGGGCGAAAATCGCGAATTACCGGAGTTAGACCGCGGGCGGCAGCCAGACGCTCCAACACATCATTGCAGGTTTCGAACAACTGATACGGCGAGACGGCGAGCGTCGTGCCCACAAACTCAAACCCACGCTCCTGAGCCACACGGCATGCCTCGGCCAGGCGCAAGGCATAGCACGCGCGACAGCGACGGGGTCGATCGGCGCCCAGCGGGGCCACGCCGACCTCCCAGCGCTCGCGGTCCTCCCCCGCCTCGATGAGCTCGATGTCGCCATCGGCACACCACCGGCGCAGCTCGTCCAAACGCCGCCGCCATTCATCACGCGGTTGAATATTGGGGTTTGTCCAGCAGATTGTGGGTTCAAACCCTTCCTCGCGCAGCAGGCGAACCGGCTCCAGCGAGCACGGCGCACAGCAAGCATGCAGCAGCAACGGCTTCATGGACATCTCCTCTCCCACAATGATTTTTTAATCCTCGTCCCAGAAAAATCATCCCAAAAGACTACCTTGCGAAAAAGCGGACGCCAAAGGACGTGTCCTCGCAGGCGACAATGCGGCGGTCGCGCAAAATGGTCCGCACGTAATACCAGTCGCCCACACAGCCCGACAAATGCAAGCCGGCAGCCAGGTAGCACAGCAGCGGATAGCCCGAGAACGCAAACCCCAGGGCAAACGCCGCCGTCACAACAACCGTCGGCGCCAGGCAAACCGCCACGTACCGCCGGCGCGAATACACGACACCCTCGGCGCAGGCATAGATCATCGCCGTCTCGCGATTCGCCCCAAAGGTCACCTGCGCGCCCGCAGGCGCCAGCAGCTTAAAAAACACACCGTGCACCAGCTCGTGCACGGCAAATGACGCCGCCGAAACCGCAGCCAAGCCGACCAGCCAGCCCAAAACGGCCATCCAACCGCCCGCGTCAGCCGCATCCAAGTCCGCGGGCCCACCCAGCAGCATAAACACCGGCACCAGGCACACGGCAAATACGCCAAGCACTGCCATCCCCCACACAAAGCAGGCGTGCAGAAAATCCTCGTCCTCAAACGCATGTATGTTGGAAATCTCATTCATAGCATCTTAGGATAGCGCCCCTGCCACGTACCCGTCCGCATGTGCGATAATGTCGAACGATATGCACGAATTGACCACCGCGTCGCCAGGCCTTGCGCCCGGCCGCGCTCTCACCATATGCGAAGGAGTCCCATGGCATCCAAATACTCCATGAACGACCGTCCCAGCTGGCCTCGCCGCGCCATCGTTACCGCCGGCGAACCCTACGGCAACAAGGGCCTTCACTTTGGCCACGTCGGTGGCGTCTTTGTCCCGGCCGACTTCTTCGCCCGTTTCCTGCGCGACCGTCTGGGCCGCGAGAACGTCATCTTCACCTCGGGCACCGACTGCTACGGCTCGCCCATCATGGAGAGCTACCGCAAGCTCAAGGAGAACGAAGGCTACGACAAGTCCATCGGCGAGTATGTCGAGTCCAATCACTCCCGCCAGGCCGCGACCCTCAACAACTACAACATCAGCTGCGATATCTACGGCGGCTCGGGCCTTGAACCGGCTGCGCAGATTCACAACGAGGTTACCGCCGAGATTATCGAGCGCCTGCACGAGCAGGGCACCATCTCCAAGCGCTCCACGCTGCAGTTCTACGACGCCAAGGCCGGCACGTTCCTCAACGGCCGTCAGGTGATCGGCCGCTGCCCCATCCAGGGCTGCAAGTCCGAGAAGGCGTACGCCGACGAGTGCGACCTGGGTCACCAGTTTGAGCCCGAGGAGCTCATCGCTCCCAAGAGCCAGCTCACCGGCGAGGTGCCCGAGCTGCGCCCGGTCGACAACCTCTACTTCGACCTGCCGGCCTACCTCGACTTTATGAAGACCTACACCGCCAAGCTCGCCCAGAACCCGCAGGTTCGCTCCGTGGTCTCCAAGACCATGGAGGAGTGGCTGCTGCCGGCACAGCTCTACATCCAGAACAAGTTCCGCGAGGCCTTCGACGCCGTCGAGGACCAGCTGCCCGAGCACACCGTGCTGGAGCCCGAGGGCAACAAGAGCAGCTTTACCGTCACCTTCCCCAGCTGGAAGGAGCGCGACGACGCCCACGCAGTGCTCGCTAACGGCGGCGTGCGCTTCCGCAGCGGCAAGGCGCTCGTGCCCTTCCGCATCACCGGTAACATCGACTGGGGCGTTCCGGTACCCGAGGTCGACGGTGTGAACGACGTCACCTGCTGGTGCTGGCCCGAGAGCCTGTGGGCGCCCATCAGCTATACGCGCACCGTGCTCGCACGCGATGCCAAGGCCGCCGGCGTAACTGAGGGTGTCGCCGCCCAGGATGCCGCCCTCATGGGCGAGCCCGCCGCCGATTCCACGCAGGTCCCCGCACCCACCTACCAGCACAGCTCGCTCGACTGGCGCGACTGGTGGTGCTCGGACGACGCGCAGATCTACCAGTTCATCGGCCAGGACAACATCTACTTCTACTGCATCGCGCAGACCGCCATGTGGGAGGCCCTGGGCTGGAACCTCACGCAGAGCACCGTCAGCGCCTGCTACCACCTGCTCTACATGGGCAAAAAGGCCAGCTCGTCCTCGCAGACGCCTCCCCCGCCGGCAGACGACCTGCTCAACCACTACACCTGCGAGCAGATGCGCGCGCATTGGCTGTCGCTCGGCCTTTCCGAGAAGCCGGTGAGCTTTAGCCCCAAGGCATATGACACGCGCGTGACCGGCAAGGACAAGGACGGCAACGAGGTGCGCACCTGCGACGACAAGCGCGTTATTGACCCGGCTCTTAAGGAGAGCGCCCTTTTGACCGGCGTGTTCAACCGCCTGGCCCGCAGCTGCTTCTACGGCGTCGCCGTCAAGGAGGGCGACGAGAGCCCCTATCGCAACGGTTGTATTCCGGCCGGCGCCGCCTCTGCTGCCGTGGTCGAGGCTGCCGAGCAGGCCGCCCTTGCCTTTGAGCAGGCCATGTACAAGTTCGAGACGCACCGCGCGCTCGCCGTGTGCGACGACTACCTGCGCGCCGCCAACAAGCGCTGGAGCGACGCCTCCAAGGCCGCCAACAAGCTCGAGGGCGAGCCGGCCAACGCCGCCATGAAGCAGGCCCTGGTCGACGCCTTTACCGAGCTGCGTGTGGCGACCGTCCTGATGCACGGCATCGTCCCGGCCGGCTGCGAGCTCATCTGCGAGTACTTCGACGTCGACCCGGTCGCCTTCTTTAGCTGGGACAACATCTTTGCCTCCACGGACGAGTTTGTGGAGAGCCTGGGCGAGAAGCCCGGCGAGCACCGCGTAAAGCCGCTGCCCCCGCGCTTCGACTTCTTTAGCAAGCACGAGAGCCAGTACTAAAGCACGCCAGCAGCGGCGTGCCCGGAAAGTAGTCAATTTGGGACGGGAAGGAAAGACGGATGTCCAAGCCGCGTCGTCGTAAGCAAAAAAAGCAGGTTAAGCCCGAGCTCAAGCTCAGGCAGTTTGCCGCCACCGAGCTTTCCGACCAGCTTGCCGCCCAACACTCCGCCGCCGACCTGCCGCGCTTTATGGTCGACACGGTCGCCGGCGCCTATACGCCTGCCGATGCCGAGCTCGTGATCGAAGGCTTTGGCGCCGCAGCCGCGCGCCCAGTCACGCTGCGCGCCAACACGCTCAAGGCGACCGCCGAGGACATTGCCGCGGCACTCGACGCCGCCGGGATCGCCCACCGCTCCGTCGCGTGGTACCCGGACGCGTTCATCTTGCCCGAGGCCCAGGTTTCCGATCTGTGGGATCTCGACATCTACCGTGACGGCAAAATCTATCTGCAGAGCTTGTCGTCGATGATGCCTCCTTTGGTGCTGGGCGCGCAGGCCGGCGAGGATATCTTGGACATGTGCGCGGCCCCCGGCGGCAAGACGACGCAGATCGCCGCCCTCACCCAGGGCCAGGCGCACCTCACCGCCTGCGAGATGAGCATTCCCCGCGCCGAAAAGCTCGAGGCCAACTTGGGCCGCCAGGGCGCCAAAAACGTGCCCGTCATGCGTATTGACGCGCGCGAGCTTGACGAGTTCTTCCGCTTTGACCGTATCCTGCTCGACGCCCCCTGTACCGGTACGGGCACCGTCATCAGCGGCAACGAGAAAAGTCTGCGCGGCCTCACCGAGCAGCTGCTCGTCAAGTGCGCCCGCTCGCAGCGAGCACTTCTGGACCGCGCCATGGGGGCCCTCAAACCGGGCGGCACGCTCGTCTATTCGACCTGTTCGATCTTGCCGCAGGAAAACGAGGACGCCCTGCAAGAGGCCCTCGACAAGCATATGGACTGCGAGCTCATCCCCCTCGACGGCACGCCAAGCGAAAGCGAAGCGCGTCGCACACAGGATACCGGCGACAAGCCGCATATCGAGTGCAACGCCCTTACCGAAGCCATTGCCGCGGGTCACGTCTCGGCCATTGCCAACGGCATGCCAGGCACGCTGACCATTCCGCCCAGTCGCGACTTTGAGGGCTTCTATATCGCCCTGGTCCGAAAACGCAGCTAGCGCACGGATTCAAAACTCAACAAGCTATCGCCGTGCGCGCCTGTCCTGCTGGTCCTTATGCCGCGCAAGCGCTTCACGCTCCTTGCGCTCGGCCTTTTTGCCCTTAATGGCCGTGACCGCAAAGTAGATGACCGCGGCGGCAGCGATTGCGCCCACGCATAGGCCAATCGAGCCTAACATTGCCGAAAACTCCATACCGCGTCACCTCTCTTTTGCATACGGGACATTCAAGATAGCACCTCGATTCCCGCCACCACAGCTCCTTCACGTTCGCCGGTCCTTCAGTCTAACGGATGGCGCGGCGGGGAAAAATCAACTCGTCAAACGATTTAGCACTCGCAACGCCGGTCGTACACTGCCGACCGCAGAACATAGAAACGGACCGCCATGGATTCTCTCAACGATTTAAACGAGCGCGTCGACGCCTTTGTCGGCACCAGCTCCTTCGATACGCCTGCCGCGACGAACGACCAAGCCCCCATCGATGTTCCCGCCGAGGTTCACGAGGACATCGTCGCCTCGGTCGACTTCTCCGAGGTAGAGCTTGCAGACGAATTTACCGAGCCCCAGGTGGCCGTAACTCCCAACGGCCTCTTGCCCATGGAGCCGCTGCCCATCGACGGGCGCCTGCGCAAGGCGGCCCTCCGCATGCCCGATGAGATCGAGGAGGCCAGCGGTTTTACGCTCTTTGGCCGCCGCATCAAATCGCTCATCTACACCACCGACGTGGCGGTCATCCGCAACTCCAATGCCGACGCCGTGTTTGCCGTCTACCCCTTCACGCCGCAGCCCGCCATTACGCAGGCGTTGCTGACCGTTGCCGAGTGCCCGGTCTTTGTGGGCGTTGGCGGCGGCACCACCACCGGTAAGCGCTCCGTGCAGATGGCGGCCGTCTCCGAGATGCAGGGCGCGGCGGGCTGCGTGGTCAATTCCCCCGCTACCGCCGAGATGGTCGAGCACATCACCAACATCGCCGACATCCCCGTCATCGCCACGGTCGTACGTTGCGACGACGATGCTCACGCCAAGGTGCGCGCCGGAGCCAAGATCCTCAACATCGCGGCCGGCAAGAACACGCCGCAGGTCCTACGTGAACTGCGCGAGCACTATCCCAACCTACCGCTCATCGCACCGGGCGGCAAAACGCCCGAGAGCATCCGTGAGACCATCGCCGCCGGCGCCAACGCCATCATCTGGACGCCGCCATCGGCCCAGCAGCTGCAGACCGACATGATGCAGCGCTATCGCAAGATGAAGGAAGACGCCACGCCCGTCATCTCGCGCGACGATGTGCCCATTATCGACCAGGTCGCCGCCGTCGAGGTCAGCCAGGTCGAGAACATGAATCCCGATGTGCCGATCCCCGACGAAGTCATCGAACGCGTCGCTTCGATCCACGATCATATCGAGGAGCGTCGCGCCAGCCGCGGACTCAAACCCTCGCTGCACGGCTTCTTCTTCCGCGGAAAGAAACGCTAGCCGCAACAGCAAGGCCCGTCCCGCAAACAACGGGACGGGCCTTTTTCTGTTATCGAATGTCGGGAGGGACAGGCGCAGCCGTTAAAACCGTCAGCCAGCCCACGAACGTTAGTCCACGCGCTTGTCGCCCATAAAGAAGACGGCCACCGTGCCAGGGCCGGTATGCGAGCCAATCAGAGCACCGATGCTATTGATCTCAATCTTACCTTTGAGCTGCGGAACCTGTTCCTCAATCAGCGCCGCGACCGCCTCGGCATCCTCGCGGCACGCCGACTGCGACATGATGCACTTACCCGAATAATCTGCACCGTCCTGTACGTGTGCCATCATGGTCTTAGCCATCTCGGAAATCGCGCGCTTCTTAGTGCGAATCTTCTCACGTGGCGACAGCTTACCTTCGCAATCGACCGTCATAAGCGGGCAAATCTTAAGCGCCGTGCCGATGATCGCGCTCGCGGCCGAAATGCGACCGCCGCGCAGGTAGCTCGACAGATCGGTCGAGAAGAACCAGTGGTGCAGGTTGAGCTTGTGCTCCTCGATCCAGGCAGCCGTCTCGTCGAGTGAAGCCCCGCTATCGCGCACATCGGCGGCATATTCCAGCAACAGGCCAAAGCCCGAAGACGCCGCCAGCGAATCGATGACGCGCACTTTGCCGCCCTCGGGATAGCGATCCGCAAGCATCTGCGCCGCAACGCAAGCCGAACCATACGTGCCCGAAATACCCGAAGATAGCGTCAGGTGCAGCACGTCTTTACCCTCGGCAACAAACGGCTCCCAAAACTCCTCGTACTCACCCACGCTCACCTGAGACGTCTTGGGCATGGCGCCCGCGGCAATCTGGGCAAAAAACTTGTCCGGCGTAATCGACTGATACAGATCGTCCGTATAGACAACATCGTCGATCTCGTAATGAAAACACACGACAGGGATATTGCGCGATTCAAAGAACTCACGGGTTCGATCGGCGGCAGATTCACAGGTCAGGACAAAATCGCTCATATGAGGCTCCTTACTCATTGCTGCGCAAATTATCGCACAGTAAGCGTGAATACGGTACAAATGTCCACTATTTACCAAATTGACCAAAGGTAGTGAATATCTTTACCGTCATCATCTCTATCGATCCCGGAGGTATGCGCCTACAAAAACGACCACATGTCTCCATTCAACCGCCATATCTACCTCGACTAAATCGATTTACCAAACCGTTCGGCCAACAATTTGACCTCACATCTCCAATCGAAACAAAAGCGGCGCATACTGATAAACGTTTGACGCTGTTTTATCAGTTTTACCAACCATATCGGAAGGTGCCTCATGGTCGCATTCGATCGCAATCCGCAAGACTTCAAGTATCTGCGCCTGCTGTCGAGACAGTTCCCCACCGAGCAATCCGCATTCACCGAGATCATCAACCTCTCGGCCATCCTCAACCTGCCCAAGGGCACCGAGCATTTTATGAGCGATGTGCATGGCGAATACGAAGCCTTTATGCACATCCTCAACAACTGCTCGGGCGTCGTGCGCGAGCATGTCGACGAGATCTTTGGCGACACGCTCTCCTTTGACGAAAAGGGCGAGCTGTGCACGCTCATCTACTATCCGCGCGAGAAGATCGATCTTGTCCGCAGCCGGCGCGAGGACTCGCCCACCTGGTACAAGACCATGCTCGACCAGCTCATTGTGGTTGCCCGCTCGCTTTCGAGTCGCTACACCCGCTCCAAGGTGCGTAAGGCCATCCCGCGCGATTACGCCTACATCATCGACGAGTTGCTGCACACGCATCCAGACGAGAACAACTACCGCGTGCGTTATCACGAGCGCATTATCGAATCCATCTTGGAGACCGCCAGCGCCGACGACTTTATCGAGTCGCTTGCCTCGCTCATCAAGCGCCTCGCCGTCGACCACCTGCACTTGGTGGGCGACATCTTCGACCGTGGCGGCGGTGCGGCCAAGATTATGGACCGCCTGCTCACCTATCATTCGCTCGATATTCAGTGGGGTAACCACGATCTGCTGTGGATGGGCGCTGCGGCCGGTGAGCCCGCCTGCATCGCCACGGTGCTGCGCAACAACCTGCGCTACGACAACTACGAGATTCTCGAGAACGACTATGGCATCTCGCTGCGCGAGCTTGTCGCCTTCGCCGACGCCACCTATACCGCCGGCGAGCCGATAAGCCCGCTGATCAAAGCCATTAATGTCCTGCTCTTTAAGCTCGAGGGCCAGATTATCCAGCGCCACCCCGAGTTCGACATGGCCGACCGCCTGCTGCTCGACAAGATCGATCACGACGCCGGCACAGTCACGCTTGCCGACGGCAGCGTGTGGCCGCTCACGACCAACGACTTCCCCACCGTCGATCCGGCGGACCCCTACACGCTCACGCCCGAGGAGCAGCACATCATCGACAAGCTCGTGTCCGAGTTTGTCACCGCCGATCACCTGCATCGCCACATCGATTTCCTCTATACCCACGGCTCCATGTATAAGGTCGCCAACGGCAACCTGCTGTTCCACGGCTGCGTGCCGCTCAACGAAGACGGCACCTTTAGCAGTATGAACTGCCTGGGCACCTGGCACGCCGGGCGCGATTATTTTGATTTTTGCGACTATATCGCCCGCCGCGCCTGGCGCGTCGGCGACCGCGATGCCCTCGACTGGATGTGGTACCTGTGGATCGGCTTTAACTCACCCGCCAGCGGACGCGTGGTGCGCACGTTCGAGCGCGCCTACATCGCCGACAAGAGCACGTGGGTCGAGCCGATGGACCCGTACTATACGCTCACCACGTCCTCGTCCGTTTGCGACGATATCATGCGCGAGTTTGGCGTCGCACCCATGGCCTGCTCGCCGACGGGCCACATCATCAACGGCCACACCCCGGTCAAGACCACCAAAGGCGAGCAGCCCATCCGCGCCAACGGTAAGCTGCTGGTCATCGATGGCGGTTTCTGTCGCGCCTACCATCCCAAAACAGGCATCGCCGGCTACACGCTCATCTCGAGCTCGCGCGGATGCCGCCTCAAGTCGCACCAGGCCTTTACAACGGTTGCCGAAGCGCTCACCCGCAACATCGACATCGAAAGCGAGACCAACCGCTTTGACGAGGCCGACCGGCGCCGCATGGTGAGCGACACCGATACCGGCGTCAAGATTCGCAGCCAGATCCAGGACCTGCGCCAACTGCTCGATGCATATAGAAACGGTGCTATCGAGGAGCGCGCCTAGCCCCGCCTGCGCGGATTGGCTAAACTTGCTGAGTTTGTCATCCCCACGGCGCCCCGGCGCCACCCTAAGGCAGGTACCATGCAAAAGCTCCTTGCGCAGATCATGAAGTTTGGCGTCGTCGGCGTCATTGCCACCGTCATCGACTTTGGCATCATGAATCTGCTCCACTACGGTCTGGGTCTCAATATCCTGATCGCCAACACCAGCGGCTTTATCGTCTCGCTCATCTTTAACTACGTCGCGAGCATGAAGTACGTGTTTGCACACAAGGAGGGCATGAGCCGCCGCCGCGAGTTCATCATCTTTGTCGTGCTATCCGTTATTGGCCTGGCGCTTAACGACGGCATCGTGCTGGCCCTCAACGCCGGCCTGAGCCTCGAGGCCAATATCGCCAAGATTTGCGCCACCGCGCTGGTCATGGTCTACAACTTTGTAACACGCAAGATCTTCCTGGAGGGCGAGCAGACCAAGTAGCCCGGCCTCCTCGTTGCACTACGGGGACCTGCGGATGACGTGCGTCGAGCGCTGCGTTGTTCGTGGGCCTTGCTCGTTTACGGTAAGATTTGCAACGTTTGCGGATTACCTCTTGAATATTTGGCGAGTTCGTATAGTTCTTGCCAAAGACCTTACGTTTCCCTTGCAAAAGCTCTAAAGTATCCTCTGCTCGATTCGTCAACGCATTGGATGTGATTACGTGCGCAAGGCACTGGCACAACCTCATACCAAGCAGTTCCTCAAGTTCGCTGTCGTGGGTCTTATCTCCTTTGGCATCGACTGGGGCATGCTTATTGCGCTCGTCGAGCTGTTCCACCTCGACTTTTTGATGAGCACCACGATCTCGTTTACCACGTCCGTCGTAGTTAACTACTGGCTCAGCATGAAGTACGTGTTCGACCATCGCGAGGGCATGAGCCGCAAGCGCGAGTTCACGATCTTCACCATCCTGTCGGTGATTGGTTTAGGCCTCAACGACCTGTACATGTTTGTGGGCGTCACGTTTTTGAGCATCGGCTACCAGGCCATGAAGGC
>DXLQ01000004.1:11097-47169 GCA_019414685.1 Collinsella sp. | reverse complement strand
AGCCTTCCAAGCTGATGACGCGGGTTCGATTCCCGTCGCCCGCTCCATAGGATAGACGAACGGCTCTGGCTCCATTTGGTGCCAGAGCCGTTTTCATATACATGCCGGGGACCCCACATCCCCTCCTAAGTTGCGGTGAAATAGTTCCTGGATTAGCCGCAAAAGCTGTTATCTAGGAACTATTTCACCGCAACTTATTGAGGCCGAGCGGGCTGGGTCGATGATGGGTTCTGTTGTCGAGAAGATGAGGGCAGCCGGTTAGGAGTCTGTGTAGGGTTTTGTGGTTGGTATACCGTAGCCGCGCATCATGGAGCCGAACGCTTTGACATCGTAGGTGTTTGAGAGCTTGAAATGAATGACGTTGTGGCCCATGGCACGCAGGTTCGCGTCGCGCACGAGGGCAGCTCGATAGGTTTTTGCCGCAGTATGTTCCGGATCATTTTGGGCATTGTCCTCAAACTTGCCTAGTCCATGCAGCTCAGCCAGCATCCAAGAGCCGTCTGGCATCTGCCAGCCGTAATCTGCCAAATAATAGCCGGCGTTTCCCGGTCGAGTGATTTCAACCTGAAGTTCGGGAGCGGCAACTCCCGCCAGAATCATTGCCGCGCGTGCTTCGGATTCTCCACCGTTATCCGATCTGCCATCCATGTGTTCAAAAACGCCAAATGCGCGCGTAATGCCGTGCAGTCCGCGACAGTTCGCTTGTGCATATGCACGCAATTCTTCACGCTCGACACCGTACTCACGAGCCAACCCGTCGACATAGCCTAGTGCATATCGAAAAGCGCTCGTTCGGGCGATGTCGACCACCGTGCGATATGGATTCGTTAACGTAAACGGGCCGAGCTGCCATACGTCGCCCGGCCGCCAGCGTCGGTATTCAACGAATTCGTACATATCGCGTCTGGTGGAACGCGGCAGCAGCACTTGCACCTTGTCGAGAAGCGAATATGCAGAACCGACGCCATAGAGCAGTGCCGCCGTTGCTCCACAAAACATGGCATCCGGTTCAACGACCGCAATAGCGGATGCCAATTGAAAGATGCGATCTTCGACGCCGAGGTCATTCCAATACGCGGGGTCAGCGTAGACATGGTTGTAGAGTCGAATAATCATTTCTTTTTGCATGAGCGCGTAGGCACAGCGTTCGTCCCATTTTTTGGTAGCTACAAACAGATGCCCGCCATGATGGGCCTCGAATAACCGGAAGAATAGCTCTGCTTGCGATTTGGAACAGCGTTTATCATGACTCATTTTCGACCCCATGGTCTCGAGGGGGAGTGAATGACACTACGCTATCCCATATTTGGTCCGCCAGACCTTGCCATGAACTGACCAAAAGCTTGACGGGGCAGGTCAGAGCCATGAGTCGGAGCCAAACATATCGGCAAACGGTTGATTAGTGCCCCTCGGCGGCACTAAAAACCACCCTTACAGAAAGTTGCGGTGAAATAGTTCCTGAAAAGCTCGAATAAGCCTAAATCCAGGAACTATTTCACCGCAACTTAGGAGGGGATGGGGCTGAGAGGCGGGCGATGCCGTTGCCTGCCGGCTAGCTGCGAGGGCGGTGGCGGAGTTTGTCGATGGTGGAGTCGGTGCTTCGGCTGCGGGCTTCGGCGGCGCGGTCGCGGACTTCGGCAGCGGTTTGGCGCTTGCGGCGGTAATCGATCATGCCTTGAATGATGGGCTTGCCAAAGCTCACGACATCATCGTTGTAGATGGCGGTTCGGGCTGCGAGGAGGCAGTCGGTAAAGTCCATATGGGTCTTGCCAAAGAGTTTGACGGCAAGGGCGACAACGGTGGGCTCGTCGACCATGACGTCATCGAGCAGCCTTCTCATGGCCGTAGCAATCTCAGCGCGGGGAACCTTATAGACGTCGCACAGCGTGACCACGACGCGCGTGATGATCTCGGGGTAGACGCGAGCGGTGCGCGTGGCGATGACCTTGGCGGCGCGCGGTGACAGAACTTCGTCGTCGTTGAGCAGGTAGCGTAGGATGACGGTCTCGTCGATGATGGTGCTACTCATGGATATCTACTTCCTCGGGACCCAAAATCGAATCGTCGCTTTCCGTGGCAAGGTATTCAATCCAGGCATTGCGCTCCTCGGCGCGGCGATTGGGATCTCCGTATGCTTTGAGCGATCCATAGGCGGCGGTGCCGTCCTTTGAGCGCACGGCGACCGGCTGAAAGGGGAGCTTGCGCATCAAAATGCTTTGCGCGACAAAAAGACGAACGGCCTCGGCAAGCGATGTGCCCATGGCGTCGTAGAGGCGCTCGGCATGCTGTTTGTCTTCCTCGCGAATGCGCACCTGCAGGATGGCTCGTTTTTGCGTCGATGACATCACTGGCCTCCCTTAATGAGCGGGCAATATGAATAGTCAAATACAGTATTGGCTAATAATAGCCAATTTTATAATGACTACTTTATTGCACTCGAGTAATTGAGTGTGAACAATATTACAAACGTACTACATCCTTTAGAAACGGGCGTGAAATCTCTCTCGAACGTACGCGTGTAATACACTCACCTTTATATCCTATCGAGAATAATTCCAACCTGCCAAAACCCCTGCAATACACCCGTATTGCAGGGGTTATGCTCAAGTTTGCCCCCTGCAACTGCGTATATTCAACCTGTATATCGTTGGAGGAATTCTATCGAAGTGCCTGTTTCGCCGCATGTGCTCGATACGTCGATGCCGGACCACGGGCGGTCCGGGGCAACGTCGACAGGGTCTCTCCGGCATGGGATTCAGGAGGGAGTGAACAACATGGGCAATAAACGAGTCGTAGCCGATTCTTCGCGCTGCATTGGGTGCCAAACCTGTATGGCGGCGTGCATCGAGGCACACGATATTCCCGGCAACATCGCCGCACCTCGCTTGCGCGTAACGCGCACCTACGAGATCTCCGCGCCGGTGGCATGTCACCACTGCGAGGACGCTCCGTGCGCGAAGGCCTGTCCTACGGGCGCCTTGTTCTTTGATCCAAAGAACCATCGTATCGGCGTCAACGAGGACAACTGCATCGGCTGCAAGAGCTGCGTCATGGCATGCCCCTTTGGCGCCGTGAGCGTGGCGACCACGCAGGTCCCCGTCTTGATGGGTGACGTGCGCGTGGGTTCGCAGACCAAGAGCTTCGTGCTCAAGTGCGACCTGTGCGTGGACCGTCCCGGCGGTCCGGCGTGTGCCGAGGCGTGCCCGACCAAGGGCCTCACCCTGGTAGACGAGGAGCGCCTGGCAGAACTGACTGCCGAGCGTGCCCGCGCCACCATCGAAAACGAGGCGTAAACGGCCGGCCATACAGGCCCAATGATTGTCAAATAAGAACCGAGTATTCGGTAGCAGAGAAAGGAAGGAGGGTGTCATGGAGAAGCATAAAGTGATTTGCCCGTACTGCGGCGCCGGTTGCCAGTTTAACCTCCTGGTCCAAAACGGCCAGGTCGTGGGTACCGAACCGCTCAACGGCATCACCAACCAGAGCGAGCTGTGCCTTAAGGGCATGAGCGGCTACGACTTCATCAACGACACCAAGATCTTGACTCCTCGCGTACTGCACCCGATGATCCGTCGCACCAAGGGCGCGGATCTTGAGCGCGTAAGCTGGGACGAGGCACTGGATTTCACCGCATCTAAGATGCAGGCCATAATTGACGAATATGGTCCTAACGCTGTCATGACCACCGGCTCTTCGCGAGGCGGCGGCAATGAGGCGAACTACGTCATGCAGAAGTTTACGCGTGCGTGCATCGGCACCCACAGCGTGGACAACTGCGCCCGTACTTGACACGGCCCTACTGTCCTCGGTCTGATGGACACGGTTGGTTCAGGTTGCATGTCATGCTCCATCCCCGGTATGGAGGATGCGGGCTGCATTTTCCTCTTCGGCTATAACCCTGCCGATTCGCACCCCATCGTCGCAAGGCGTATCGTGCGAGCCAAAGAAAAGGGTTGCAAGATCATCGTCGCCGACCCGCGCCATATCGAAACCGCGCGTATCGCCGATCTCTACCTTCCGATCAAGAACGGTTGCAATGTTGCGTTCCTCAACGCCTTTGCCAACTGTCTGGTCAACGATGGCCTCTACGACAAGGAATTCGTCGCCGAGCACACGAACGGCTTTGACGTGTGGTGGGAGACCATCAAGAACTACACTCCCGAATCCGTACAGGACATCACGGGTGTCGAGCCCGCGTTGATCCACCAAGCTGCCGAGATGTACGCCACGGCGAAGCCTTCTGCCATCATTGGCTGGGGCATGGGCGTATGCCAGCAGAAGCAGAACCTGAAGACGGTGCACACCATCGCCTCCATCGCCTGCGTTGCCGGCCAGATCGGCAAACCCAACTCCGGCCTCGCGCCCGTGCGCGGCCAGAATAACGTCCAGGGCTCCTGCGATATGGGCATGCTGCCCAACCTGTACCCTGGCTACCAGAAAGTCACCGACCCGGCAGTGCGTGCCAAGTTTGCCAAGGCTTGGGGCGTGCCCGAGGAAAAGCTCCCGCTCGAGGAGGGCTACAAGCTCACCGACCTGGGCCACCTGGTCGACGAGGGCAAGGTGCACTGCTTCTACAACTACGGCGAGGACCCGGTGCAGACCGAGCCCGATTCGGCCGGTATGCGCAAGACGCTCTCCGAGCTGGATCTGTTCATCTGCCAGGACATCTTTATGACGCAGACGACCATGCTCGCCGACGTCATCCTGCCTGCCACCTCTTGGGGCGAGCACGAGGGCGTCTTTACCGCATCCGACCGTAGCTTCCAGCACTTTGACGCGGCTGTTCCGCCCAAGGGCGAGTGCCGCCACGACTGGGAGATCTTCGCGGACCTGTCCACGCGCATGGGCTATCCCATGCACTACGACAACACCGAGCAGATCTGGAACGAGTGCATTAGCCTGTGCCCCAACTTTGTGGGTGCGACCTACGAGAAGATGGCTCCCGAGGGCGGCTACGCCCAGTGGCCCGTCAAGAGCACCGATGTGAACGACCACGGTACGCCCGACATGTTCGCTGGTGGCAAGTTCACCACCAAGGACGGCCGCGCCAACCTGATGGCACACGACTGGGAGGCGCCCTCCGAGCTTCCCGACGATGAGTACCCGCTCATCCTGTGCACCGTCCGCGAGGTCGGCCACTACAGCTGCCGTTCGATGACCGGCAACTGCAAGACGCTGGCGCTGCTCGCCGACGAGCCCGGCTTTGTCCGCATGAATCCCGCGGACGCCCAGGCGCGCGGCATCAAGAATGGCGACATCGTCTCGATCCACAGCCGCCGCGGCCAGGTATACAGCCGCGCCGACATAAGCGACCGCATCAACAAGGGCACGGTCTATATGACCTACCAGTGGTGGATCGGCAAGTGCAACGAGCTGACCATGCACAAGGTCGACCCGGTCTCGCATACGCCCGAGGACAAGTTCTCCGCCTGCCAGGTCGACGCTATCGCCGACCAGGTCTGGGCCGAGGGCGAGGTCGAGCGTCAGTACACCGAGCTCAAGCAGGCTCTGGTGGACGCCGCCGCTCCCCAGGACGTTGAGCCTGGCGCCGCCAAGTTCGACGACGAGACGCACGTGAATCAAATCGTGTAGTCCCGTTCTCGTTGGCTTTTTGGGCCGGGCGTCCCGTACGTTCGGGAGCCCGGCCCGTTATTTTGAAAGGAAGTGGGGATGAACCGCTTCATCGACATCAACCCGGAGAGGTGCATCGGCTGCGGAACATGCCAGTCCGCCTGTGCCGACGCCCACCGGATGCAGGGTCTTCAGGATACGCCGCGCCTGGCGCTCGTGAAGACCGGCGGTATTTCGGCCGCCCTTGCCTGCCACCATTGCGAGGGTGCCCCCTGCGCCGAGGTTTGCCCGGTGAATGCCATCGAGCACGATGGCGATCGCATCCACGTCAAGGAGCAGGAGTGCATCGGGTGTAGGCTGTGCGCCATCGCGTGCCCCTTCGGAGCCATCCATCCCGATGGCACGTCTATCGCCGGTGTCGCAGGCATGTGCGACCCGACGCCTTCGTATCCTAAGTCCCTGAGCAGCCTGCTTACGTGGGCTCCCGGCCAGTACACCTGCGCTGTCAAGTGCGACCTGTGCGCCTTCGATCCGGACGGCCCGCATTGTGTGGCGGCGTGCCCCACCAAGGCGCTGACCGTCATGGGCGGCGCGGCCGATCGCGAACTCGACGAGGCCAAGCGCCTGCGCTCGATCGAAAACGGTCCGGTCGTCGACGTTACCGCTGTGGCCCAGGGCCTGTCCGAGAAAGCAGAAGGGAGCGTAAACAATGGATAGCATGACGCTGTTTATCGCATCGCTTGCCGTCTCGTGCATCGGTGCGCTCGCCTCGGTTCTGCTGATCAAGGCCGATAACGCCGCCAAGACCGCCGGCTGCCTTATCGGCGCCGTCGCCGCGGTGCTTTCGTTTGTGGCCGGTATCCAGGCCGTGCTGGGCAATGTCACGTCGGTCGACACCATCGTGTTTTTCCCGTTTGCCCATTTCCAGCTGCTGCTCAATCAGCTGTCCGGCCTGTTCGTGGCGCTCATCTCGGTGCTCGCGTTTGCCGGTTCGATCTACGGTCTCAACTACTTTGATGAGTACCCGGGCAAAAAGGGCCGCGCCGGCTTCTTCTTTAACACCTTCGTGGCGTCCATGATGCTCGTCATCACCGCCGACAACGTGTTTTGGTTCCTGGTCGCCTTTGAGCTCATGTCGCTGACCTCGTACTTCCTGGTCGTGATCGAGGAGAACGAGAACTCCATCCATGGCGGTTGGCTCTACTTTGTGATCGCGCACGTGGGCTTTGTGCTCATCATGGCGAGCTTCCTCACCATGACCAACTTCGCCGGCGGCTCGTTTGCCTTTGCGGATTTCCGCGCCACGCAGTTTAGCCCCGCGGTCGCATCCGTGTGCTTCGTGCTCGCCTTCTTTGGCTTTGGCGCCAAGGCCGGTATCATTCCGCTGCACGGCTGGCTGCCCAAGGCACATCCCGAGGCGCCGTCCAACGTGTCGGCCCTCATGTCCGGCGGCATGATCAAGATCGGTATCTTCGGTATCCTCAAGGTTGGTCTCGACCTGCTCTCCGCCTCGGGCGTTCAGGTCTGGTGGGGCCTTATGGTCATGGTCTTCGGTGCGATCTCGTCGGTCCTCGGCGTGGCCTTCGCCCTGCAGGAGCATGATATCAAGCGCCTGCTGGCCTATCACTCCGTCGAGAACATCGGCATCATTCTGCTCGGCGTCGGCGCCTCCATGGCCGCCATGGCGCTCAACTCGGTCGGCATCGCCGTCCTGGCTCTGATGGCCGCCCTCTACCACACGTTTAACCACGCGATGTTTAAGGGCGAGCTGTTCTTGGGCGCCGGTGCGCTGCTGTACTCCACGGGTACGCGCAATATGGAGAAGATGGGCGGCCTGTTCCGTCGTATGCCGGCAACGGCCATCTGCTTCCTCATTGGCGCGCTTGCCATCTCGGCCATCCCGCCCTTCAACGGCTTTGTGTCCGAGTGGTTTACCTACCAGTCGCTGTTTAACGCCGCCATGCAGGGCGACAAGGCCGTCATGATCGTGGCCGTGTTCGCTGCCGTCGCGCTTGCCATTACCGGCGCTCTGGCCGTCACGTGCTTCGTTAAGGCCTATGGTGTCTCCTTTGCCTCCGCGCCCCGCTCCGAGGCCGCGGCCAATGCCAAGGAGGTTCCCGCCCCCATGGTGTTTGCGCAGGGGCTGCTTGCGGCCATCTGCGTCGTGCTGGGCATTGGCGCTCCCGTGATCGCGCCTGTGCTGGTCGATGTCGCCGCGTCCGTGCTGCATCCGTACGGTGGCGTGTTTGCCGCCGAGGGCATGGAGCTCATGAACCAGTACTCCGGCGCTGCCACCTCCACGCCCGCGATCGCCATTGCGCTCGTGGTGCTCGTCGGCCTTGCCTGCGGTTATCGCAAGCTCAAGACCGTCGGCAAGGTGCAGAAGTCCCAGCCGTGGGCATGCGGCTATGCTCCCAACGAGCATATGCCCGTCGTGGCCACGACCTTTGCCTCCGAGGTGTCCTGGTTTATGCAGCCGCTCTACACGCTGCGCGACCGCTGCACGGCCGTCTGCTGGTCCATCGCACACTTCTTCCAGAAGCTCACCGGTGTGGCCGAGGCTGTGGAGCCCGTACCCGACAAGGTTCTCGTCGATGCCCCGCATAAGGGTGTCGAGAAGCTCGCCGACCTCGCGACTAAGCTCGAGGGCGGCAACTACAGCATCTATATCTGCTACATCGTCGCGGCACTCGTGGTGTTCCTCGTGCTCGCCGTGCAAATGGGTTAAGGAGGGGAGAGCATGAACAACATCGTACTTGCCGTTCTGCAGGGCGTGGTCGTCATGGCCGTCGCGCCGTTCTTCTCCGGTCTCGGCCGCGTGATCCGCGCCAAGATGCACAACCGTCGCGGCCCCAGCATCATGCAGGACTATCGCGACCTGGCCAAGCTCTTTGCGCGCCCCGAGTCCCAGAGCGAGGACGGGAGCTTTGCGCTGCGCATTATGCCGCCGCTGTTCTTCGCCGTCGCCTTTATGCTCGCGATGGGCCTGCCGCTCTTTACGGCGCAAAGCCCCATCCCGGTCTTTGGTGACGCCATCACCATCATGTACAGCCTGGCGCTCGCCCGCTTCTTCTTCGCCCTCTGCGGCGTGGATTCGTCCAACGCCTACGCCGGTATCGGCGGCGTCCGCGAGCTGCTCATGAGCGTGCTCATCGAGCCGTCCATGCTGCTGGCGCTGTTTGCCGCCGCCCTGGTGTGCGGTTCCACCGACATCGCCACCATGGGTCAGCACATCATGACGGGCGCCATCGACGCGCCGGTCGCCGTAATCCTCGCCGGCATCGCCTTTGCGATTGCCTGCTACATGGAACTCGGCAAGCTGCCGTTTGATCAGGCCGAGGCCGAGCAGGAGCTTCAGGAGGGCCCGCTCGCCGAGCTTTCCGGCCCGTCGCTTGCGATTGCCAAGCTCGCCATGTCCATGAAGCAGGTCCTGGTCGTCGCCTGGTTCTGCGCGATCTTCGTCCCCTGGGGCGAGCCTGCGACCGTGGGCGCCGCCGCTGTTCTGGGTGCAGTCATCTTCCTGGTGAAGTGCCTGATCGATTTTGTCGTATGCGGCGTGATCGAGAACTCCTGCTCGCGCTCGCGTTTTAAGGTGCTTGGCAATCAGACCTGGGCCGTCGTGGGCATCGCCGTTCTGGCGTTTGTCTTCGTGGTCGTCGGCGTGTAGGAGAAGGGAGAAACAATGTCATTTGCAGTCAGTCTGTCCCTTCTCGGCTTGGTCGCTATCGCGGCCCCGATGGTGGCCTCGGTGCTCGTCGCCCTGTTCCCCCGTCCGTACGCCAAGTGGTTCAGCGTTTTGGGTGCCGCCGTCTCGACGGTCTGCACCATCGCCCTCGCCGCGAATTTCGCTGGCGCCGGCATGCCCGACACGCAGGTCCCCCTGATCTCGTTTGGGCAGACCCTCGTCATGGGATTCACCTTCGATCGCATGAGCACGCTGCTCGCGCCCGCCTTTGTGGGTATCGGCCTGCTTGTCGTGATCTATTCGATTCCCTATATGAGCGAGAATAACCGTGAGCATCCCGACGCACCGCGTCGTCGCTTCTACGCGTACCTCGCGACCTTCATCGGCGCCATGGCCGGTCTCGTGTACAGCTCGACCCTTTTGGGCCAGCTCGTGTTCTTTGAGATCACGGGTGCGTGCTCTTGGGGCCTCATTAGCTACTACATGACGCCTACGGCCAAGAAGGCCGGCATGAAGGCTCTGATCATTACGCATATCGGTGCGCTCGGCCTGTATCTGGGCGCCGCCATCGTGTTTGCCCATACCGGTACCTTCGCCATTACCGCGATTGCCGGCCTCGACGCCAAGCTCAAGGCTATCGTCCTTTTGCTCGTGCTGTTTGCGGCCTGGGCCAAGTCCGCACAGGTTCCCATGTACATGTGGCTGCCTTCGGCCATGGAGGCGCCGACGCCTGTTTCGGCCTACCTGCATGGCGCCTCGATGGTTAAGGTCGGCGTGTGCGTGTTCGCGCGTGCACTCGTCTCTGCCGGCGAGATCCCCGAGATCGTGGGTTGGGTCGCCATTATCGACGCCATGGTCACCATGCTCTTTGGCTTCCTTATGTACCTGCCGCAAAAGGACATGAAGCGTCTGCTGGCCTTCTCCACGATCGCCCAGCTCTCCTATGTGTTCTTTGGTCTGGGCCTTTCGGTCTTTGGCAGCCAGCTGGCCTTCGATGGCGCCGTCTGCCACATCTTTAACCACGCTTTCGCCAAGACGCTGTTCTTCCTGATCGCCGGTTCGTTCTCCTTTACGCTCGGCACGCGTATGCTGCCCAAGCTTCGCGGCATCGTAAAGAAGTACCCGATCTCGGGCGTGGGCTTCGGTGTCGCGGCACTCGCTATTGCCGGCGTGCCGCCCATGAACACGTTCTTCTCGAAGTTCCAGATCATCGCCGGCGGCTTTTCTGTAGGTGCCGGCAACGTCGCGATCCTGGTGCTCGTGTGCATCATGGTCGCCGAGACCGTCGCCACCTTCGCCTGGTTCCTCAAGTGGATGGGCTATTGCCTGCCCGGCGAGCCGAGCGAAGAGGTCGCTGCGGGAGCCCCGCTTCCCCGTGCGATGGCGTTCGTGTTCATCGTGCTCATCATCATGGTCATCGTCAGCGGCCCGCTTTCGGCCAGCTGGATCGGTTAGGAGGTAGAACGACATGGGTTATTCGATCGTCAACATCCTTGGCGGCCTTCTGATCGTCACGTCCACCATGGTGGTCGTCTCCAAGAACATCAAACATGCCATCAACTGGTATGCGGTGCAGTCGCTGGTGCTCGTGGGGCTGCTCGCTACGCTCGGTGCCACCACCGGTGCGCAGGAGCTGCTTATGTGGGCCGGATCTGCCTTTATCACCAAGGTCGTCCTGGTCCCTTATATCCTCAACCGCGCATACAAGAAGATGGGCGAGCCGAGCGACGCATCACTCAAGGCCGGCCTTAAGCCCGCGTGGGCCATCTGCATCATCGCCGTGGAGGTCGCGATTTGCTTTGCCGTCGTGACGCAGATCAGCCTTCCCACGGCCGAGGTCGCAACGCCTGCGCTCGCTATTAGCTTCGCTCACTTCTTTGTGGGCCTCACCTGCATCATCTCGCAGCGCAACATCATGAAGCAGATCTTTGGTTACTGCCTTATGGAAAACGGCAGCCACGTGACGCTCGCGCTTTTGGCCCCCACCGCTCCCGAGATCATCGAGATCGGTATCGCCACCGACGCCATCTTTGCCGTCATCATCATGTCCATCGTCGTGCGTCGCATTTGGGACGACTCCCACTCGCTCGATGCGCGCGACCTGTCCGAGCTGAGGGGGTAGTCCATGGAAACGTTGATTCTCGCCCTGCTCGCGACTCCTTTGGTGTTCTCGCTGGTTATGGCGTTTTTGCCCAAGAACACGTCCTATAACGTGTTTGCCGGTCTCAACCTGGTCTCCGTCGCAGCCGTCCTGGTGCTGTCGATTATGACGGCCGGTGACGTCCTTATGAGCGGCGAAACCGCGAGCGCTCTTGGCCTGTGGTTCCACCTCGATTCGCTGGGCGCCATCTTTGTGCTGCTCATCGGCTTTATCGGTTTTCTTACGGGGCTGTTCTCGCTGCCCTATGTAAAGGCCGATATCGAGGAGGGCTCCATGCCCGCCGAGCGCGCCAAGCAGTATTTTGCACTGTTTAGTCTGTTCGTGTTTACCATGCTGCTCGCGTGCCTGTCCAACAACATGATCCTCACGTGGGCCGCCGTGGAAGCAACCACGCTTTCCACCGTGTTCCTGGTGGGTATCTACAAGAACAAGACGGCCCTCGAGGCTTCTTGGAAGTATGCGATGGTCTGCACCGCCGGCGTGGCCTTCGGCCTGTTCGGTACGCTGCTGATCTACGCCAACGCCGCCGACGTGATTCCCAACGCCCACGAGGCCGCATTCCTGTCGTGCGTGCTGCCGTATGCCGACCAGTTCGACCCGACGCTCATGCGCCTCGCCTTTGCGTTTATCGTGATCGGCTTTGGCACCAAGGCCGGCCTGTTCCCCATGCACACTTGGCTGCCCGATGCCCACTCCCAGGCCCCGAGCCCTGTCTCGGCCCTGCTTTCGGGCGTGCTGCTTAAGTGCGCCATGCTTGTGATCATGCGCTTCTACGGCTTTACCATCCAGGCCGTGGGCGCCGAGTATCCGCAACTTTTGCTGCTGATCGTCGGCACGCTGTCCATTTTGGTGGCGGCACTTTCGATGTTCCGCCAGGACGACCTCAAGCGCCGCTTTGCGTACTCGTCTGTGGAGAACGTGGGCGTTATCGCCCTGTGCCTGGGTATCGGTGGCCCGCTGGGTATCGCCGCGGCCTTGCTGCACTGCGTGTTCCACGGCTTTACCAAGACGCTTGCCTTCTGCGTGTCCGGCAACATCCAGCACGCCTTTGGCACGCGTAGCTTGGCCAAGATCCAGGGCGTCGTCGAGGTTGCCCCCGCAACCGCCGCGCTCGCCATCCTGGCGCTGCTCGGTCTTGGTGCCTTCCCACCCTTTGGCATGTTTATCTCCGAGTTCCTGACTTTTGTCGCCGGTGTTACCGCCGGTCCCATGTGGCTGGTCGTCGTGGTCGCCCTCGGTCTTACCGTGGCCATCTCCGCGCTCACCCGCATCGCACTCAAGTCGGTATTCGGTCATGCGCCCCAGGGCATGGGCAAGCATGAGGCCCCGGCGCTCATGCTTATCCCCGAAATCATCCTGGCTGTCATGATCTTGTGGTTTGGCATCGCCACCCCGCTGCCTCTCGTGCACGGTGTGGAGACCGCGACCGGCATCGTGCTCGAGCAGAGCACCGAGGAACTTCACGCGACGCCGATGTACCGCGCTGTGTTCGGTACCGAGACCGCTCAGAGCGAGGTGGAGTAACGAATGATTGAAACTGAGAACAAGGTGTATGCCCGTCGCTGCGAGAGCCATGTCGAGGCCCTGCGCCGCGCCGTTCCGGGCTGCATCGAGAAGGTCGAGTGGCAGTGCGAGGACCAGCTGACGATTACCGTCAAGCAGGACAAGCTGCCCGAGGCCGTCCACTACCTGTATTACGAGCGCTACGGCTGGATTCCCGTGATCATCGGCAACGATGAGCGCAGCCTGTGCGGCCGTTACGCCGTGTACTACGTCATCTCCATGGAGGGGGAGGATCCCGGCTGGGTGACCGTCCGCACCGAGGTCGATCCCGCCAAGATGACGTTCCCGTCCGTGACGCCGTTCGTCCCCGCCTGCGTGTGGGGCGAGCGCGAGCTGCGCGATATGTTCGGCCTGATCCCCGAGGGTCTGCCCGATCGTCGCCGCCTGGTGCTTCCCGACGATTGGCCCAGCGGCCTGTACCCGCTGCGCAAGGACTCCATGGACTACCGCTTCCGTCCCGCTCCTGCGAGCGACATGGAAAACTACGAGTTCTTGGCCGACACCAAGGGCAAGGAGACCACGCTCGTCCCCATGGGCCCGCTGCACATTACCTCCGACGAGCCCGGCCACTTCCGCCTGTTCGTCGAGGGCGAGACGATCGTCGACGCCGACTACCGTCTGTTCTATGTGCACCGCGGCATGGAGAAGGTCGCCGAGACGCGCCTGAACTATGACGCTGTGACGTTCCTCGCCGACCGCATCTGCGGCATCTGCGGCTGCGCCCACTCGGTGGCCTATGCCGAGGCCGTCGAGCGCGCCCAGGGCATTCATGTCCCGCCGCGCGCCCAGTACATCCGTGCCATCATGCTCGAGGTCGAGCGTCTGCACTCGCATCTGCTCAACATTGGCCTGGCGTCGCACTACACGGGCTTCGACTCCGGCTTCCAGCAGTTCTTCCGCGTCCGCGAGAAGTCCATGGACCTGGCCGAGAAACTCTCCGGTCACCGCAAGACCTACGGCCTCAACGTGATCGGCGGCGTGCGTCGCGACATTTTGGCCGAGCAGAAGCTCTCCACGCTCACGACCATCCACCAGCTGCGCTCCGAGGTTCAGGAACTCGTCGACGTCTTGCTCTCCACGCCCAACTTCATTGAGCGTACGAGTGGCATCGGCATCTTGGATCGCAAGATCGCACGCGACTTCTCGCCGGTCGGCCCGCTCATGCGTGGCTCGGGCTATGCCCGCGACGTGCGCTTTGACCATCCCTTCGACGGCTACGCCGATCCGGACGTCCAAAAGATGCACGCCGCCACGGCCGACACCTGCGATGCCTTCGGCCGTACCGCCGTTCGCATCCAGGAGGTCTATGATTCGATCGACATGATCGAGACCATGCTCGAGAACTGCCCGTCGGGCCCCATCCTCACCACGGATTGGGAGTACACCCCGCACAAGTACGCCATCGGCGCCACCGAGGCGCCGCGCGGCGAGGACGTGCACTGGGCCATGCTCGGCAACAACCAGAAGTGCTACCGCTGGCGCGCCAAGGCCGCCACGTACAGCAACTGGCCGGTCCTGCGCTACATGTTCCGCGGCAACACCGTGGGTGACGCTGCGTTGATCGTCGGCTCGCTCGACCCGTGCTACTCCTGCACCGACCGCGTGACGGTGACCGATGTCGCCGCCAAGCGCGACCACGTGCTCGATAAGGAGCAGTTCGAGAACGTCTGGCGCGACAAGTCGCCGCTTGCGGGCGAGGGCACCATGGCCGCTCCGCTCGATGAGGAGGCGCTCTAATATGCTGAAGCTTTGGAAGGTTAACGCCAAGGCCGGCGACGCGACGGTTAAGTACCCGTTTGCGCCGTTTCCCACCAACAAGGACATGCGCGGCAAGCCCGAGCACAATGCCGAGCTCTGCATCGCCTGCGGTGCCTGCGGCGTGGCGTGCCCGGCCGATGCCATTCGCATGGACACCGACCTTGCGGCCGATACCATTACCTGGTCGATCGACTACGGCCGCTGCATCTTTTGCGGCCGCTGCGAGGAAGCCTGCCCCATGGAGGCCATCAAGCTCACCGAGGAGTTTGAACTGGCCGTCATGAGCAAGGATGACCTCACCAGCAAGAGCGTCTATACGCTCGAGCATTGCTCGCGTTGCGGCAAGCCGTTTGCCCCGCACAAGGAAATCGACTACGCCAAGCGCCTGCTGCAAAAGGCCGGCGGCATGGAGGCCGAGCAGGCCGCCCGTACCGTCGGTATGTGCCAGGAGTGCAAGCGCGAGCTCGACGCCCTGCGCGCCGCCTCGGCCGTAAAGACCGGCAACGCATACGGCATGGCTGCCAACGAGACGCTTGCGTCCGGCGAGCCCCAGGGCCCCGGCATGGAGTATCTGGGCGGCCACGGCGTGAACCCGGAGTATATCGACCGCGAGCTCAACCCCGATGCGCCCGAGATTCCCGCCGGTCCTGCGCCGGTCGAGGGCATCATCATGGATTTTGATACGAAGGAGGAGTAACCATGGCCGAACCCACGCTTTTGCCCGAGCGGCTTCAGTACCGCCCGACCAAGATCGAGCTCGACGAGAGCATCGAGAAAGCCAAGGCGACCCTTCTTAAGAAGATCAAGCGCTCGGTGTATGTCTACCGTGTTGACTGCGGCGGCTGCAACGGCTGCGAGATCGAGATCTTCGGTTCCATCACGCCCGTCTTCGACGTCGAGCGCTTTGGCATCAAGGTCGTGCCCTCGCCCCGTCACGCCGATGTGCTGCTGTACACCGGTGCCGTGACGCGTGCCATGCGCATGCCGGCCCTGCGCGCCTTTGAGGCCGCACCCGATCCTAAGATCGTGGTGTCCTATGGCGCGTGCGGCTGCACCGGTGGCATCTTCTACGACAACTATTGCGTCTGGGGCGGCACGGACAAGATCTTGCCGGTCGATGTCTATATCCCCGGCTGCCCGCCCAGCCCCGCGCAGACCGTCTACGGCTTTGCCATGGCACTTGGCCTGCTGGACCAAAAGCTCCATGCCGAGACCACGGTGGAGGCCGCCGGCGAGCAGGCCGATATCCTGCACCCCGGCGTGCCGTACAAGCTGCGTGTGGCCATCGAGCGTGAGGCTCGCGCCATGAGCGGCTACCGTTACGGCCGCGACCTGGCCAACGAGTTTATGGATACGCTCGAGGGCGCGCCCAAGGGCGATATCCGCGGTGCCATGGCGCTGCTCATCGACAAGCAGGACGATCCTCGCCGCGTTGAGGTCTACTCGGCGCTGCAGGATCTGGTGCTGGCCGGAGGCCGTTAGATGGAACTCACGGACCGCTCTGGTTACTTTGCGGGCCCCGGTATGCTCGGCGGCTCTTTTGGCGATGCCTCGCGCGCAAGCGACGAGGCCGCCGAGGGCGTCGCCGACCCCTGCCTGGGCCATGCGCCCGACCAGGTGGTCTTTTACGAGCTCACGCGTAAGTTTGTGGAGACCGAGGAAGACGTTCCCCAGGAGGCCTGCGACGTGCTGTACTACACGCTCGCCGTGGGCCACCACACCGGCGTGCTCGACTGCTTTGAGCCGCGCCTGTCGGTGCCGGTGGATGTGTTCTATTCGCTCGTCGATGCGTTGCCGGAGGGGGAGGCCAAGACCAAGTTCGAGGCCATCCGCTCCTTTGGCGAGTGCCAGCTCGACAAGGCGGCGGTGCCGTCGCTGCTCGAGGCCTGCGATATGCTGCTCGACGAGCGCGGTTTTCGCGGCTCGGCCAAGGCCGGCATCTCGGTGTTCGACGACGACTTTGGCCTGCATGCCCAGCAGGTCGCGTTCTTAATGAAGTTTCGCGATCTGGTTGAGCGCGTGCGCGATGTGTCGGGCGTGTATCTGACGGGGAGGTTGCAGTAATGGGTCGCGTTGTGGATGGACGTGTGAACGGCGCCCCGTTTGCGGGTATCGTGCTCACGGCGGGAAGCGTGCTGCGTGCCGACGATGCCGCCGGCCCCGTGCTCTCCAAAAAGATGGAGGACGCGCCCATTGCCGGCTGGTACACCATCGATGGCGGTCAGACGCCCGAGGATGACATCATCGAGGTCAAGCGCGAGCGTCCGCCTCGCCTGGTCTTGGTCGATGCCTCTGACATGGCGCTGCCCGTCGGTGCCATCCGCTTGCTCGACAAACGTGATGTGGCCCGCAAGTCGATGTTCACCACGCATTCGCTTCCCTTGTCGATTCTGATCGAAGAGATTGAGCAATCGTGCGAAGATATCGTCTTCATAGGGATTCAGCCGGGCGATACGGAGTTCTATAACCCCATGTCCCCGGAGGTCTTTGGGGCCGTCGACGCCGTGTACGACGCCGTGGCCGCCAACGACTTTTCCCACTTTGTCCGCTTGGGGCAGGAGCTATAGCAGCGCTTGCCCCTGCTGAATAGGAAAGAAGTGATTGACATGGCAGATTCCAAGGTGGAGTACCCCGCTCCCGATTGCCTGGCGCCCGCCGCGATCGAGGCCAAGACCGAGGCCGCCGGCGTGACCAAGGCCAACCTGCCGGTCGCTAAGGCCTTTCTGTTGGCAATGTTCGCCGGTGCGTTTATCGCCTTCGGCGGCCTGTTCTTTACGGTGTTTTTGAGCGACGGCACGCTGGGCTGGGGTGCCCAGCGCGTCGTGGGCGGCCTGTGCTTTTGCCTGGGCCTGGTGCTGGTGCTGGTGTGCGGCGCCGAGCTGTTTACCGGCAATTCGCTTATGGTCTGCGCGCTCAAGAGCAAAAAGATCACCCTGGCTCAGATGCTCAAGGCCTGGGTCGTCGTGTGGGTCGGCAATTTTGTCGGTGCCCTGTTCATCGTCTTTTTGGTGTACATGGCCGGCATTTACAAGCTCAACGGCGAGGCGGTCGCCAATTCCATGGTGAGCGTCGCCGCCGGCAAGGTGACGATCGACTGGGTGACGATCTTCTTCCGCGGCATCCTGTGCAACATCTTTGTGTGCCTGGCCGTGTGGATCGGTACCGCCGGCAAGACCGTGGTCGATAAGGTCGTGGGCATTCTGCTTCCCATCGCCGCCTTTGTGGCCTGCGGTTTTGAGCACTGCGTCGCCAACATGTACTTTTTGCCCATGGGCGCCGTGATGCATGCATGCGGCTACGGTGCCAAGGTCGCCGGCGCCGATGCGCTCAACGCCGCGGGCATTGCGTTTAACCTGTCCGCTGCCACGCTGGGCAACATCGTGGGCGGCGCGGTTCTGGTCGCGCTCGGCTACTGGTTTATCTACGCCAAGAAGTCCGAGGCGTAAGGTATCGTCTGTTTGACGTTGGGCCTCCCGCGGGGCGTTGCCGTGCGGGAGGCTTTTTGGGTCCGGGACTCGTTGCCGGGCTTTTGGCCTGCTGTGTTTGGCTGATGAAAGGGGTAATCGAGATGGCATCTGCTGTGAAGCGTGACGGTCGCGCCGTGGTGACTGCATGCGGGGGATGCTATGCCGATTGCGCCTTTGCGGCACGCGTTGAGGACGGTCGCGTGGTGGCCGAGTTGCCGGTGCCGGGGCATCCGTGCGCGGCGCGTGCCCTGTGCGCCCGCGGGCGGCATCGCCTGGACATGCCGTTTGACGAGCGCGACCGGATTTTGCATCCCATGCGCCGCCGAGCTGATGGCTCGGGGTTTGATGCGATTTCCTGGGATGAGGCGTTTGCCCAGATTGCCGAGCGCCTTTTGGGGATTGTTGACGAGCGCGGGCCTCGTGCGCTGGGCATGACACTCGGCGTGCCCTCGTTCGACCGCTACTGGGCCTATCGTTTTATGCATGCGCTGGGCTCGCCCAACGTGTACGGTGCCGACGGTGCCTGCGAGGTAAGCCGACTTACCGGTTGGGAGCACAGCCTGGGCTATAGTCCCGCCTCCGACCTTGCGCATACCGACTGCATCATGTACCTGGGGCGTTCCTTGGTGGATTCGTCGTCGATGGGGTCGGTCGATGCGCTCAACGACGCGCGCCGGCGTGGGGCGAAAATCATCGTGGTTGACCCTCGGCGCAGCGGTTCGGCTGCTATTGCCGATCGCTGGCTCCGCGTGCGTCCCGGATGCGATCTGGCGTTGCTGCTGGGTATCGCACACGTGTTGATTGCCGAGGGTCTGTACGATCACGAGTTCGTTGCCCGCTATACCACGGGCTTTGATGAGCTGGCGCAGGCGGCCAGTGCTTGGATGCCCGAGTGGGCTGAGTCGATGTCCGACGTGCCGGCCGAAGAGATTGTCGCCACGGCGCGCGATCTGGCTGCCGCCGCGCCTGCCGCCGTGGTGGATGCGGGCTTTCATGGCGGCATCGGTATCGCGTATGCCAACAGTACGCAGACGGCGCGCGCTATCTGTTTGGTCGATGTGCTGCTGGGCTGCATCGGACATGCGGGCGGTGCCCTCAACCCGCCCACACCGCTTGCGTTGGGCGATTTGGACCCTGCGCGTTTCGCGACGCCGTCGATGCCACGTGAGCCCAAGTTGGGGTCCGAACGCTATCCGCTCGTCGACCCCGAGCGCGGTCTGTGCACGACCATCGGCCAGTCGATTCTTGCCGGCGATTTGCGTGGGCTCATCGTCTATGCCAGTAACCCCGGTGCGGGCTATGGCAATGCACAGGCTTGGTTGGGTATTTTGCAGCAGCTCGACTTGCTTGTGACGATTGATATTCGTTGGTCCGAGACGGCGCGTGCTTCTGACTTCGTGCTGCCCGACGTGACGTATCTGGAGGCCGACCGCGGTGTGGGCACGGTCGTGGGCGTCAACGATTCGCGCGTGTTCTACCGCAACGCCGTGCTGCCCGTGCAGCATGACGGCACACGTCCCGGTCGGGAGATTTTTGCCGGTCTGGCGCAGGCGTGTGGCGTGGGCGAGTATTTCCAGTTTACGTCTGACGATCTGACGGCTGCCCAGGTGGCGCCTTTTGGGATCGATCTGGACGAGCTCAAGGAGCGCGGCTGGGCCGATACGGGCGTGGCGCTGCCGTCGCGCACGGGTGAGCCGGTGATTCCGCTTGCCGGCGGCAAAATTGCGCTGGCAAGCGACGTATGGGAACGAGTCGGCATGGGTCGTGTGCCCAACTGGATTGCGCCCATTGTGGAGCCCGGCCCGGGGATGTTTCGCCTCATTAGTGGCAACCGTCCCTTTGAGTCGCACACCTCGCGCAGGCTTGCGGCTCAAGGTGCCGCCGAGGCTGGATCGGACCTGGATGCCGTGCAGATGAATGCCGATGCTGCTGCGCACATGGGCATCGCCGACGGCGAGATCGTCGAGCTCGTGAGCGATATGGGCCGCGACCGCGTGCGCGTGGAGACGACGCCCTATCTGCATCCGGCGTGCATCTTCACGTCGGCCGCCCCCGGCGGGCGTTCGCTTGGCGCCGATGTCGGTGGCGCTCAAGCCTTGGGCGTGGGCCCGCTCGACCATACGCCGTTGCGTTGGGATCCGTTGACAGGTGCCGCGCTCACCCAGGAAAACGCCGTTCGCGTGGAAAAGATCACGGAGCACGTGGATAATAACGATTGATTGACTCAGCCGATCGAATTGGCTGATAGTTTGACGTTCGAACGATTGATTCACCTTTGGTTTTGAAAGGCCGCACATGAGCGATAGCCAGAACATGTCCGATGAGGTGCGCGCCCGTCTGCGTGCCATTCCTTCCGTCAACGAGCTGCTCACCGAGTGGCCGGTGGTGAAGGCGGCAGGGGAGACCTGCGACGCGGTGGTCCATGCCGCCGTCACGGCCGAGCTTGACGAGGAGCGCGCCGCCATTCGCGCCGGCGCCGCCCCGCGTTCCAAGCGTGACCTGGCTTCGGCTATCGAGTGGCGTGCGCACCGCTCCGCGCTGCCGAGCCTGCGCCCAGCGGTTAATGCCACGGGTGTGGTCATCCATACCAACTTGGGTCGCGCCCCGCTCGCGGAGTCGGCCGCCAAGGCCGTGGCCGAGGTCGCGCGCGGCTACAGCACGCTCGAGTACAGCGTGGACACCTGTTCGCGCGGTTCGCGCAAGGAGCACGCCGCGCAGCTGATCCGCTCACTCACCGGTGCCGAGGACGCGCTCGTGGTCAACAACAATGCCGCCGCGGTGCTGCTGGTGCTTGCCACCCATGCCGCGGGCAAAGAGGTTATCGTCAGCCGCGGCGAGCTTGTCGAGATTGGCGGCAGCTTCCGCATCCCCGATGTCATGGCGGCCTCGGGCGCCAAGCTCGTCGAGGTCGGCGCCACCAACCGCACGCACCTGGCAGATTATGAGCAAGCTATTACGCCCGATACGGCCATGATCCTCAAGGTTCATCCTTCCAATTATCGCATCGAGGGTTTTCACGAGGAAGTGGGCTCTCGGGAGCTCGCCGCACTGGCCCATAAGCACGGCCTGCTGTTCTATGAAGATCAGGGGTCGGGCGCGCTGTTGCCCGACGACATCTTGGTGCGCGGAGGCGAAGAAACCACGCCGGCTTCGGTTTCGGCAGGGCTCGATTTGGTGTCGTGCTCGGGCGATAAACTTCTCGGTGCAGCACAGGCGGGCATTATCATGGGCCGTCGTGACCTGGTTCAGGCCTGTGGGTCACATCCGCTTATGCGCGCCCTGCGCCCGGGCAAACTGGCCCTGTCGGCGCTCGAGGCCACGCTGCGTATCTACATGGATGGCGCCGATGTTGCCCATCGCGATATTCCGGTGCTCAGCATGCTTACGCTTCCGCAGACCCATTTGGAGCGACGTGCCCGCAAGCTGCGCGATCGTATGGTCGCCGGTCTCGACAAGGCCGGTTGCCTGTGCGCCGTTCAGGTGGAGATCGTCGAGGAGTCGTCGACTCCCGGCGGCGGTTCGCTGCCTACCGTCGAGCTGCCCACCATGTGCGTTGCCGTGCGTCTTGTCGATGAGCGTCTTTCCGTTGACGCACTCAAGCGCTCACTCGTCCAAGATTTCGACACGCCGGTCGTCACGCGCGCCTCGCACGATCGCATTTTGTTTGACGTCCGTACGCTCGTGGGCGACCGCGATATCGAGACGGCGGCGTCGACGCTTGCCGCATGCGTTGAGAAGGCGATTGCTCGATGAGTGAGGTTCAGGCGCTGGTGGAGTGTCCCGTTATCGTTGGCACGGCGGGCCACGTTGACCACGGTAAGTCGGCACTGATCGAGGCGCTGACCGGCAAGAATCCTGATCGCCTTGAGGTCGAGCGTCGCCGCGGCATGACGGTGGAGTTGGGCTTTGGCGAGCTGGCGCTGCCGAGTGGCAAGATCGTCGGCCTTGTCGACGTGCCGGGCCATGCGCATTACTTGCGCGCCATGGTGCAGGGTGCCACGGGCATCGACGTTGCCGTGCTGGTGGTCTCAGCCGTCGAGGGCGTGATGCCGCAGACCCGCGAGCACGTGCATGTGCTGGAGCTGCTGGGCGTCACGCATATGGTGGTGGCGCTGACGATGTGTGACCTGGCCGATGCCGAGATGACCGAGCTTGCCGAGCTCGATGTCGATGACTTTTTGTCGGGTACTGTGTTTGCGGGCGCGCCAATTGTGCCCGTGTCGTCTAAGACGGGCGAGGGGATTGACGGGCTGCTTGCGGTGCTCGACGAGCAGGTGGGTGTCTGCTGGGATACCTGTCGCGAGCGTGCCGAGCGGAGCGATGCCGCGCCGCGCCTGCCGATTGACCGCTGCTTTACGATCAAGGGCGCCGGCACCGTCGTGACGGGAACGCTGCACGATGCGCCGGTTGCGGTGGGCGATGAGCTCGTCGCGCTGCCGTCGCGCACGGTCTGCCGCGTACGCGGGATCCAGGTGCATGGCGACACGCAGCAGGCGTTGCCCGGTCAGCGTGTGGCGCTCAACTTGGTGGGCGATGCTGTCGCCGCGCTCGATCGCGGCGAGATGCTCGGCGTGGAGGGCCGTTTTGGCCAGACGCTGCGCTTTATGATGACGTTTACCTACCTGGGCCGCGAGGGCGCTAAACCGCGTGTGCTCGAGTCGGGCGCGCGCGTGCATGTGATGGCGGGTACGGCCGAGGTTGTCGGCCGCATCATGCTTATGGAGGGCGAGGCCCCCATGGCGGTGGGCGAGACCCGTAATGTTCAGGTGCGCTTGGAAAACTCGCTGCCGCTACGTGCCGGGGACCATGTCGTGGTGCTGTCCTATTCGCCCGTGATGCTCATTGGCGGCGGGCGCGTGCTGCTTTCGCGCTGCCGTCGCTCGCGCGAGCTTGCCGAAGGAGAGCGTGCGCTGTATGCGGCGATCGAGTCCGGCGATATCGCGGGCGGTGTGGGCGCTTGGCTGGTGCTGCAGACGTTGCCGGTTACGGCGGTTGATGTTGCCGCGGCTTTGGATCTTGGCGTCGGCGAGGTCGATACTGCACTGCGCGTGTTGGTGGCGAAGGGCGCTGCTCGCGCGCTTGCTGGCTCGGATGGCTCGCTGTATGCAGATGCTTCCGTGCTCGACGCCGCGATGAATGCACTGGCGGCGACCCTGTCAGCCATGCATGCGGCGGCTCCCAAGGAGACGGGCTTTACGCCCGGTGCCGTTGCCCATGCTGCGTGGCCTGCCGCTGATGAAGCCGTTGCCGCGGCTCTGATTGCCGAGGGCTGCTCGCGTGGCGTGTGCGCCGCCGAGGGCGCCGAGGTATTCGATCCGCATTCGGCCGCCGCGGCGGCACGCGTGGTGCGAGAGGCTTGCGAGCGCATCGTCGCGCTGCTTGACGAGGCCGGCTTGGATGCACCGGCGCTTCCCGAGGTGGGCGAACAGCTGCAGCTCGGCCGCGACACCATGACGCGTGCCCTGCGCGAGCTTTCCCTCAACCGCGCAATCGTTAAGGTCGAGCGCGACGTTGCCCTGTCCGCTGCTGCCGAGGCCCATGCGCGTGAGCTCGTCGCCGCCGCCATTGAGGCGGCCGGCGGCGCTGCCACCACGAGCGTGCTGCGCGAGGCCCTGGGCGTGTCGCGCAAACGCGCCATCAGCATCTTGGAGCACCTGGATGCCGTGCGCTTTACGGTGCTCGACAAGGATGCCGGCGGCCTGCGCTCCCTGCGCTAGGCCGGTTACCCGCTCCCGCCTCCTCAGTTGCGGTGAAATAGTTCCTGTTTGGGGTCTTGCAGCCTAAGTAAGAACTATTCCACCGCAACTTCTTGCTTGTCTATTTGGGATGGGGCCCGCTCGGTTTGGTAAAATACCGCCGCACTTGGGAACGGATGGGCTCCGGTGGGCTCCGCGGTCCTCAAAACCGTTGCGAGGCGTGCAAAACGTCTTGGATGTGTTCGATTCACATACGTTCCCGCCATACGCTACCAGCGCTTTTGTGCTCGCGGTCTTGCTGCGTGCCGCAAAGGCGCTGTTTTGTTTTTGCATGGGTTTGCCGTGCCGCCCGCTTTATCGGCGACGGTATTTGGCTTCGTGCGTCGAGTTTTGAGCATACCGATGGGGGTGGTTTGCCGTATGACTACCGTAAGACGGGCCGATCTTTCTTGTGTCGTTCAAGCGGGCGGGATGTCGTCGCGCATGGGCTGCGATAAGGCGCGCATGGCGTTTTGCGGTGAGCCGCTCATCGAGCGCGTGCTGGGTCGGCTGGCGCCAGTTGCCGGCGAGCTGGTCGTGACGACGTCGCGCCCCTGCGAGCTTGCCTACCTTGAGGAGCTTATGTTTGATGGCCTGCGCCCCCGCGTGGTGATGGACGTCGACGGTCCCGCCGGTGCCATGCGCGGCATCGCGAGCTCGTTGGCCGCGGCGCGATTGCCGTTCGTGGCGATCGTCGCTTGCGATATGCCGTTTGTCTCGCCGGAACTCATCGGCGCGCTCGCCGATCGTGTTGAGGCTGAGGCGCTCGACGTGTGCGTGCCGCGCGAGGAGCGTGGCATTGAGCCGCTTTGCGCCGTCTGGCGCCGTGACGCATGTGCGCCAGTTGCCCAAGAGCTGCTCTCCTGCGACCGCCAACGCATTCGCTGCCTGATCAATCGCGTTCAGGCTGGTTATATAGATGAACCGCAGATCGTTAAGGCCGCGGGCTCGACGCTCTGCTTCGAAAACGTCAATACGCCCGAGGAGTTTGCGGCGGCCGAGTTACTCGCCTAGACGATTGGAGTTGCCATGTCTCACGATATTTGTCCCGACACGGGAGAGCCTTGCACTTGCGATGGTTCCGAGCCCTGTACCTGCGGCTGCGGTGGCTGTGGACATACTGCGGAAGAGGAAGCGGACGCCGCGGCGTATCGCGAGGCACATCGCGAAGGCCCGTCCGGTGATGCCCTCGACCACGAGCGCAAGATTATCGTTTCGTTCGACAGCACCTTCGATGTGATGGAGTGCGAGCAGCTTTGCCTGGATGCCGGCGTGCCCGGGCGCATTATGCCTTTGCCCGGCTCCATTACCGCAGGTTGCGGCCTGTGCTGGGCCATGCCGTTCTCGGGCGATGCGCTCGCCGCCTTCCGCGCCGCCACCGAGGGCCGCATAACCCCTGCCGACTACCATCAGCTCGTCCTCTAACCACCAACACCACCACAAAGGTGCCCAATGTGGTGGTTTGGAACATGTGGACGAAACAGCTTCGAAACACGCGATTTGCGCGTTGGGCACTCAAAAACGCTTCTACCTGCATCGTAATCAAAACGAAACATCTGCTCGTCGGCTTATGCGAAACTTCGCTGCAACAGTGCGATATTATCCATACTCGATAAAGCTCGCGGCGCATGGGGCGCCTCGAACGACACTTTTCTTTTCCATCAATTGGAGGAAGCATGAGCTACACGCAGAAAGTTCTCGAAGAGCTCAAGGCCCGCTATCCCGAGCAGCCTGAGTTCATCCAGGCCGCGACCGAGATTCTCGGCACCATCCAGCCGGCGCTCGACGCCCATCCCGAGTACGAGGAGGCCGCCCTGCTTGAGCGCCTCGTCGAGCCCGAGCGGATCGTCATGTTCCGTGTCCCCTGGGTCGACGACCAGGGCAAGGTTCAGGTCAACCGCGGTTACCGCGTCGAGTTCAACTCTGCCATTGGACCCTACAAGGGCGGCCTGCGCTTTAACCCGACGGTCACTCTGGGTATGCTCAAGTTCCTGGGCCTGGAGCAAATCCTCAAGAACAGCCTGACCACCCTTCCCATGGGCGGCGGCAAGGGCGGCTCCGACTTTGACCCCAAGGGCAAGTCCAACAACGAGATCATGCACTTCTGCCAGTCCTTCATGACCGAGCTCTATCGCCACATTGGCCCCAACACCGACGTTCCCGCCGGCGACCTGGGCGTTGGCGGCCGCGAGGTTGCCTACCTGTTCGGTCAGTACAAGCGCCTGACCAACGAGTGGACCGGCGTCCTTACCGGCAAGGGCCTCTCCTTTGGCGGCTCGCTCGCCCGTACCGAGGCCACCGGTTACGGTCTGGCCTACTTTGTGGACGAGTACCTCAAGAGCCGCGGCGACTCCTTCGAGGGCAAGAACGTCGTCGTTCACGGCTCCGGTAACGTCGCCATCTACGCGGTCCAGAAGGTCTCCCAGCTCGGCGGCAAGGTGCTGGCCTGCTCCGACACCCATGGCTGGGTCGAGGATCCCGACGGCATCGACTACACCGTGCTCGAGCATGTCTACAACAAGAAGCGCTCCGGCCACGACAAGGGTGTCACGCTCGCTATGTACGTTGACGAGAAGCCCAACGCCGTGTGGCACGAGGGCGACGGCCGCGGCGTGTGGCAGCTGCCCTGCGACATCGCGCTGCCCTGCGCTCGCGAGAACACGCTGCTGCTCGAGGACGCCCAGGCGCTCGTCGCCAACGGCTGCAAGGTGGTCGGCGAGGGCGCGAACATGCCCACGACCATCGAGGCCACGACCTACTTCCAGGAGAACGGCGTCGCCTTTATGCCCGGTAAGGCTGCTAACGCCGGTGGCGTGCTCGTGTCCGGCCTTGAGATGAGCCAGAACGCTGAGCACCTGTCCTGGACCTTCGAGGAGGTCGACGGCAAGCTCGAGCAGCTCATGCGTGGCATGTTCCACAACGTGGACGACACCGCCAAGGAGTATGGCCAGGAGGGCAACTTTGTCATGGGCGCCAACATCGCTGGCTTCCTGAAGGTCGCCGACGCCATGCTCGCCCAGGGCGTCTGCTAAATCTTCGCTCGATATAGCATGTGATGAGGCTCCCAGCCATTCCGGCTGGGAGCCTTTTCTATCCCGGAGGACTCCTCATAACTTGCGGTGATATACGGACTGTTAAGCGTCCCAGAACGGCTAATCAGTCCGTATATCACCGCAAGTTATGGATGGGTGGGTGGATTTTGTCCTAAAACGGTGTGCGGCCCCTCGTTTGGTACACTTAAAAGTACTGGACAAGTGGAGAGATGGGGGAGAACGTGCTCAAGTTCGGTACCTACGTCCGTGTTGGAAACGCGGCCGAAGCCTATGAGCTCTTGCAGAAGAACCGCAACAACAAGATTGTGGGCGGTGGCATTTGGATGCGCCTGGGTTCGCGTCGCGTGGCGACGGCGATTGACCTTTCGGCCTGCGGGCTCGATCAGATCGAGGAGACCGAGACCGAGTTTCGCATCGGTGCCATGTGCACCCTGCGCCAGCTCGAGCGCCATGCCGAGCTCAACGTGCTCGTCAACCATGTCTTTGAGTTCGCCGTTCACGATATCGTGGGCGTGCAGCTGCGTAACACCGCCACGGTGGGCGGCAGCATCTACGGTCGCTTTGGCTTCTCGGACGTGCTCTCGGCCTTTTTGGCGCTCGATTCCTATGTTGAGCTGACGGGCGCCGGCCGCGTGCCGCTCGCCGAGTTCGTCGACATGGGTTACGTGCGCGACGTGATCGAGCACATCGTGGTCGTTAAACACGACTACCGTGCGAGCTACGAGGCCGTGCGCAAGGCTGCGACCGACTTCCCCTCGCTCAACGTCACCGCCGCCTGGTGGGACAACACCTGGCACGTCACCGTGGGTGCTCGCCCGCTGCGCGCGACCCTGCTGCAGGGCGAGGCGTGCGGTCTGGTGAACGAGCAGCCTTCCGAGGACGAGCTGCGCGCCTTGGCCGCATCCGTGCGTGCCCTGAGCTACGGCACCAACATGTGGGGCTCGGCCGACTACCGCCGCCGCATCTCGGCTCCGCTAGCGATTCAGGCCGTGCGCCGCGCCGCCGGCATCGAGCTTTCGGCCGCGCTTGCCCGCGAGTTCGAGGGCGTGCAGATTCCTAAGTTTGCCACGGACGAGTATTCCTGCCGCCGCGTGCCCGGCGTCGATTCTAGCGAGGTGCGCTAATGGCTGCCAAACTCATCGATCTTTCCTTTACGCTCAACGGCCGTAAGGTCAAGGTTCAGATTGCCCCCGACACCATGCTCTTTGCGCTGCTGCGTGAGCAGGGCTGCGCGTCGGTGCGCTGCGCCTGCGAGACCACCAACTGTGGCCTGTGCACGGTGTGGCTCGACGGCGACCCGGTGCTGAGCTGCTCGGTTCCCGCCGCGCGTGTCGAGGGCCACACCATCACCACGCTCGAGGGCCTCAAGGCCGAGTCCGAGGCGCTCGCCCGTGCGATGGCTGCCGAAGGCGCTGAGCAGTGCGGTTTTTGCGCCCCCGGCCTCATCATGAACGTGCTGGCGCTTGCCCGCGCCGCCAAGGAGGACCCGAGCCTCGTTGCCACGCGCGAGGAGCTCTCGCGCCAGCTCGCCGGCAATCTCTGCCGCTGCAGCGGCTACGAGAGCCAGCTGCGCGCTATCGTGCGCTTCCTCAACGAGTCCGGCGTGCAGGTTGGCTTTGAGATGCCCGAGCTGCCGGTCAACGACACCAGCTGTGACGGTGTCTCCTACAAGCAGATCACCCACAAGCAGCCCAAGAAGGATTCGAAGGCCTTGCTCGAGGGCCGTCCTGTCTACACGGGCGACATGGTGCCCGCCGGCGCGCTCATCGTTAAGCTCAAGCGCAGCCCGTATGCCCGCGCCAAGATCCGCTCCATCGACACGTCGCGCGCCCTGAAGGTGCCTGGCGTGGTGGGCGTCTACACCTACGAGGACGTGCCCAAGCGCCGCTTTACCATCGCTGGCCAGAGCTATCCGCAGCCGAGTCCCTACGACCGCCTGATCCTTGAGAACCTCGTACGCTACCAAAACGAGGAGGTGGCGATCGTCGCCGCCGAGACTGAGGAGGCTGCCGACAAGGCGCTCAAACTCATTAAGGTCGACTATGAGGTGCTTGAGCCGCTGCTCGACTTTACCAAGGCGCTCGATAACGACATCGTGGTCCACCCCGAGGGCGACGTGACCTTTATGTTCCCGCAGGGCGGCGACGTCCCGCGCAACTTGGTATGCAGCGGCACGAGCGACTTTGGCGACTTGGACGAGGCCTTCGCCCAGAGCGACATCGTCTTTACCCGCACCTACACCAGCCAGGCCACGCAGACCGCGCCCATGGAAACCTTCCGCGCCTTCGCGACGACCGACGCGTTCGGGCGCATCTCGGTGACCACCTCTACGCAGGTGCCCTTCCACGTGCGCCGCATGGTCGCGCAGTCGCTCGATATCCCGCAGTCGCAGGTGCAGGTCATTAAGCCGCGCATCGGCGGCGGCTTTGGCTCCAAGCAGACGGGCTGCTGCGAGATCTTTGTTGCGTTTGTGACCCAGCAGACCGGTCGTCCGAGTTACTGCTGCTACACCCGTGAGGAGACCATCACTGCGGGCAACTCGCGCCACCAGATGCAGATGACCGTTAAGCTGGGCGCCATGAACGACGGTACCATCACGGCCATCGATCTGCACACGCTGTCCAACGCCGGCGCGTATGGCGAGCATGCTACCACGACGATCGGTCTTTCGGGCCACAAGAGCTTGCCCATCTACAACCACGTGAAGGCGAGCCGCTTTAGCTGGGACGCCGTCTACACCAATACCAACCGCGGCGGCGCGTATCGCGGCTACGGTGCCACCCAGGGCCAGTTTGCCGTGGAGAGCGCCGTCAACGAGCTCGCCGATATGCTGCACATGGACCCCGCCGACCTGCGCCTTAAGAACATCGTGCGCGAGGGCGAGATCATGCCGCAGTACTACAACGAGAAGCTCAACGCCTGCGCGCTCGACCGCTGCCTGCTGCGCGCGATGGACATGATCGGTTGGCGCGACAAGCCGCTAGCCATCGACCTGGGCGATCGCGTGCGTGCTCTGGGCTGCGCGCTCACCATGCAGGGCTCGGGCATTTCCAACGTGGATATCGCCGGCATCGACATGCGCCTGGAAGAGGACGGCTTCATTACCATCGGCACCGGCGCCACCGATAACGGCATGGGCGTCGACACGATCCTGGCGCAGATTGCCGCCGAGGAGCTGGGCGTTGAGAGCTCGCTGATCGTGGTGCGCGGCGTGGACACCGACGTTTCGCCGTTCGATGCCGGCTCGTACGCGAGCTCGGGCACGTACGTGACGGGCCTTGCCGCCAAGAACGCCGCAACCGAGCTGCGTGAGAAGATTTGCGCCAAGGCTGCCCAGATGTGGGACGTGGACGCCGCCGACGTGGTCTTCGATGGCCAGTACGTGCGCCTGTCCGACGAGCGTGCCGCGCGCGAGCAGAACCGCTATCTCACGCTGCGCGACTTTGCCAACCTGTGCGTCAAGAACATCGCGGGCGGCGACGCGCTCACCTCGCATGCCTCTGCCTGCCTGCCCGTTTCGCCTCCGCCTTTTATGGCCGGCATTGCCGAGGTCGAGGTCGACAAGGCTACCGGCAAGGTGACTGTGGTGGACTATGCGGCGGCTGTGGACTGCGGCACTGTGATCAATGAGGCGCTCGCGCGCGTCCAGGCCGAGGGCGGCATTGCCCAGGGTATCGGTCACGCGCTCTACGAGATCGTCGAGCACGACGACCGCGGCCGCCTGCGCACCGGTAACTTTATGAGCTACAAGCTGCCCACGCGCCTGGATATCGGCAGTATTCGCGTGGCCTTTGAGCCGAGCTACGAGCCGACGGGCCCGTTTGGCGCCAAGTCGATCGGCGAGGTCGTCATCAACACGCCGCTCGCCGCCGTCGCCTCGGCCGTCGCACACGCCACCGGCCACCAGGTTCGTTCGCTGCCGATCACGCCCGAGAAGGCCCTGCTGGGGGAGTAGACGAGGCGACGCATCCGCCGCTCTTTGCCTAGCCCGGGGAAACTGCAGCCCACTTTTCGACCGAATTGTGGGCTGCAGTTTCCGTTTGAGGCCCTCGGCGGAAAGTGCATCCCGGAATAGGGGCTCAAAACGGGTTGCAGTTTCCGGTTGATGGCTATAGCGGAAGCCGCATCCCATTCCGAGGCCCCAAGCTGGGACACGCTTTCCGGCGCATGGCCAGCACCGCCAGACTGCCGAGTCGCACCGAAGTTGCGGTGGAATAGTTCCTGTTTTGGAGGACTGGGGGCCCAAACAGGAACTATTTCACCGCAACTTATGAGATGGGATGCCTTGCGCTCGTGGTGAGGTCGTGAGCTAAAAACGTGTGCGTGCGCTTGTCGTTCGTATCTGCTATCATTCCTAGTCTGTGCGCTCATGCGGGCGTGGCGGAATTGGTAGACGCGCCAGATTTAGGTTCTGGTGGGATTCCCGTGAAGGTTCGAGTCCTTTCGCCCGCACCAACGCATCTGCGTCGGCTTCGGCCGTCGCGACTCTTTGTTGCATAAAGGTACCAGCACCTCAGATAAGCTGGGCAGTATGAGGAGGAACGTGTTGAACATCACCGCTTCTGACGTCAAGGACGCCAAGCTCACCGCTACGGTCACCATCCCGGCCGCCGACGTCGACGCCGCGATCAAGAAGGCCTACAAGGATACCGCCAAGAAGTACCGCTTCCCGGGCTTCCGTGCCGGTAAGGCTCCCCGTCCGGTCATCGACTCCGCTCTTGGCGCCGAGGCAACCCTCGCTCAGGCCACCAACGACCTGATCGCCGCCAACGAGCCCGCCGTCCTCAACGAGCTGGACATCGTCCCCACCAAGAACGGTGACTACAAGGAGCTCGACCTCGCCAAGGATCACGAGGACTACACCTACACCGTCGAGTTCTCCCTGCGTCCTGCTGCCGAGCTCTCTTCCTTCGACGCCGTCGAGATCGAGATGCCCCCTGCGGAGGTCACCGAGTCCGAGATCAACAACCAGGTCGAGATGCTCCTCAACTACCGTGCCACCTTCGAGGACGTCGAGGGTCGCGCCGTCGAGGCCGAGGACTACGTCACCGTCGACCTCAAGGCCGTCGAGAACGCCGATAACTTCGCCGCCGAGGGCCGTATGCTCATCGCCGGTAGCGACAGCAACCCCGCCGAGTTCAACGAGGCTCTGATCGGCACCAACGTTGACGACGTCAAGTCCGTCACCTGGACCGACGAGGCCGAGGAGGGCGAGGAGGCCGAGACCCACACCGTCGAGGTCACCGTCAAGGGCATCAAGGTCCGCAACACCCCCGAGCTCACCGACGAGCTCGTCAAGTCCGACTTTGGCTTCGACAGCATTGACGCTATGCGCGACGCCATCAAGATCGAGATCGAGCAGGACAAGGCTTCCCGCCTCCCGGCCGAGAAGGAGAACCGTTGCGTCTCCGCTCTCGCCGAGCGCCTGCAGCTCGACGAGATGGATGCCGACTACGAGCAGTCCGTCTTTGAGGAGCTTGGCCAGAACTTCCTGTCCAACCTCGCTGCCCGCGGCATGACGCTGGACACCTGGCTGCCCGCTTCCGGCCTGACCATGGAGCAGTTCATCGGCGACCTGCACAAGCAGGCCAACGACGTTGCCCGTGAGTCCCTGGCGCTCGACGCCCTCGCCCGTGAGCTCAAGATTGAGGTCACCGAGGACGACATCAACGCCGAGTTCGAGAAGGCCGGCGTCAAGGACGTCGAGGCTTCCAAGGCCGAGTTCATCGCCGATGGTCGCATGCCTGCCGTCCGTGAGTCCATCCGTCGCTCCAAGGCCGTCGACCACCTGGTCGAGAACGCCAAGGTGACCGAGGTCGACGAGACCGCCAAGGACGCCGAGTAATTCTCGCCACCTTGCCCGCGAGCGCATGCGTGCGCCTGTGATGGGGTAAAGTTATACACCGGTTATCCGGTTGCTTCGTACGGTGCCAGCCAATGCATAGCATGCGGGCACCGTACGTTTATCTAGAACCAATTTGGTCCGCAAGAGAGAAATGGAGATGCGTATGATCGCTAAGTTCGATTCCGCCCTCGTGCCATACGTTATCGAGCAGACGCCGCGCGGCGAGCGCAGCTACGATATCTATTCGCGCCTGCTCAACGACCGCATCATCTTCTTGGGCGAGGAGATCAACTCCGTCAGCGCCAACCTGGTCGTTGCCCAGCTGCTGCATCTTGAGAGCCAGGATGCCGAGAAGGATATCTCGCTCTACATCAATTCGCCCGGCGGCGAGGTTTACTCCGGCCTGGCGATTCTTGACACCATGAACTTTATCAAGCCGCAGGTCTCCACCATCTGCGTCGGTATGGCTGCGTCCATGGCCGCCGTGCTGCTTTCGGCTGGCGCCAAGGGCAAGCGCTTCTGCCTGCCGCACTCCAAGGTCATGATTCACCAGCCCAGCGGCGGTGCCCAGGGCCAGCAGACCGAGATCGAGATCGTTGCCGAGGAGATCAAGAAGACCCGCCGCGAGCTCAATCAGATCCTGTCCGATGCCTCGGGCCAGCCCATCGAGAAGGTCCAGGCCGATACCGAGCGCGACAACTACCTGACCGCTGCCGAGGCCCTCGACTACGGCCTGATCGACCGTATCGTCACCTCGCGCGATCTCGCCGCGAAGGACGCCTAGGATGGCAGGAAACATGCAGGACAACTTTGACGAGAATGGCAACCCCATCCGCTGCTCCTTCTGCGGAAAAGAGCAGGGGCAGGTCCGTCGCCTCGTAAAGGGTCCGACCAACATCTTTATCTGTGACGAGTGCGTCGCCGCCTGTTCCGAGATTCTGGAGGAGTCGCTGGCTTCGGACTTTATGGACGCCGCTCGCAACGGCAAGCTGCCGGGCTTTCTCAACGACCACGGCCAGGCTGCATCCCAGCCCGCCGTGGACCCCGAGGCCGAGGGCTTTGAGCTCGAGGACGACCGCCAGGTCATCACGCACGTGCCGACGCCGCACGAGATCTATGACGAGCTTTCGGCTTATGTCATGGGCCAAGAGGACGCCAAGCGCGCCATGTCGGTTGCCGTGTACAACCATTACCGCCGCGTCATCGAGGGCGGTGCTGCGCTTTCGGCCTTTGACGACGGTTTGGACTCGCAGCTTGACGATGACATGGACGAGGTGGAGCTCGCCAAGTCCAACATTTTGCTGCTCGGTCCCACCGGTACCGGCAAGACGCTGCTGGCCCAGACGCTCGCGCGCATCCTCGAGGTGCCGTTTGCCATCGCCGATGCCACCGCGCTCACCGAGGCTGGTTACGTTGGCGAGGACGTGGAGAACATCCTGCTCAAGCTCATCAATGCTGCCGATGGCGACATTGAGCGCGCTCAGGTGGGCATTATCTACGTGGACGAGATTGACAAGATTGCCCGCAAGGCCGAGAACCTCTCCATTACCCGCGATGTCTCGGGCGAGGGTGTGCAGCAGGCGCTGCTTAAGATTCTTGAGGGCACGGTGGCCAGCGTTCCGCCTACCGGTGGCCGCAAGCATCCCCAGCAGGAGCTGCTGCAGATCGACACGACTAACATCCTGTTTATCTGCGGCGGTGCCTTTGTGGGTCTGGACAAGATCATCGCCGACCGCGTGGGCAACAAGGGCGTGGGCTTTAACTCCGAGATCGCCGGCCCCACCTCGGTCGACGAGAACGACCTGCTGCGTCAGGTGCTCCCGCAGGACCTCAACGCCTTTGGCATGATCCCCGAGTTCGTGGGCCGTACGCCCGTTGTCACCCAGACGCAGGCGCTCGACGAGGACGACCTGGTGTCGATTCTGACCGAGCCCAAGAACGCCGTGGTGCGTCAGTACCGCAAGATGTTCCAGCTCGAGGACGTTGAGCTTGAGTTTGAGGCCGCGGCCCTTCACGAGATCGCCCGTATGGCGCTCGCCCGCAAGACCGGCGCCCGCGGCCTGCGTTCCATCTGCGAGGACGTGCTTCAGCAGACGATGTTCGACCTCCCCAGCGAGGAGGGTGTCGCCAAGGTCATCGTGACCGAAGCGGCGGTTAAGGGCGAAGAACAGCCCCAACGCATCTACGGGTAAACCAGCCAAAAACGTGCTTGCAAATAGCCTCCGACCATCCGCGGTCGGAGGCTATTTTATATATACGCAATAACCCTAACTACCTGTGTTATTCTGTGTGTTTGTTTAAAGTCTCAGCAAAGTCCATTCAGACTGAAGTAATCGAAACCTAAGGGGAGGAATGTCGGCCCGATTTTCGTAGATCCCGCACGAGCCGAAGAGCACTAAATGTGCTCTTCGAGCGAGCCAGGACTTGACCGAGCGAAAATCGGGCCGACATTCCTCCCCGGCGGGACAGGGAGAGATATATGGAAGAAATGCCCAAGAACTACGATCCGTCGACCAACGAGCCGGCGATCCTGCAGAAGTGGCTCGACGGCGGCTACTACAAGCGCCGCGAGGGCGTGGGCGACTGCACCGTCACCATTCCGCCTCCCAACGTGACCGGCAAGCTCCACATGGGCCACGCCACCGACGACTCCATCCAGGACGCCATCATCCGTATGGCCCGCATGCGCGGCAAGTCCACGCGCTGGGTGCTGGGTACCGACCACGCCGGTATCGCCACGCAGACCAAGGTCGATAAGAAGCTCAAGAGTGAGGGCATTAGCCGCCTGGAGATCGGCCGCGATAAGTTTGTCGACGCCTGCTGGGACTGGACCCACGAGTACGGCGGCATCATCGTCGAGCAGATCAAGCGCATGGGCTGCTCCGTCGACTTCGACAACGAGCGCTTTACCATGGACGAGGACTACGCGCAGGCCGTGCGCAAGGTGTTCTGCGATTGGTACCACGACGGCCTGATCTACCGCGGCAAGCGCATCGTCAACTGGTGCCCCAACTGCACCACCGCCATCTCGGACGACGAGGCCGAGTATAAGGACGAGAAGGGCCACCTGTGGCACCTGCGCTACCCGCTGACCGAGCCGGTTAACGGCCAGGACTACATCGTCGTCGCCACCACACGCCCCGAGACCATGCTCGGCGACACGGGCGTCGCCGTTTCCCCGAAGGACCCCGAGAAGGCCGCCTTTGTGGGCAAGACCGTCAAGCTCCCCATCGT
>DXLQ01000004.1:0-10997 GCA_019414685.1 Collinsella sp. | reverse complement strand
TCCGGCAAGGTCACCTTCCACCCCGCGCGCTGGACGCAGACCTACACCACCTGGATGGAGAACCTCAAGGACTGGTGCATCTCACGCCAGCTGTGGTGGGGCCACCGCATCCCCGTGTTCTACTGCGAGGATTGCGGCTGGGAGGACGCCCTTACCGAGGACACCGACGTGTGCCCCAAGTGCGGCGGCCATCACATCCATCAGGACGAGAACGTGCTGGACACCTGGTTTAGCTCGCAGCTGTGGACCTTTGCCACGCAGGGCTGGCCGCAAAAGCCGGAGCTGCTCGAGGGACATCACCCCACGACGGCGCTGGTCACCGCGCGCGACATCATCGCGCTGTGGGTCGCCCGCATGGTCATGAGCTCGCTTTACTTCCTGGACGAGGTGCCGTTTAAGGACGTCGTCATCTACCCGACGATCCTGGCCAAGGACGGCAGCCGCATGTCCAAGTCCAAGGGCAACGGTGTTGACCCTATGGACCTCATTGGCATGTACGGCGCCGACGCCATGCGTTACAACCTACTCACGCTGTGCACCAACAACCAGGACGTCAAGTTCGACGCGAACATCGACAAGAAGACCAAGAAGCTCATCGACAGCCCGCGCACCGAGCAGGCCAAGTCGTTTGTGACCAAGATCTGGAACGCCAGCCGCTTCCTGCTCATGAACATGGAGGGCTACACGCCCGGCGAGCCCGTCGTTGAGACGCCGGCCGACGCCTGGATGTTCAGCCGCCTGGCCAAGGCCGTGAAGATGGTCACCGAGGGCATTGAGAGCTACACCTTTGGCGATATGGCCCGCGGCGTGCAGCAGTTCTTCTGGAACGAGGTCTGCGACTGGTACGTCGAGGTCACCAAGGCCCGCTTGAAGGGCGAGGACCGTCTGCAAGCTCAGCGCAACCTGATCTTTGTGCTCGACACCTCCATTCGCCTGATGCACCCGCTTATGCCGTTTGTCACCGAGGAGATCTGGGACAACATGCCGGCGAGCGTGCTCGACCTGGACGCCGAGGGCAACGTGGACCGCGCCGAGGCGCTCATGATCGCCAAGTGGCCCGAGCCCGCCGACTACGCTAAGTATGTCGATGAGCCTGCCGAGCGCGCGTTTGAGCTGTGCCGTACCGTCGTTTCCGCCGCCCGCGCCACGCGTTCGCGTTATCGCCTGAGCCCCAAGGCCGAGCTCGACGTGGTCGTGCGCGCCGGTGCCGAGGACATCGAGAAGCTCGAGAGCCTGCGCTCGACCATTGAGCCGCTGGCCAACACCGCTTCGCTGGTCATGGGCACCGACGTTGAGAAGCCGGCTGCGAGCATTGCCGTGGTCGACAGCGGCGTCGAGGTTTTTGTGGTGCTCGAGGGCAAGGTTGATCTTTCGGCCGAGAAGGCGCGCCTGGAGAAGGAGATCGCCACGGCTCAGAAGGAGCTTGCCGGCTGCGAGAAGACCCTTGCCAACGAGGGCTTTGTGGCCAAGGCCGCGCCCGCGGTGGTGCAGAAGAAGAGGGACCGTGCAGCTGAGCTCAAGGAGATCCTGGCGGCGCTGACTGCTCAGGTTGCTGACTTCTCGTAAGGTTCACTCGGGGGCGCGTCCCGATGCTTTGCTCTCCGCTGCGGACAGTCCTGCGCAAGACGGACAGCACATTAAGTGCTGTCCTTTGCGTGCGGAACTTGCGGCGAGCAAAGCATCGGGCCGCTCCTAGTTCGTTTACGTTGTTGTTTGCAACTGGTAGGTTAGGGCCACTTGGTTGTGGCCTTGATCTCACTGCAAAGCGGTGTTTGGCTGATATTTTGAATGGGAGGGGCTCGTTGTTGCTTACGGGCCTCTTTTTATGTTGAGGGGACTTTGGCTATGGCTAAGCGTTCTGGGTTGTATTCGGTGCCGTTTGAGGTTCCGGAGCTTTCTTTTGATGAGGCTGTTGCACTTGCGGCCGATACGGGCAAGATTGCGCGTTATTCCACGCCGTTGCTCGAGACCGTCGTTGAGATGCTCGATGAGCTTGGTCGTCCTGACGAGTTCTATGATTGCGTCCAGATAGCGGGTACCAATGGAAAGACCTCGACGACGCGATTCTCGGCTGCCATTCTTCGTGGTGAGGGCCTTAAGACGGCACTCTTTACGTCGCCTCATCTGGTGCGCTATCCCGAGCGTATGGAGATTGACGGAAAGGTCGTCTCAGACGAGGTCTTTGCCCATGGTGTCTCTGCGGCGTATGAGGCGGGTCGTCGTCTCAACGCACGTCGTGAGGCGGCGGGCGAGGAGCTCCGTTCTATTACGCCCTTCGATCTTTTGTCCGTGGCCGGTTTGACTATGTTTGCCGAGGCCGCGGTGGACGTTGCCGTGCTTGAGGTCGGCATGGGCGGACGCTGGGATGCTACGAGTGCGACCGATCCCGTGGCCGTCGCCATTACGGGTATTGGACTCGACCATACGAAGGTCCTTGGCGATACGCTCGAGGCCATTGCGGGGGAGAAGGCTGCGGTTATTAAGCCTGGGCGCTTGGTTGTTTTGGGTGAGGGCACGCATGAGGCGAGTGTTCAGTGTGTGATGGATGCCCGTTGCCGTGAGTGCGGCGTAGTACCGCTCGTGGTGAGCCATACGACGACCAAACTTCCGGCACACGTGGGCGATACGGTGGAGTTTAGCTGCACCACGCCGCGTGCGATCTATACGTCGAGCATGGTCAAGCCGGCCTATCAGCCGCAGAATGCCGCGTGCGCGATTATGCTGTGCGAGGGCTATCTGGGTCGTGAGCTCGACCATGAGGCGCTCGACGCTTCGCTTATGGGCTGCCCCACGCCGGGTCGCTTTGATGTGCTGGGAACCGATCCGCTCAAGCTGATCGATGCCTGCCATAACCCCCAGAGCTGCGAGAACTTTGTGAGCGCGCTGGACGAGATCGATCCGTGCGTAGAGAATCGCCCAACGTTGCTGTGCGCCGCGCTGGCAGACAAGGACGTGGCGGGCATCGTCGACGTGCTGATTCCGGCCTTCCCGCGTGTGGTCGTGACGCAGACCGATTCCGATCGCGCCCTGCCGGCGGAGGAGCTCGCTGCCCTGGTGGACGCCGATAAGCTCGCGGGCGTGTACCCCAGCGTGTCCGAGGCCCTCGCAGCCCTCGATGCCGCGGGCGAGCCCTTCGTAGCAGCCGGCACCATCACCCTAGCCGGCGAAGTAGCGGGGCTGCTACGCTAGCCCGCCCTGCTCCGTTAACCCATCCCCTCATCAGTTGCGGTGAAATAGTTCCTGTTTTTGGGTTCTAGCAGCCCATCCAGGAACTATTCCACCGCAACTCAAAAACAGTCAAGTACTTGTAAAGTGTCCTCCCGCTTACGAAAACGTTTATGCCGCTTGACCTATCTCATATTGCGTTGCCACACTGGGGAGGGGTACGCTCAGCCTAACTTGCAATCCGGACCAGTGCTGTGGCCCGTTGAGCCAGTCGGGAGGAACTATGAATAGAAGGCATGTCAACGCGGCGATCACCGCGGGCCTGGCCCTTACCATGACGGTCGGTTCGGTGCCGCCGCAGGCGTTCGCCGAGATGATGCAGGGTGATACCACCCAGGTCGTTGCCGAGCAAAGCGATGCGACGGGTGCGACTGCTACGTCTGCGGACACCGGCCAGGCAACCTCGGAAGATCAGGCGGTCGACAAGATCACCTCGCTTGCGGTCCTGACCGACCTGCATGTTGCCGAGGGCTCCGACGCCACGCTGCCTAAAACCGTGGCGGCGACCTACGAGAGCGGCGCCACTAAGCAGGAAAACGTTACCTGGAAGCTGAACGGCGCCGATGCTCCGGCAACCTTGGCGCAGCTACCTGCCGGCTCGTATGAGTTTGAGGGCACCGTCGATGGCGCTACCCAGACGGTCAAGCAGCGTGTGATCATGGAAGCCCCGGCGGATCCGGCTGCAGTTAATGCTGTTGCACCCGTGAGCTCAAACGAGGACCTGAAGATTGCGTCCGTTGATAGCACTCCAATTGTAAAAAAATATGTGGGACAGGGCTATGTTGGCGAAGTGAACGGCACCTCAGTCAATCTGACGCTGACAAATGGAACTAAAGCTACCGGCATGGTCAATTGGGACGAAGCCTCAAGGAACACTATCAAGGCTGCTTCCGATGAATCGGAGGTGCCGATCCAAGGCTCCATTTCGTATATCTACATCGGTAACATGGGTTATTCGCTTAGTGAGCCCTATTCCGTTGCCGGAACGCTCAAGGTTTTTGTTCCCAGGTCTTCGAATTACATACAAAGCGTGACTACGTCGCCCGGCGTCGCGCCGTCTCTTCCTTCGACTGCCTATATATCCTATTCCGATAACTCGGGCTGTTCCTGCGATGTTGAGTGGGATGAGTTCTCCGAGGTAGACTATCAAAAACCTGGCTCATTTGTCGTTGAGGGACATTTGACATACTCGCCTTCAACTTTGGTGAGTTGCACGGTAAATGTCCGTGAAATCAAGTCTGTTCAAACCGAATTTGAATGCATGACGGCAGTAGGGATGTCGCCGTCTCTTCCGTACCAGGCAATGGTTACTTTCGATCAAAATGAATCGCAGCCAGTTCATATCAATTGGGATTCCGTCAATCCCGATTCGTACGCTCAACCAGGTACTTTTGTTGTTAAGGGCAGGCTCGATGGGCTTGACCGGCGCGAAGTTACTTGTACGGTTGCAGTGAAGGATGCTAAAGACTATTTTGACCTGGATTCGTTGACGTACGAACGTGTTGTTGGTGATGAATCGCCCCTTGACTCTGACGTGCACCTTAAGGTGACTCGACCAGATGGCGAGTATTGGTATAACTACCCCGTGGAATGGGAAAATGCTGACGCCTCTCGATTCCAGACGGCTGGCACCTATGAAGTTAAAGGTATTATCGGGAACTGCGGCGTTTCTTCTCTTGCTGGTCTAGAGGTTAAGGCGAAGGTCGTCGTTAAAGAGGTTGCCTCTATCGCACAAGTTGCACCCATTGATACACCAGTTGGCATCCGTCCTACAACGGGCTCGAGTGCCGGCTCCCTTCCATATACCGTTAAGGTGACTTTCACCGACGGGTCTACAGTTAATGGTGACGTTACCTGGGATACAATCCTGGATTCCATGGTCGCGCAGGAGGGTTCCTTTACCCTCGGAGGCTCTATCATGTATAGCCGAAGTAAACCCGGCTCTCCGTCTATACCAGTCTCGTTGGGCAGTGCCCATCGTGCCTCTATTAACGTCAACGTTCGTGCGCTGCAGATGCCATCTACGACTTCGGTAAGTACGCTCGTTGGCGCGCAAATTCATATGCCGTATACCATAGAAGCAACGATGTGGAATGGTTCTCGTGGCAGCTATTCCGTCCAATGGCCTGCTATTAGTCAGAATACGTTGAACAAGCTGGGCAAGTCGACTATTACGGGTTATTTCTTGGGCTCGAATATTCCGGTAACAGCGACTATTAATGTGTGCGACCTTGCCAACGATGATTTGGGAAGGATCGCCTACATTCCCGACGTCGGATTCGCTTATTCGTACGAATCGAATCAATTTCTGCTGTCGGACGGAAACTACTACAGCCTTTGGGGGGTTGGAGACTCCCTTTATACATGGGATGAGATCCCGCAGGACCTCAAATACGGCAAGCCGGGCGACTATGAGATAAGCGGAACAATTACCGGTACGCTTGCAAAGATTCGTGCAACGGCTACGTGTGGAGAGGTCAAGGGCATAAATCACTACAGTGAGACTGGCACGACTCTCGTGCAGTCTTATGAAGATACATACGTTATCTATCCTGGTGAGCAGCTCTATCTCGATAATACGACCGTCGAGGGTGTTCTAAAGGATGGTACACGTTTCTCTAATCTTAAGGTTAACTGGGATGAGTATGATAGCCATCCAAAGGAGAGCTGCACGATAACCGGCACAGTTGCGGGGACGAATATCCCGGCAACGATTCATGTGATCGTGACTGACAAGTGGAAAGCGGAACTCGATACCATTAAGGTCCTCAAGGGACATGATGGTTCAGGATTGCTTCCAACCAACGTTATACTGGTAAGCCCCGACGTAAAGGATCAGTCTGTCCATCATTCCAAGTATGCTTCCGTGACATGGAACACAAAGGGGTTTGACTGGAGCCAAGGCGGAATCGTTTCGGGTACCGCTCAGCTGTCTTACTATACGGGCAGTAATAACAGTGTTGTGGATATTCCTGTGACTGCAAATGTTCAGGTTGTGAATAGGGCTACATCCGTTCAGGGCGGCACGTTGTGGACCGTTCCTGGCGTTGCGCCTGATTTGCCGGAGACCCTTGAGGTCGTCTACGACAATGACATGTCCGTTGGGCCGCAACGCGAAAACGTCATCTGGGAAGACGTTTCCCCCGATGCCTATGCCAAGGAGGGCACGTTTAAGGTTAAGGGCAAGCTCCAAGGTGGTGCCGAGGCGACGGTTACTGTTGATGTTTGCTCGATTTCGTCCGTGAACGTTCCCGAGCGTATTGTGACGGCCAACGGCGTTGAACCCGAGATGCCGTGGAACAATATTTCGGTGACTACGAGCGACGGTAAAACGCGCACTGCGTGGATTGAATGGAACGGCTATCGCTCTTCGGACTATACCGGCGAGCCCGGTAAGGTCTCCACGGTTACCGGTAAGCTGTACGCTAGCGGCCTTGATAGGTTCGGCGTCGGCACCAACACCGGCTTTACTGTCCAAACCAAGATCGTGATTGCTGGAGTCGAGAAAGCGTTTGATAACGGTGAGACTGCGGTGACCACGAAGGCCGGTGCCGCTCCGACGATGCCTTCCAAGCTGGCAGTCAAGATGAGCGACGGTTCGATCTCGACGGCTGCTGTTAAGTGGGATCCGATTGCGCCCGAGAAGTATGAAAAGCCGGGCACGTTCTATGTAACGGGCCGCGTTGTCGGCTTTGATGGCGCTGCTGTTATGGCGCTTGTTGACGATGAAGGCCAGAAGGTCGGCGTAGATGAGAATGGCATCGTGACCGCGAAGGTTACGGTTGCCGATAAGACGGCTCCAAAGGTTGCGCTGCAGCCGCAAGCGGTTGTGATTAACACGACGGTTGGGTCGAAGCTGACGTTGCCAGATAACATCAATGTCAACTATTCTGACGGCACCTTCACGGCACATAGCCAATACGAAGGCACCGAAATCACGGAGTGGACCGACACCGACGGGCTAGACATTAATAAGCCCCTTGCCAAGACCGGCACCTATAAGCTCGTCGGCAAGCTCAAGGGCATCGACAACGTCAACGCCATCGTGTACGTCAACGTTCGCGAGGCACCGCGGACCATCACCAAGCTCGAGGCTAAGTCGTTTAGCGTGGCCAAGGGTACGTCCAAGCAGGACCTGTACGCCCAGATGCCCAAGCAGGTTGTGGCGACTTACTCCGACGGTTCGACCGACCTACTCGACATTGACGTGTGGGATCTTTCCAGCGTTACGGACGAGCTGCTCGGCGGAACCGGTACCGTGAAGATCACCGGCACGGTTAAGCTTATTGGCGCCAAGGTGACCTGCAATGTGACTGTGGTGGACCAGGATGCCGAGACGCCCGACCACGTTGAGTCAATTCCCGACATTCAGATTGCGGACAACGCCAAGGTCGCGGATCTGATGGACAAGCTTCCGTCCAAGGTGACGGTAGTCATGAAGGACGGCAAGACTAAGAACGAGACGCCCGTTAAGTGGTCTCAGGTCGATAGCCTGGGTCGCGCTGGCAACGAGTTTGAGGTCACGGGTCTGACGGACAACGGCATGACCGTAAAGGTGAAGGTCAAGGTAACCGCGCATATCGTGAGCCTTGACGCCGCTGATGACATTGAGGTCGAGCGCGACACGAAGGCAGCGGATGCTCTGAAAAAGCTGCCTGCGAAGGTCACTGCGTTTTACTCCGATGGCTCCGATGCCGCGGTCGACGTGACGTGGGACATCAAGGGCCTCTCCGACAAGGACTTTGCCAAGGAGGGCAAGGTTACGGTTAAGGGCACGGTCGCCGGCACGGACCAGAAGGCGGAGTGCACCATTAAGGTTGTTAAGCCGCTGCGCGAGATTCCCGACCATCTGGCCGGTTCGGTTGACGCCGTGACGGTCGACGACGGCGTGAAGCCCGACGCGGTTGTGGCGGCGCTGCCCAAGACCGTTAAGGTCGCCATGAAGGATGGCTCCGAGGTCGATTCAAAGATTGATTGGACCGCTCCCAAGGAGGCCCTCACCATTAAGAAGGACGGCACGAGCGTTGTCGTTACGGGTAAGACCGAGATCGGTAACTTTGAGGTTAATGCCACGGTTAACCTGGTGCCGGTTGTTGAGAGCATTGCCGACGTTAAGCTTTCGGTTGCCCGCAACACGGCTGCTGCTGACATCGCTCTGCCTGCCCAGGTGACCCTCAACATGTCCGACGGCTCGAAGAAGACCGCGAACGTCACGTGGGATAAGGCTCCGCTCACGACGGATGCCCTGGGCAAGCTGGGTGACATCACGCTTGAGGGTACGGTCGAGGGCACTTCGGTCAAGGCCAAGTGCACGTTGACGGTTGTAAAGAGCGATGCTGAGATTCCGGCGTCCGTTGAGCCTGTCGCGGGTGTTAGCGTGCCCGAGGGCTCGTCCGCCGATGTCGTGCGTGATGCGCTCAAGGGCGTGAAGGCCACCGTTCGCATGAAGGACGGCAAGACCACGGCGGTGTCTGAGATTACGTGGACCGAGATCCCTGCCGCTGCCGCCACCTATGGCAACACCGTTGTCGCTAAGGGCGTGACGGTGAACGGCAACCTGCCTGTCGAAGTTGTCGTCACCTCCACGACGACGATCAATAAGGTAGCCAAGGTGCCGCAGATTACGGTTGAGCGCGATGCCAAGGCCGATACCGTGACGGGGCAGCTGCCCAAGAAGGTCACCGTGACCTATTCCGATGGTCACACGGACGAGGCCACGGTCACGTGGAATACGGATGGCCTGGACAAGCAGCTTGCCGCTGTCGGCGAGCACACGCTCGAGGGCTCCGTCGAGGGCACGACGCTCAAGGCGACCTGCAAGCTGGTCGTCGAGACGCCGGCAAGCGAGATTCCCGTGAGGCCTGCGACGTTCGCTCCCGTTGAGGTGTTTGAGGCAAGCTCTGCCGCCGATGTGCTGAAGGCGCTGCCCAAGAAGGTTTCCGTGATGATGAAGGACGACAGTCAGGAGGACTACGACGTCGATTGGGAGAATGTTCCCGCACTGGATTGGGGTGCCGATGATGTGACCGTGGGCGGTAAGGTTCGCGGTACGGAGCTTACAGTCAGCTGCATGGTACGCGTTAAGCCGCGCCCGGCGGCCAAGGGCCTCGTTATCGTTGACCAAAACGGCAAGGCCACGACTGCCGAAACCGTGCTCAAGGTAGAGCGCGGCAAGGAAATTGACCTTGCTGCCGCGGCGAGCAATGTGGCCGATGGCGCGCTGCTGCGTGGTGCCGTGACGTGGGTCTCGTCCGACCCGACGATCGCTACGGTCGAGAACGGTAAGGTCAAGGGCCTCAAGAACGGAACCGTCGTCATTACCGCGACGATGCCCGTTGACGGTAGCGCTGCGGCGATTGCGACGCTTGCCGAGGATGACGCTGCGGAGACGCCGGCGCCTCCGCAGCTCACTGCTTCGGTGACCGTCGAGGTTGTTGAGCCTGTTGTTGTACAGGAACCGACAGGCGGCAAGGATAACGGTGCCAAGCCCGATGCCAAGGATCCTTCGGGCAAGAAGAATGGCAAGAAGGCCGCTAAGGGAAGCCTGGCCGAGACGGGCGACAACACTGCCGTGGCCGTTGCAGCGCTTGGCGGAACCGGCCTGCTGGCGCTGATTGCCGCAGCGATTGAAAAACTGCGCCATCGCGCGGAGTAAGGCTGCGAGCTTAGAGCTTTAGGACTCTAGGACACAAGAAGGCCTCTCGGTTCTCTTCGGGGAATCGGGAGGCCTTTCGTTTGACCGTAGGGCAGCTAATTTGGGACGGGCTTTGTCTTGAGTGGACTGCTCGCCACGAAATGGGCCTATCTACTACGTATTACCGACTACCCTCGACCACACGAAACATCGCGAAATTAAAACCGCAGGTAGAAGGCTTGCCAGTTTTCAAAAAAGACCCGTATAGTCGACCCATGCGGGTTAAACGTAGTAGATGGGCCGTTTTCGTGGCGTATCTCTAGGCTGTCAAATTGGTCGACTTGGTTCCTTAGCAGTTGCGGTGAAATAGTTCCTGGATTATGCCTCTGTGGGCCAATCTGGGAACTATTCCACCGCAACTTATTGAGGGGCTATTGGGAAGGGGCTAGTCTAGGCGGACTGGGTCGTGGGGGTAGGCGTTGAGAATCTCGACGCCGTTCTCGGTCACCAGGGCCAGGTCCTCGATGCGGACACCGGTGCGGCTGGGGAGGTAGATGCCCGGTTCGATGGAGAACGTCATGCCCGGCTCCACGACCTGCTCGTTGACGAGCGAGACGTCGCCTGGCTCGTGGTCCTGCAGGCCGATCGAGTGTCCCAGGCGATGCGTAAAGTATTCGCCGTAGCCCGCGTCCTCAATCACGTCGCGCGCGGCACGGTCCAGATCGCACATGCGCACGCCCGGCGCGATGAGCGCCTCGGCGGCCTCGTTGGCGCGGCGCACGATATCGTAGATGCGCTCCGTCTCCTCGTCCGGCTCGCCCCAAAAGAATGTACGCGTCATGTCCGAGCAGTAGTTGCAGCGGCGTCCGCCAATGTCGAACAGCACCACGTCGCCACGCTTGAGTACGGTGTCGTCGGGCTCGTGATGCGGATCGCCGGCGTTGGCGCCAAAGCTCACGATGGGCGGAAAGCTAAAGCCCTCGCAGTCGTGCTTGCGGTACAGGCCGAGCATCTGGTCGGCAATTTCGCGCTCCGTTACGCCCTCGTGAACGAGCTTGATGGCGTCGACCATCACGGCGTCGTTGGCGGCCGAGGACATGCGCATGAGCTCCTGCTCGGCGGCATCCTTGTGGGTGCG
>DXLQ01000039.1:7066-14520 GCA_019414685.1 Collinsella sp. | reverse complement strand
TATGCCGGCGAGGAGCCCTACACCTGCTCGAGCGAGCCCTATCCCTGGAACGGGCAGATGGACTCCATCGAGATCAAGGTACCCGGCCTGGCAGGCGTGGTGCTTAAGCGCCGCGGTCCCAGCAGCTATAAGCCGCCCGTGGTCGAGGAGCCCAAGAAGGCGACGCGCAAGCGTACGTCCTCGGTGAAGCCCAAGCCAGCGGCTGCTAAGAAGGCTCCGGCTAAGGCGAAGGCTGCCAAGGCTTCTGCCAAGTCCACCACGGCCAAGAAGGCAGCCACCAAAAAGGCTGCTCCCAAGGCTAAGGCAGGCGCTGTTAAGGCTTCTGCCAAGAAAGCGTAACAAAGGCGTTACCACTGTAATTACCCGCCCCGCCGGGGCGTAGGATACATGTCATAACCGTTCCGGGAGAAACATCCCCGGGGGAAAGGAACGTATGAATAAGATCTTCGACAACAAGCAGGAGTTTACCGAGCTCTATCGCGATGCCGTCATGAGCATCAGCGGCAAGAGCGTCGAAGCCGCCAGCGACCTCGACCGCTTTAACGCCCTGGCCAAGCTCGTGGCCGAGAAGGCCCGCACCGTTGCCACCAAGAGCGACGCCCGCGCCACCGCCGAGGGCAAGAAGCGCGTGTACTACTTCTCGATTGAGTTTTTGATCGGCCGCCTGCTCGACAACTACCTGCTCAACTTTGGCGTGCGAGACATGGTCGCCGAGGCGCTCGACGACATGGGCTTTGACCTGTCCGTCATCGAGAACCAGGAGCCCGATCCGGCGCTGGGCAACGGTGGCCTGGGCCGTCTGGCCGCATGCTTCCTGGATTCCATGGCAGCCGAGGGCATTGCCGGCTACGGCAACGGCATGCGCTACCGCTACGGCCTGTTTAAGCAGGAGATCGTCAACGGCAGCCAGGTCGAGGCCACTGACGAGTGGCTCACCCACGGCTATCCCTGGGAGGTCCGTCGTCAGGACAAGGCCGTGACCATCAAGTTTGGTGGCCGTGTTGAGGGCTTTGAGGAGAACGGCCGCACGTTCTACCGCACGGTGGACACGCAGGATATCCTGGCTGTCCCCTACGACATCCCCGTGGTGGGCTATGCCGGCGAGACCGTCAACAAGCTGCGCGTCTGGGCTGCCGAGCCGGTCGAGGAACACTTTGACCTTGAGGCCTTCAACCGCGGCGACTATGCCCAGGCCGATGCCGAGCGCGCCGAGGCCGAGGCCATCAGCGCCATCCTCTACCCCAACGACGCCGGCGAGCACGGCCGTCTGTTGCGCCTGAAGCAGGAGTACCTGTTTGTTTCGGCCGGCATCTACAGCCTGCTCGACACCTTTGAGAAGGAGCACGGCGAGAACTGGGAGCTGCTTCCGCAGTTTGTGGCAATCCATACTAACGACACGCACCCCGCCATGTGCGGCCCCGAGCTCATGCGTATCCTCATCGACGAGAAGAAGCTCGAGTGGGACGACGCCTGGAACATCGTGACGCAGGTTGTGAGCTACACCAACCACACCATCCTGCCCGAGGCTCTGGAGAAATGGCCCATCGGCACGTTCTCCAAGCTCCTCCCCCGCGTGTACCAGATCATCGACGAGATCAGCCGTCGTTGGCACGAGTCGTTCGACACCACTCAGGAGGGCTGGCAGGAGCGTCTGCGCCAGACCGCCATCCTGTGGGACGGCGAGATTCGCATGGCCAACCTGTCCGTGATCTGCAGCCACAGCGTGAACGGTGTTGCCAAGATTCACTCCGACATCATTAAGAACATCGTGCTCAAGGACTTCTACGCCCTTACGCCCGAGAAGTTCAACAACAAGACCAACGGCATCTCGCACCGTCGCTTCTTTGCCGAGGCCAACCCCACCTACGCCAAGCTGGTCACCGAGGCCATTGGCGATGGCTGGCTTAAGGACGCCTTTGAGCTGGAGAAGCTCAAGGAGTTTAAGGACGACACCGAGTTCCTGAAGGCCGTGGGTGCCTCCAAGCGCGCCAACAAGGAGCGCCTGGCCGCCTACGTCAAGGCCGAGACCGGTCTGGTTATCGACCCCAACACCGTCTTCGATGTTCAGGTAAAGCGCTTCCACGCCTACAAGCGCCAGCTCATGAACATCATGAAGGTGATGGACATCTACAACCGTCGCATCGCCGATCCCAACTTCCACGTGACGCCGACGACCTTCATCTTTAGCGGCAAGGCTGCCTCGAGCTACACCTTCGCCAAGGAGACCATCCGCCTCATTAACTCCGTGGCCGACGTCATCAACAACGACCCGCGCGTCAACGAGGTCATGAAGGTCTGCTTTATCCCCAACTTTCGTGTGAGCAACGCCCAGCTCATCTACCCCGCAGCCGAGATCTCGGAGCAGATCTCCACGGCCGGCAAGGAGGCCTCGGGCACGTCCAACATGAAGCTCATGATGAACGGCGCCATTACGCTGGGTACCCTCGACGGCGCCAACATCGAGATCGCCGACCTGGCCGGACGCGAGAACGAGGCCATCTTTGGCCTGACCGCTCCCGAGGTCGAGCAGCTCTGGGCATCCAACAGCTACTTTGCATGGGATACCCTCAACGGCGACCGCGAGCGCCTGGGCCGCGTGATGGACGAGCTCAAGGACAACACCTTTGCGGGTCTTTCGGGCAACTTCGAGAGCATCTACAACGAGCTCATGAACAACAATGACCCCGACCTGGTCATGGCCGATTTCCGCAGCTACGTGGATGCGTGGGAGAAGCTCACCGGCAGCTATGGCGACCAGGAGACCTGGAACCGCAAGGCCCTGCTCAACACCGCCTCGAGCGGCTGGTTCTCGAGCGACCGCACCATTCGCGAGTACCGCGACGAGATCTGGCACGCGTAGAGGCGCGCGAGCTCCCTTATGCCAGCACGGCATTATTCAGCGGGCGCAACGTTGCGCTGCGCCCGCCGCTAATGGGTTTAAGAACATCGATGACAGAAGGAGAAATCGATGAGTAAGAAAGAATGCATCGCGATGCTCCTCGCAGGAGGACAGGGCAGCCGATTGGGGGCACTCACCCAAAAGATCGCTAAGCCGGCGGTTAGCTTTGGTGGCAAGTTCCGCATTATCGACTTTTCGCTCTCCAACTGCTCCAACTCGGGCATCGACACGGTGGGTGTTCTGACGCAGTATCGCCCCTACCTGCTGCATGCCTATGTGGGCTCCGGCGAGGCGTGGGATCTTGACAGCCGCGACGGCGGCGTGTCGATCCTGCCGCCGTACGAGACGCAGACCGGCGGCGCCTGGTATGCGGGCACGGCCGACGCCATTACGCAGAACCTCGACTACATCAAGGCCAACGACCCCAAGTACGTCCTGATTCTTTCGGGCGATCACCTGTATCGCATGGACTACCGCAAGATGCTCAAGACGCACATTGAGAACAACGCCGACCTCACGGTAAGCGTTATGCCCGTGCCGTGGGAGGAGGCCAGCCGCTTTGGCATCCTGACCACCGACCCCGAGGACGGCCGCATCACCAAGTTCACCGAGAAGCCCGATAAGCCCGATTCGAACCTCGCGTCCATGGGCATCTACATCTTCTCGGCCGACGTGCTGATCGAGGCGCTCGAGGAGGACGCTCTGGACCAGCGCTCGAGCCACGACTTTGGCAAGGACATCATCCCCAAGCTGCTCGGCGAGGGCAAGCGCCTGTACAGCTACGAGTTCCACGGCTTTTGGAAGGACGTCGGCACCATCGCCAGCTTCCACGAGACCTCGATGGACCTGCTTGGCAACAACCCCGAGTTCGATCTGTTTGACAAGCACTTCCCCATCATGTCCAACATCACCACGCGTCCGCCGCACTACATTGGCCCGGATGGTCGCCTGGACGACTGCCTGGTCTCCAACGGCTGCAAGATCTACGGTACCGCTCGCCACTCGATCCTTTCGACCGATGTCATCATCGAGGAGCGCGCCGTGGTCGAGGACTCCGTGCTGCTGCCGGGTGCGCACGTTAAGAGCGGCGCGCACATCTGCCGCGCTATTTTGGGCGAGAACTCCACGGTCGAAGAGGGCGTGAAGCTCGGCTCTGTCGATACCACCAAGGATACGGCCGTCGTTGGAAATGACGTCGTTATCGGGAAGGGGGAATGATCCGATGATCAATCGCAAGGCCATCGGTTATATCACCGCTAACTACTCTTCGACCTACGGCAGCGTGCTGCTCAAGGACCGCCCCATCGCGTCCGTTCCGTTTTTGGGCCGCTACCGCCTGATCGACTTCCCGCTGTCCAATATGATGAATGCCGGCATCAAGACCGTCGGTGTCGTCATGCCGGGCAACTATCGCTCGCTGATCGACCATGTGGGCTCGGGCAAGGACTGGGGCCTGGACCGCAAGAAGGGCGGCCTGTTCATGGTGCCCGGCAACGCGTATGGCACCACCAAGGGCGGCATGCGCTTCCTGCTGCGCGACATCATTTCCAACAAGACGCTGTTCCAGCGCTCGGACAAGCCCTATGTTGTGATGATGGGCACCAACATCATCTTTAACATGGACCTCAACACCATCATCGACGCGCACGAGAACTCCGGTGCCCAGATGACCGTGGTGTACTGCAAGGCCACGCGCAACGTCGATGACGAGACCAAGCTCGAGATTAACGAGAACGGTCGCCTGACGGGCGTGAGCGCTGGCGTCGTGTACGGCGACAACGCCTCTATGGACTGCTGCATCGTCAACCGCGAGACGCTGCTCGAGATCATCGACCACTACCAGGCCGCCGACTATCTGGACCTGCTCGAGGCACTACAGGGCGACTTTGGCAACATCGACGTGTGCAGCTACGAGTACAAGGGCGAGGTCGTGGGCGTGTTTAGCGAGAAGTCGCTGTATCGTCGCAGCATGGACCTGCTCGACCAGACCGTGGCCGACCATCTCTTTGACCCCGAGCGCCCGATTCTGACCAAGGCTCACGACGTGCCGCCTTCGCGCTATGCGACCGGCAGCCACGCCTGCAACTCGATCATCTCGGCCGGCTGCATCATCAAGGGCACCGTGCGCAACTCGATCCTGTCTCGCGGCGTTGTGGTCGAGGAAGGCGCTTCGGTGACCAACTCGATCATCAACCAGAGCTGCATCATCAAGAGCGGCGCCCGCGTTGAGAACGCCATCCTGGACAAGAACAACGTGGTTCCCACCAACACCGAGCTTCGCGGCACGCCCGAGAACATCCTGGTGCTGGGAAAGGCCCCGTTAACTTCTGATATCACCAACGCGAGCTAGCTTTGGCACCGCAACATCGCTCGTAACACGTAGAATAGCCGCCCGGTTTGCGCCAGGCGGCTATTCTCGAATTGCAACAGGGAGACAATATGGCTGATTCCAGCAAAAAGATGCAGATCGTGTTTGCCTCGGCCGAGTGCGCACCGTTTGTTAAGACCGGTGGCCTGGGCGACGTAGCGGGCTCGCTGCCTGCGGCACTCGTGCGCGCCGGCGCCGAGGTCATCGTGATGGTGCCCAAGTACGCCACCATCAAGGACGAATACAAGGCGCAAATGGAGCACTTTGCCGACTTTTACGTGAGCCTGGGCTGGCGCAATGAGTACTGCGGGCTGGAGAAGCTCGAGCGCGACGGCGTCACCTATATGTTCGTGGACAACGAGCGCTACTTTGCGCGCGACTATCCGTACGGCTTCTTTGACGACGGCGAGCGCTTTGCGTTCTTCTCCAAGGCCATCACCGAGAGCCTGCAGCACCTGCCCGCCGGCTTTGAGTGCGACATCCTGCACTGCAACGACTGGCAGACGGCGCTGGCGCCCGTGTTTTTGCGCGAGTTCTACCAGGGCCTGCCGCTGTATGACCGCGTCAAGACCGTGTTCTCGATCCACAACGTGGCGTTCCAGGGCCAGTTTAGCGACACCGTGATGGAGGACATCCTTGGTGTGGCGCACATTCCGGCGGCCGCCTCGCAGCTGCGTTGCGACGCCTGCAGCATCAACTACATGCTGGGCGCCCTGCGCTATGCCGACGCCATCACCACGGTGAGCCCCACCTATGCCAACGAGATCCAGACGCCCGAGTTTGGCGAGGGCCTGGACGGCGTACTGCGCGAGCGTTCCTACGCGCTGCAGGGCATTTTGAACGGCATTGACGTTGCGGGCTTTGACCCGGCAACAGACAAGCGAATTGCCGCCAACTACACCGTGGAGGACCGTTCCGGCAAGGCCGTGTGCAAGGCCAAGCTGCAGGAGGAACTGGGCCTCGAGGTTCGCGACGACCGTCCGCTCATGGTGATGGTCACGCGCCTGACGCGCCAGAAGGGCATGGATCTGGTCATGTACGCGCTCGACCGCATCCTGTCCGGCGGCGTGCAGGTGGCGGTGCTGGGCACCGGCGACCGCGACTACGAGGACGGCCTGCGCTACTTCCAGGACAAGTACCCCGGCACCATGGCCGCACGCATCGAGTTCGATCCGGCGCTGTCGCAGCGCATGTATGCCGCCGCCGACATGTTCCTGATGCCTTCGAAGTTTGAGCCCTGCGGCCTGTCGCAGATCATCGCCATGCGCTACGGCACGCTGCCGATTGTTCGCGAGACCGGTGGCCTGAAGGACACCGTGCAGCCGTACAACGAGTTTACCGGCGAGGGCACGGGCTTCTCGTTTAGCAACTTTAACGGTGACGAGATGGGCGACGCGGTGTTCCGCGCGGCGCGCCTGTTCTGGGATAACCGTGACGCTTGGAACCAGCTGGTCACGCAGGCCATGAGCCAGGACTTTAGCTGGACGCGCTCGGCCGACAAGTATCTGGACCTGTACTTCTTTATGCATCCGGAGATTGAGAGGCCGGCGGGTGTGACTGATGTTGCAGCTGTCGATGAGCCCGCTGCCGCTGAGGCCGAGCCTGCGGCGACCGTTAAGGAGCCCGCTGCCGCTGAGGAGCCCAAGGCCGAGGAGAAGCCGGCGGCCAAGGCCGAAGTTAAGCCCGACGCGAAGCCTGCCGCCAAGAAGACGACGGCCCGCAAGACGACGGCTAAGAAGGCCACGACCACGAAGGCCGCTGCTAGCAAGACTAGCGCCGCTAAGGCAACTACTGCCAAGGCATCGACTGCGCGCAAGCGTACGACCGCCGCTGCCAAAAAGGCCGCCGAGGCCGAGGTCGCTCCCGAGGTAAAGGCCGAGCCCGCGGCAAAGGCTCCGGCCAAGACCGCTGCCAAGAAGACGACCGCGACCAAGACCACGACCGCTAAGAAGGCCACGGCTGCGAAGTCGACGACGACCAAGGCTGCTACGACGAAGGCCGCCGCGAAGACGACCCCGAAGGCTGCTGCAAAGCCCGCCGACAAGGTCGAGGAGGCGCCCTCCGAGTCCAAGGCCAAGGCAACTGTCGAGGCAAAGCCGGCTGCCAAGACCACCACGCGCAAGCGCTCTACGACGACGGCCAAGAAGACCACGACCAAGGCTGCAGCTCCCAAGGCAGAGGCTAAGG
>DXLQ01000039.1:0-6966 GCA_019414685.1 Collinsella sp. | reverse complement strand
TCCGGCCGAGGAAAAGGCTCCGACCAAGAAGACCTCCGTCCGTAAGGCAACGGCCACCCGCAAGCGTCGCTAGTCTGGACGATTAAAACTTAATCCAACGCAAAAGAGGGCGCCCCAACCAGGCGCCCTCTTCTTGGTTGAACTTCTGTGTTAAAAAGAGGGCGGTTTACTACGACAAAATAGCTCAGGCCGACCACGGCGAGTAATCTACGAAATTGACAACGCTTCTACCTGCGGTTTTAGTATCACCAAAATGACCGTGGTTAAGATCATTCAATTCGTCGTAGTAAACCGAAGTACTTTTGTTTAACTACAAATAGTATCAGTCTAGGCTTTTTCGAATATCGCGATAATTTGGATGGTAAAACGATTTTCTAGGACAACCGTTCGCCGATGGTAAACGGATGTTGTTTATACAGCCTGTGTACAACAGATATACTTACAATCTGTGCGTAAAGCCCATGGCCCGCAGGCCGTGATTCTATTGAACTGGACCGTATTATGAGATTGATTCACAACAGCCGTCTGCCGCAGTTTCGTACTCCGTTTGGCGCTGTGACCACTGGAACTTCCGTTTCGCTATCGGTGATTTTGGAGGATGCCGACCCCAACCAGGCAACGCTTACCCTGCGTACCTGGGTCGATGAAATCGGTGAGTCTCTGTATCCCATGACGCACGAGGGCGACGGCATATTTACCGTAGAGCTTGAGTGCACTGAGCCCTGTCTTATCTGGTACAGCTTTATCTGCAACATCGAGGGCCAGCCCGAGGTTCGCCTGGGCGCGCCGCAGGGCCGCACCGGCGGCGAGGGCGTAACCTACGACTACGCCGAGGTTCCGTCCTTCCAGATCACCGTTTACAAGCACCGCGAAGTGCGTCCCGAGTGGTACGAGCGCGGCATGGTCTACCAGATCTTCCCCGATCGCTATGCCCGCGACGAAAACTGGCGCGAACGCACGCTTGCCGAAGTTGAAAAACCGCGCAAAGGAATCCAGCGCCGCATGGTCGAGGACTGGAACGAACCGCCCGAGTACGAGCGTGCCGAAGACGGCTCCATCAAGACCTGGGATTTTTACGGCGGCTCGCTCAAGGGTATCCAGAATGACCTGCCCCGCATTGCCGAGCTGGGCTTTACGGCCATCTACCTCAACCCGATCTTTGAGGCCGCGAGCAACCACCGCTACGACACGGCCGACTATACCAAGATCGACCCGATTCTGGGCACCGAGCAGGACTTTACGCAGCTGTGCAAGGCGGCCGAGAAGCTCGGCATTTCTATCATCCTGGACGGCGTCTTCAACCACACGGGCGACGATTCGATCTATTTCAACCACTACGGCAACTATCCCGGCGTGGGCGCCTGGCAGAGCGAGGATTCACCGTGGCGCGATGCGTTTTACTTCCATGAGGACGGCTCGTATGACTGCTGGTGGGGCGTGGGCAACATGCCCGCCATCAATGAGAGCTCCAAACTGGTGCGCGAGCGGCTCCTGGGCAAGGACGGCGTGATCCGAAAATGGCTGCGCGCCGGCGCCCATGGCTGGCGTCTGGACGTGGCCGATGAGCTTTCCGATGACTTCCTGGCCGAGATCAAAAAGGCCGTGCTCGCCGAGAAACTCGATGCGCTGCTGCTCGGCGAAGTCTGGGAGGACGCCTCCAACAAGATCAGCTATGGCCACCTGCGCCGCTATCTGCAGGGCTCTGAGCTCGACTCTGCCATGGACTACCCCTTCCGCGACATGGTCATCGGCTTTTTGATGGGCTACAAGAATGCCTATCAAGCTGCTGAGGACATCGAGACCCTGCGCGAGAACTACCCGCGCGAGGCACTGGCCTGCGCGCTCAATCTGCTTTCGAGCCACGACCGCCCGCGCATTATCTCGGTGCTCGGCGGTGGCCCCGACGAGTCGCAGCTGCCCGAGAGCGAGCGCAGCAAATGGCGCCTGGACGAGAACTCGATGGGCCTGGCCAAGAGCCGTTTTTGGTTGGCAACGCTCATGCAGATGACCTTCCCGGGCGTTCCCTCAATCTATTACGGTGACGAGTACGGCTTGGAGGGTCTCACCGATCCGGGTAATCGTCGCACCATGCCGACCAAGGAAGACCTGCACGACTTCGATACGTTCGCGATCGTCAAGAACGCATCTTCTGTGCGCCGTGCGCTGCCATTTATGATCGATGGCGAGATCAAGGCCTTTGCACTCAATGATGAGGTGTTGGCCTACAACCGTACGGGCAAGGACGGCGAGTCGGCAACCGTCATCATCAACCGCAGCCTGCGCAACTCGCATCGTGTGACCATTCCGGCACTCGGCGAATGCGCGAGCGATGTGATTAGCGGTCACGAGTGCGAGATCAACAACGGCACGGTCACGCTCGATCTGTATCCGCTGGGTTCGTCGATCATCTATCACCACGCCGAGCAGCGCCTGCAGGAGCCGCTCGATCACGGTGCGGGTGTTGTGTGCCATATCACATCGGTGCCGACCGATGACGGCAAGCCCGGTACGATCGGCGCGCCCACGCGTCGCTTTATCGACCATCTGGCCGCCATGGGCATGCGCTACTGGCAGGTTTTGCCCGTCAATCCCACGGACTTCTTCCGCTCCCCCTACGCCGGTCCTTCGGCCTTTGCAGGCAATATCGACCTGCTACCCGAGAGCCACGAGGAGCTGGCCGCCGACTTTGAGACCTGGAAGGCCCGCGGCGGGGAGGATGCCGATCCGCTGTACACCGCGTTTAAACATCGCAACGCCGATTGGCTCGAGAAGTACTGCGTCTATATGGCCGTCAAAAAGTACTTTGAGGGCGAGTCGCGCCACAATTGGCCGGCAGATGTCGCGCGCTACAACGAGCATCTAATCGACGACAAGCGCTTCCACAACGAGGCCGAGCTTCAGGCGTACATGCAGTACCGCTTTGACCTGGCCTGGTGCGAGCTCATGAACTACGCGCACAAGAAGGGTATCGAGGTTATCGGCGACATTCCTATGTACGTGTCCGACGATTCGGCAGACGCGTGGAGCGAACCTGAGAACTTCTGGCTGTCCGATACCGGCAAGGCGATTGAGATTTCGGGCGCGCCGCCCGACAACTTTGCGCCCGAGGGTCAGGTGTGGGGCAACCCGACGTTCCGCTGGGACCACATGAAGCAGAACGGCTATAGCTGGTGGATGGATCGCCTGCGCCGCGCATTCTCGCTCTACGACCGCGTGCGTCTGGATCACTTCTTGGGATTCCACAGCTACTTTAGTATCCCCGCGGGCAAGGCTTGCGCCGACGGTCGCTGGCTGGCGGGCCCGGGCAAGGACCTGTTCCAGACCGCCTATGACGAGCTGGGTCCGCTCAACTTTATCGCCGAGGACTTGGGCTATTTGACGCCCGGTGTTCGCGCCATGGCTTCGACCTGCGGTTTCCCCGGCATGGATGTGCTTGAGTTTAGCGACTACGACGTTCGTTGCGGTGTGCATCCCACACCAGGAAAGATTCTGTACACCTCGACGCACGATACGTCAACGCTGGCCGGTTGGTGCACGCGTTCCTTTGCGGGCGGCGACGAGCCGAGCGGTGTTGAGGTGGCGGCCAAGCTGATGAGCGACGCGCTGGCAAGCGACGCTCCCCTAGTGATGATGCCGCTACAGGATATCCTGGGGCTTGGCGACGACGCGCGCATGAACGTTCCGGGCGTTGCCACGGGCAACTGGACCTGGCAGGCTGACGAGGCAGACATTGCAGCCGCCGAGAATAAAACCGCACAGCTCCTGCGCAACAACCATAGATTCTGGGGCGAAGCGTGATAAAACCCCCGATATAGGGTACAGTTACAGACGTTTGAATTTTTGCGGGCAGAGCGATCTGCCCGCTTTGTGCTGAAAAGGAAGTATTATGGCGCGCTACGATTACAAGTGCTCGAGCTGCGGAAACGTGTTTGAAGTTGAGCATCCCATGTCCGAGACTCCCGAGGTCGTGTGCCCGAGCTGCGGTGCCCCGGCGGCCAAGACGTTCTCGGCCAGCGGCATCAAGTTTGAGGGCAGCGGCTTCTACAACACCGACCAGCGCAGTGGCGGTTCTAGCACCAACGCCACCAGCGGCTGCTGCGCCAACTGCCCGCATAACCACTAGAAACAACGCGGCCCCGCGATCAACGCCGATCACGGGGCTAATTCTTTGCGCTAAGGGTAGCTAATTTGGGACGGGGCTTTTTTAACTACCCGGCCTGCAGGGTAGTTAAAAAAGCCCCGTCCCAAATTTGCTACCCTTGGGCCCGTATTACTTGTGGACCAGTCTGGCACAGAAGTGGCCGTCGTAGGAGTCGACGTTTACCGGTACGCTTTGGAAGAGGCCTCGATCGTTCTGACGTACGGAGACGAGCTTCTTGGCCTGGGCGAAATCGGGCAGCTGCAGGATCTGCGCCTCGGAGAGAGGTGCCAGGCTAAAGTCTGCGCCCTCGAGCGAAGACAAAAACGCATCCACAACCTGCGTGTTCTCTTCATCGAAAACCGAGCAGGTGGCATAGATGAGCTCGCCGCCGGCAGCCACACGCGCGGCCGCTTCCTTGAGCATCGTCAGCTGCAGGCGGGGCAGCTCAGTCGTAACGTCCTTCTCGGTCAGACGCCACGGTATCTCAGGGTGACGGCGCATAGTGCCGGTGCCCGAGCACGGGGCATCGATAAACACCGTGTCGAACAGGACGGGTTTGCCAAGCATGGCATCGAACGACGTAAGGACTGCATCGAGCTCGCAGGCATCGCCCGAGACCGTGCGAACACCCTGGATACCGGCCTTATGCAGGCGCGCGAGATTCTGATCGCACTTGCGATCGTGCAAATCGAGCGCGGTGTGCTGACGATTGTAGCCGGCACGCTTGGCCTGGCACATCATCACATAGGTCTTGGTGCCGCGACCGGCACCAATCTCCAGGCAACGCCCGGGACGGGTCGCCGCGGTAGCGATGAGCTGGGCGTTAAGGTCCGAGGCCACGGCCGCCGCGCGCTCAAACACACCCGACGCAACCGTGGCCTGCGCATCGACCGGCGCATGGCAACCCGGGAACACAGGCGCAACAAGCTGCGATAGGTACGGATCAGGTTGGGTAGCAAAGGCATTCTCGTGCAAGGCGAGCGGCGCGGGCGCCAGATTACCGGCAAAGTTGAGCGCGCCCTCGGGCGTATCGAACGACGCCATAATGCGTGCGCACAGCCAACGCGGCATACCCATCAGGCGAGACAGGCGAACCAAACGGCGCTCGGACTCATCAGCACCCGCGGCGGCGGCAAAGTCCTCGACGTTGTCCGCGACCTTATGCAGCACGGCGTTCGCAAGACCGGCAGCCGACTTAGCGCCGCTACGAACCAGCTCAACGCCCTGACTCACGGCAACTCGGCCAGGGGTATGCAGGTAGAGCATCTCGAAGGCCGAGATGCGAAGCGCCATGCGAACACGCGGCGCGACCTTTTTGGGCTTATCGAGGAACTGATCGAGCAGCTCGTCCAAAATGCCCTGCGTCGCGGCAACACCGAGCGCCAAGCGAGCGGCAAACGCGGAATCACGCTGGTCAATGGCCTTGGCGGAAGCACGGGAAGACAACACGTCGCGCGCATACATGCCGCGACGGTCGGCCTCCATAGACACATCGAGCGCAAGCTTGCGCGCGGGAGAAAGCTTGCTCATGACAAAACACCCCACGTCAGATCGGCACCCTGCAGGCCGGCAGCCCAAGCCGAAGCGGCCATGGCACGCTTGCCATCGGGCTTAACCTCAAGCAGCTCGACCGCACCATCGGAAAGCCCAAGGTAGACACGCTTAGACTGAACAAGAACGCTGCCGGTGGCAAGCGACACGTCGGCGGGCACGGCATCGAGCACACGCACGGACTTGCCGGCAATCACGCAGCGAGCAGGTGCGGTGTCGGACGAAGCCAGCACGTGGCGCACGCAATCGAGCGCCCCCATCTGCGGATCCAGACGCATCTCCTGCTTGGAAATCTTGGCAGCATGCGTGACGAGCGACTCATCCTGCTCGGTCCACACCGCTGTGTCGTCAACAAGCGATGGCAGCGTATCGGCCAGCAGCTTACCACCCAGCTCGCCAAGCTCCATCGTCAGTGCCTCGGCATGCTTACCGGCAACCGAGGTCGAGGCCTGCGCGCAATAAGCGCCCGTATCCACGCCATGTCCAATACGCATAATGGAAACGCCGGCAACCTCGTCACCAGCAAGAATGGCACGCTGAATGGGAGCAGCGCCACGCCAACGCGGCAGCAGCGAAGCATGAACATTCACAATACCGAGCGGCGCCATATGCAGCAACTCATCGGGCAAAATGCAGCCATAAGCAGCCACACAGAAAATATCGGCATCCGCAGCCTTGAGCTGATCAATAACATCCGGCGTCATACGATTTGCCTCAACAACAGGCAGACCAAGCTCAAGCGCCTTGGCCTTAACAGGAGACGGCTCCAACTTTTTACCACGCCCACGAACAGCATCGGGACGAGTAATTACGAGCGCAATCTCGTTTCCAGCCTCAACAAGCGAAGTCAGCGAAGGCACAGCAAAATCAGGCGTACCCATAAACACAATACGCATAATAATTTCTCCCCTCAAACAAAACCGAGACGGCTACAAATAACAGCGTCAGGCAAAGTCCCATCCAAGACGCCAGAACAATTCAACAGATTCAAATATACCCAAAACCAAAGAAAGAGCCGCAATAAAAGCAGCTCTCTCAACAAAGCACCTATCAGCGAAGACGCCCCTCCCTGGCCCGACGGCACCCGGGCGAACCGAGCCAGGACAAAGCAGTCCCCGGTGCTGAGCGCCCACATATCGTCCCGCGCGCAGTTTCGCAGCAAAGCGAGAATGTTTGAGCACGGGATGATATGTGGGCGCTCAGCACCGGGGACGGTGGGACCTACTCCGTCTCGCCCGGTCGAGCGCCGCGGGCCAGGGCGTCCTGATACTCCT
>DXLQ01000038.1:0-14783 GCA_019414685.1 Collinsella sp. | reverse complement strand
ATCGCGCGGCGGGCCTCGATGGCGCGGCCAAGCGTAAGCTCGTCGGCATACTCCAAGTCGCCGCCCACGGGAAGGCCGCTTGCCAGACGCGACACCTCGACGCCCAACGGCTTGATGGTACGGGCCAGATAGCTCGCCGTGGTCTCGCCCTCAATATTGGGGTTGGTGGCGATGATGACCTCGTGGATGTCCTCGTGGCCCAAGCGTGCCAGCAGCTCTCGAATGTGCAGCTGCTCGGGGCCAATCTTGTCCATGGGACTGATCACGCCGCCCAATACGTGGTAGAGGCCGTGGTAGCTGCCCGTGCGCTCGATCGCCTGGACATCGCGCGGCTCGCCCACCACGCAAATGCGAGTGGTATCGCGCATCGGGTCCTGGCAGATGGAACACTCGTCGGCCGTGGCGTAGTTAAAGCAACGGCTGCAAAAGTGGACCTCCTGCTTGACCTCCAGGATGGCCTCGGCCAGGCGGCGCGCCTCCTCGGCGTCGGCCTCCAACAGGTAATAGGCGATGCGCTGGGCCGACTTGGGACCAATGCCCGGCAGACGGCCCAGCTCATCGAGCAGTTTTTGCAGACTGTGGTTGGCACTCATATATATGCGTGTCTTAGAACGGCATGCCCGGGATGTTGAGGCCGCCGGTGATGGCGCCCATCTGCTTGTTGGCGAGCTCGTTGACGCCGCGAACGGCCTCGTTGACGGCAGCCATGATCATATCCTGCAGCATATCGACGTCCTCGGGATCGAGCGCATCGGGATCGATGGTGAGGTTGACGAGCTCCATCTCGCCGTTAACGGTCACCTTGACCATGCCGCCGCCGGCAGAGGCGTCGACGGTCTGGGACTTGAGGTTCTCCTGCGCGGCGGCAAGCTGCTCCTGCATCTTGCGAGCCTGCTTCATCATCTGCTGCATGTTCATACCGGCCATGATGGCTCCTTTACGTGCGGCCGCACGCCGAGCTGCAAGGGCAGCCGGAGCACGGCGGGACTTTCAAACTCAAAAATCGTACCACGGCGCGCGGCGAGAGAGCGGGGCGGACGTGTTACCTCAGTCGATATACATGTCCTCCAATACAAACCGCACTCAAAGATTATGCAAGGTCGAATTATGCAAGGTTGCATAATATCGCACACTCAATCTAGTAGAGCCGAATCCGGCATTTCATGTGCGCCACTAAATAGCTAAATGCCGAACCGCTGCTCGAGGCGGCGCACATGGCGGCAGGGTATAATTTGATTGCCATAGATAGTAATTTGGAGGTGCCCCATGAATGCCCCCAACGCGCTCCAAAACATCCGCTCAAAACACCCCGTTGCATATGTGGTTCTCTATCTCTTTGTCGGCTGGGCATTGCTGGTTGTCATCACCCATGCCATAGCTTTTGGAGCAGAACTGCTGATAGCCAGCTCGGACCAGCCCGTCGTCAAATGGGAGACGACCGATGAGTGCACCGACGGAACCCGAACCGTCTACTACAACAGCCCGTCCCTCTATCAAGAGTTCAAGGTCAAGATAAAGGACTTCAAGATTGTCGATGCCGAGCTAGGCGTTTATTTGGCAATCGGAGCAACCATTAACGCCGAGCAAGTCGAGTACACGGACAGCCATGCGACGTATCGTATCGACCTCAGCATCCTAGGCCGACCGTCACGCACCTGTCTGCTCAAATGCGACATACGCGGCACCACACTACACATGTCCGAAATACAGATGCGCCCGGACAAGGGGTCCTCTTCTTGAGCAGTATACCCGCCTACGCAGCTACTCCACCGGCTTGAAGATGGTGGCCTGGCCAAAGACGCTGCGGATGAGGGCCTTGGCCTCGTCCTCGGTCTGCGGGATGCTCGGGGCTGCGCCCTGATGGCCGAAGGGGCTGCCAGCACCGGGATTGGATTCCCAGGGAGCGGCGGGGACGTCGTCGTTTGCAGAGGCTGCGGGTGCCACAGCAGCGGCCTTGGTCGCGGACGCCGCACCCGGCACGTCGAACGGGGGCAGATCGTCCCCGCCGGCATCGGCAGCAAAACCACCGACCATAGCATCGTCGTAGGGCACCTGCTCGGATTCCCATGGCGCAGCCTGCGCAGGCGGCTGAGCCATGGGGACGGACGCGCGCTCGGGCGCTCGGGGCGCGGGCTCGGTCGGGAGCTTGCCCGTGGCAGGAGCACCGGCAGGGTTGTCGGAGCGCAGCCAAGGGGCCTTGGCCAGGTCGGATGACTTGGGCGCAGGCGCGGCAGCGGACTTGGGCGCGGGGATCGGAGCAGCCGGTTTGGGCGCAGCGGGTTCAGGCGCCGACGGGGTCGGTGCCGCTACCGGCGCCGCTTTTGGCTGCGTCGCGCTGGCGCTCGAGGATGCAGGGGGCACCGAGGACACGGGTTGCGGGTCCGCAGATACCGCAGCCCGTGCAGATGGAGAATGCTCCTCATGTTGAGGAGCCGGCGTGCCACCCCCATCCAGGACATAGTCGACGGTACGACGACCGAAGACCGCGCAGACCGTCGGCAGGACCACCGACTGCGTATCGGCGCGACCGAGCATCTTGATGGCAAAAGTCGAACCCGCGGGGAACGAGACCGTGAGCTTGGAGCCGTCGTCGGCCGTGGCGCGGGCGTTGAGCAAAAGCCCTGCGTAGGAAGCCTGACGCGCCTTGACACGCTCGACAACCTCGGCCCATTTGCGCTGCAGCTCTCCGGCATCCTCGACCGCGGGCGTCTCGGCGGCACCGGCGGCGGCAACCTGGGCGGCGTTGTTGGACTGGGGCTTAGGTGCCGGAGCGGTGGCAGGCGCGGGGGCCGCAACGGGCTGAGGCGTCGGAGCCGGCGCAGGCTGAGGTGCAGGCGCTGCAGGCTTGGAAGCTGACACGGACGCAGAACGGGGCGCAGGCTGAGCCGTCGGAGCGGCAGCACCACGGTCCCAAGGCATACCGCCCTGGCGCGCGGACGTAGCAGCGGGGGCAGCGGATGCCGCCGGGGCGGCAGCGCGGGCGCCCGAAATGAGCGTCGGCTGTTGGGCAGCAGCGGGTACGGATGCTGCAGGCGCGGCGGCCTGAGCAGCAGCCACGCTCGCCGGCACGGCGGCGTTGGCAACCATGGCCTCCAGGCGTGCCACGCGCTCGGCCAATGCCTCAATCGTTAAATCAGCCTCGGGACGCGCCAGACGCGTGCAGGCAATCTCGAGCACCAGGCGCACGTCGCTCGCGCCCCTCATCTCCAGTGCGGCATCGTCGAGCACTGTCAGCACACGAGCCAGGCGGTCGGCAGGATGCTCGCCAAAGGCAGCGGCCTCGGCAGCAAGCGCCTCGGCCTGCTCGGAGCCGCCCTCAAACAACTCGGCACGGGCACGGGCAACGCAGGCAACATACACGTCGCGCACGTGCGCCACCAGGTCGCGCGTCAGTTCCAGCAGATCGTTACCTTCCTCGACCTGCGCGCGAATCAGCCCATAGAGCTCGGCGACATCACGATCGGCAATGGCGCGCGCAAACTCGCCCAGAATCTGGTCCGAAACCTCGCCCAAAAGCGAGCGGGCATCGTCCGCATGCACGGCTCCGTTGCCAAAAACGCTCAGCTGCTCCAGCGTGGAAAGCGCGTCGCGCATGCCGCCCTTGGCATGGCGCGCCACGATGGCGAGCGCCTCGTCGTCGTAATCGAAGCCCTCCTGCTCGCACACGTAGGACAGGCGATGCTCGATATCCTCGTTACCGATGCGGTGGAAATCGAAGCGCTGGCAGCGCGAGAGGATGGTCTCCAGAATCTTTTGCGGGTCGGTGGTGCACAGCACAAAGATCACGTGCGCCGGCGGCTCCTCGAGCGTCTTGAGCAGCGCGTTAAACGCCGCCGTCGTGAGCATGTGGACCTCGTCGATGATATAGATCTTGTACTTGCCACGCACCGGGGCAAAGTTGACGGAGTTGATGATCTCCTCGCGCACGTTGTCTACGCCGGTGCGGCTTGCGGCATCGAGCTCGTAGACGTCTGGGTGGTTGCCCTCGGCGATGAGCTCGCATTCCTCACAGGTGCCGTCGGGCATGCAGCCGCTCGCACCCTCGGCGCGCGCCGCCTCGGCATTGCGGCACAGCAGCGCCTTGGCCAGAATGCGCGCCATGGTAGTCTTGCCCGTGCCGCGCGGTCCGCAGAACAGGTAGGCGTGGGACAGACGCCCCTCGGTGATGGCGTGCTCGAGCGTCGAGACGATATGCTGCTGGCCCACCACGGAGTCGAAGGTGAGCGGGCGATACTTTCGGTACAACGATTCCATGGGTGCTCCCCCGGGTATACTGAGTCTTGTTGCCGCGACGGCCATGCGGTCGCACGGCATACTGCATTCATAATAACCCGTACGGCGAGCCCGCCGCGATAGGAGTCTAAAGAGCATGGCAGACGCAGAGAGCAACCTCGTTCCCTCCGAAGCAGCCGACCAGGTCGAGGTCGCGCTCGAGAAGCAGGCCGCAGCCGACGACGGCATCCTGTACCTCAACGAGTACCAGTACGAAAACGACCTGGTCACCGACTTTGCGCGCCTGGTCGCCTCGCCCAGGCGCCGTGGCTCCCTGTACGTCGCCGCCGCGATTGCCGCGCTCATCGGCATCGGCATGTTGGTGGCCGGCGGCAGCTGGATCAAGTTCGGCGTCGTGCTGATCGTATTCGGCGCCTTTTTGGCCTGGTGGAGCAAAAACCTGCACCACACCCTCGCCCGCGACTTTATCGATGCCGTCGAGGCCGACGAGTCCATGGGTGGCCGCTATCGCCGCGTCGCCGCCAACGAGGACGGCCTGATGGTTTGGGGCAAGAGCGGCAAGTCGCAGTTCTTCCCGTTTGAGAAGCTCGACCACGTGCTCGACGGCGAGCGCATCTTTGTGGCCATGTTCGCCGACCAGGGCGTGACGATCCCCAAGGACACCTTCGTCCGTGGCGATGCCGAGCAGTTCGGCTCCTTCCTCAAGGCCCGTATCAACAAAAAACTCCGCATCGAGACCAAGAAGAAGAAAATGAAGGCCGAGAAGGCCGCCGCCGAGGCCAAGCAGGGCGACAAGGCCGACAAGCCCCAGGACAACAAGGGCAAACAGCGCAAGCAGAAGAAGAACAAGAAGAAGCGCTAAGGCCAAGCCAGGCAGGCAGCCTCGCATCCCGTTATCCTCGCCATCCGCCCGAGCGTGCTACACTAGCAGCATCTATGCCACCGCGAACGGCTCGGCTCCGCGCCCGCCACTCGCAAACGAACTTTAAACGCACGAGGGTTGGCCATGCCGCTTTTCTCGCAACATACCGCCCGGTTCTCGCCGGACGTTCCTTTGGAGGGCACCAGCTCTCGCGAGCTGCTCAAGCGGTACCAGCCGCTCGAGACACTTGCGACCGGCGGTTTTGGCTCCATCGAGATCTGCCGCGACACGCACCTGCGCCGCCGCGTCGCCATTAAGCGCATCCCCCTTATCAACGGTGCCGGCATGCCCGCCAGCGACATCATGGATGTCCTGCGCGAGGCGCACACTGCCGCCATGCTTCAACATCCCAACATCGTGCAGGTCATCGACTTTACGCACGACACAGCCTATGCCTACCTGGTTATGGAATATGTCGATGGCATGTCGCTGGCCGAGTTTTTGCACCGCGTGAACGGCCACTCACTTACCTTTGACGAGGCCGCGGCCATTGCCGATGCCCTGGGCCAGGCGCTCACCTTCGCCCACAGTAACGGCGTACTCCACCTGGACATTAAGCCCGCCAACGTGCTCATCGACCACTCGGGCAATGTAAAGCTCACCGACTTTGGCATGGCGCGACTGTCGTCCGCCGGTGGCTTTGGCGGCTCGCGCGGCGGCACCATCGGCTACATGCCGCCCGAGCAGCTCGATATCGAGACCGGCACGGTCGACGAGCGCGCCGATGTCTTTGCCCTCGCCTGTGTGATCTACGAGGGCCTGTGCGGCAGCGCTCCCTTTATGGCGGCCACGCCCGCCGACTCGCTCGGCCGCATCATCGGCGGCGCCACCTATCCCAGCGATCTGATACCACACTTTCCCCCGGGAGCCGAGAGCGCGCTCATGAACGCGCTCTCCCCCATGCCGCAGGACCGCCCCAACAGCATCGAGGCATTTTGCGACCAGCTCCTTGCCGGTCTGGGCAGCGTGCGCGAAGGCCGTCGCAGCCTGGAGCAAATGGTTGGCGAACTTTCGGATGACGAGCAGGAGCTCGACGGTATCGAGCCGTCGCACTACGAGGACGACGCCATCGAGGTCGACCCCGCACTCGGCTGGGCGGGCACGCGCTGGAGCCATGCGCGCGACTACACCATGCACGCTATCTCGGCGCTAACGTGTGGCACCTTTAGCTTTTTGCTGATGCAAACGGCCGGAGTCGCGGCGCTTCCCGGCCTGGTCATTGCGGCTATCGCGATCGGAGCGGCGGCTGGCCTGGCCCCCCAGATCGGCTCGGCCATCTCGGCTGTGGGCTTTTTGGTGCTCATGGCCAACGCCACCATGCAGGCGCAGGGCATCCTGTCGATGTTGCCGGTCGCGGTAATCTTTGCCGCCGCCATGTCCGGTTGGTGGGTCGCCTGGGGTCGTACCGAGGCTGCCGCGAGCGCCGCGCTAACCTGTGCGCTCGCGCTTGGCTGTCTGACCGGCAATACCTTCCTGGCAGCTGGGGTCGCCGCCGGCGTCGCTTCATTTTGGCTCGGTCCGGCAAGCGCCGCCGCGGCAACGGGCATGGGCGCGCTTTTTGCCCGTCTGGCCACGGTCGCGCATTCAGCCGGAGGCGTGCTGGGGCTCGGTAACGTTGCCGCAGCGCTGGGAGATCCGCTCCTTTGGACTGCCTTTGTGCTGGTCGCGGCAACTGCCGCAGCATCATCCGCGCTGCTCAATGCCCATGCCAAGCGTGCCGACCAGGGCTCAAACCTTGCCGCAATCGCCGCCATCGCTGTCACCGGCATCGGCTGCGCAGCGGCGTCCTGTCTTGCACACCATATGGAAATTGCCAGCCTTGCAGCCGCGGTCGTCGCCAAGGCGGCGGTTGCGGGAACCCTATCCTCTATAATCGTTGGGATATGCCTATATTTGCTCGGATACCAAAGAACCTATACGGAGAGTGATCTTTCGTGAACTTCCTGAACATCTTCGAGGACCACGTGGCCGGCATCTTCGGTGCCACCCGTGCCCCGTTCTCCTTTAAGAAGCTTGCCAAGCAGGCCGCTCGCGACATGGAGGATCAGACTCTGGTGATCAACGGCGTCAACACGGCGCCGGCACTCTATACCATCCTTATCGCCGCCGACGACGATCCCATGCTCGCCCCGTTCTACCCCGAGCTTTCGCGCGAGGTCCGCGAGTTTGTGAAGGCACAGGCCGAAAAGCGCCGCTATGTGTTTGTCGGCGAGCCCCTCGTGCGCTTTATGATCGATCCGCAGCTGCGTGCCGGCAAGTTCTCGGTCTTTGCCGAGAACGTCGATGCCCCCACGCTCGGCCGCCTGTACGAAGAAGAGCGCGCCTATCAAAACGGCCTGGGCCAGAACAACTCCGCGGCAAGCCGTGCCGCCAGCGCCCCGCGCGCCGGCCAGCAGCAGTTTGCTGCCCCGCAGCAGCAGCGCCCCGCCGCCATGCCCCAGCAGCAGCCGACGCCTCGCGCCGCCGCTCCCGACCCGCTTGCCATGGCAGACCCCTTCGCGCCCAGCGTCCCCGACCCCGCCGCCGCACCCATCCCGGTGCCGCAGACCGTCTCGCGTGACGCGCTTGCCGGCATGGGCGGAGCCGCCGCGACCGGTGCCGCCGTGGGCCTAGGCGCCGCAGCCGGCATCGCCTCCAACATGGCGAGCACTCGCGCCCCGCAGCGTCCGCTCGCCCAGCTCGTCGACGTCGTGAGCGGCGAGAGCCATAGCATCACCTCCGCACAGGTGACCATCGGTCGCGAGCGCTCAGTTTCCGACATTGCCCTGCGCGACCCCAACGTGTCGCGCCGCCACGCCCAGCTCACCTTTACGGGCTCGGATTGGTCGATCGAGGATCTCAATTCCACCAACGGCACGCTCGTCAACAACCGCCGCATTACGCGCTGCCCGCTGCGCAACGGCGATCTGCTGACGTTTGGCCTGAGTACCTTTGAATTTAGGGGATAGTCGCTTATGAACATCGATATCGTCCTTTTTGCAGGCCGCATCGTCCTGGTCGCCCTGCTCTATATCTTCCTGTTCGCCGTCATGAAGACCGGCGTGGGACTTGTGCGCGGACAGCGCCGCGACTCGGCTATCTGGACGATCGATGTGGACAAGGGCCCGCGCGGCATCCGTGGCATCCACGTAGACATGCTCGGCCCCGTCATCGTCGGTCGCTCGCCATCTTCGGACATCTGCATCAACGAACCGTTCGTCTCGGCCTCGCATGCGCGCTTTTCGCTGCAGGGCCCGGCACTCATCATCGAGGACCTCAACTCGCTTAACGGCACGCTCGTCAACGGCCGCCAGCTCGTGGAGCCCGCAACGCTGCGTGAGGGCGACGAAGTCCAGATTGGCGACGTGGTCATGAAGGTGAACCGTCGATGATCGACGAGGAGAACAAGTCCGCAACTATGACCGAGGCACCGGCCGCCGCCACAGCTGCGCCGGCCCACGCCGCTCCGGCGGGCTCCGCACCCGTGGAGCCCGAGGACACCGTGTTCTCCCTGCCTCTTTCGCATGTAACGCATGATATTTCGGATCTCGCCGATAACGAGGGCGAAGAGGATGCCGTAGCGGCGCCCATCGGCGCACATGCTGCGGAGCAGCCCACAGCGCCCGAAGCAACCCCGGCGCCGGCTCACTTTGCAGAGCCCGTCGCCGCGGCAATCAACGAGAGCGCTGCGGTGTTTGCAGCACCCGAGCCCGCCGCGCCGGCGTTTCCCATAGCCCCGGCATCCGAGGTTGCGCCCGCGTCTACGCCGGCGCCCGAGCCTATAGACGTCAGCCCGCAAGATGACGAGTCGACCGCCCGCGTGTCCGAGGAGCCCGACTCCCCGGACACCGGCGATTCCGAATCAAACGCCGTGACCGACACCGTCTCTCCCGGTGACACAGCAGAGATCGACGTTGCCGCCGTTGAGGCCAAGCTCAAAGACCCCGGCTCGACCATGAGCTTTGAACCCCTGACCGAGGAGCGCATCGAGACCGACTCGACCTATGATGCCGGCACCACCACGCAACTCATGTGGGGCGCCCGCTCCGACGTTGGCTGCGTGCGCCCGCACAATGAGGATTCCTACCTGGTGCAGTCGCCGCTCTTTTGCGTATGCGACGGCATGGGTGGTCACGCTGCCGGCGAGGTAGCCTCTTCCATCGCCGTCGAGACTATTGCCAAGACGGCCCCACAGTCCGCCGACGCAGCACGCCTGGCCGCAGCCGTCGAGGCAGCCAACGCCGCCGTAATCGAGGCGGCCCTGAACGGCCTGGGCAAGCCCGGCATGGGCTGCACAGCCACCTGCGCCTACATCGAAAACGACACGCTCGCCATCGCCCACGTGGGCGACTCTCGCGCCTATCTGCTCCACGAGGGCACGCTCATCCGCGTGACCCGCGACCACTCCTACGTGGAGGAGCTCGTGGACGCTGGCGAGATCACGGCAGACGAGGCTCGCGTCCACCCCAACCGTTCGGTCATCACCCGTGCGCTGGGCTCGGACCCCGCCATGTATGCCGACCACTTCACTCTGCATATCGAGGAAGGCGACCGCCTGGTCCTGTGCTCCGACGGCCTCTCGAGCATGATTCCCGATAGCGATATCGAGAACATCGCCACGCAGTCCTCAACCGCGCAAATCTGCGTCGACAACCTAGTGGACGCGGCGCTTGCCGCCGGCGGCCACGACAACGTGACCGTAGTAGTCGTTGACCTGGTTGACGATGGCGTCATGCGCGAGGCGCAACGCGTGCGTCGCCGCAACGTTACTATCGCCGCCATCCTGGCCCTCGTCTTTGTGCTGGCAGCTGGCATCTGGGCCTACACGGGTGTCACCGGCTCGTACTACCTGGGTACCTACCAGGGCAATGTCGCCGTCTGGCGCGGCCTGCCCGGCAAGCCACTCGGACTCAAGCTCCACTGGCTCGAAAGCGAAACCAGCATCAAGCTGTCCGACCTGCCCGAAGACACGCAAAACCGCCTCAAGGCGGGCATTCCGCAAACAAGTGTCGACGATGCGCAGGACACGATATCCAAGTACCGCCACCAGATCGACGAGGAGCAGACCCGCCAGGTGATCGACGCGCAAACGATTCGCGACAACACCAATCAGGGATCGAACTCCGAATCAGATTCCGAGAAAACCGCCGAACAGTCCGCCGAGGCCGAAGCCTCCGATAAGAATTAGAAAGGGAGTGCCGCTTATGAGTCGCCGCAACACCGAGCTGCTCTTGCTCATCGCCTCGGCGTTCCCCGTCATCCTGCTGTATGCGATGTACGTCCTCACCGCGGGCGCTGCCATCTCCTTTGAGACGCTCGCCGTACCGATCGGCCTCTTTGCCGCCTTTGCCGCGGCCCACATTGCCGTGCGCATCTTGGCGCCCGGTGCCGACCCCGCCATCCTGCCCATCGTATTTATACTTTCGGGCATCGGCATCACGTTCGTGACGCGTCTCGCCCCCGCTCTCGCCATCTCACAGCTCATCATCCTGTTTGTCTCGGTGGCGCTCATGGTGGGAACGCTTGCACTGGTCAAAAACCTCGACGTGGTCATGCGCTACAAGTACACCTTTGGCATTATCGGCATCATCCTGCTGATGCTGCCTATCTTTATCGGCACCACGATCTCGGGCTCCAAGCTGTGGATTCGCATCGCGGGCTTTACCATCCAGCCCGGCGAGTTCGCCAAGGTCTTTATCGTGCTGTTCCTAGCTGGGTACCTGGCCGAGAACCGCGAGCTGCTCTCCATCTCCAGCCGCAAGATCTTAGGTCTTAAGATCCCTCGCCTGCGACTACTGCTGCCGCTGTTTGCCGTGTGGGGTGTGTGCCTGCTCGTCGTCGTCTTCGAACGCGACCTGGGTTCGGCCGTGCTGTTCTACACCATCTTCTTGCTGATGCTCTACGTTGCCACGGGGCGCTTTTCGTATGTCGTTATCGGCCTTGCGCTCTTAGCCGTTGGAGCCGTGGGCGCCTACAAGTTCCTGTCTCACGTTCAGGTGCGTTTCCAGGTTTGGCTCGATCCGTTTAAGGACGCCCAGGGCCAGGGCTACCAGATCGTCCAGTCGCTCTTCTCGCTTGCCGATGGCGGTCTGGTCGGTGTTGGCATCGGCAACGGCATGGCCAACAACATCCCTGTCGTCGAGTCCGACTTTATCTTCTCGGCTATCGGCGAGGAGATGGGCCTTTTGGGCGGCGGCGCCGTGCTCATCCTGTTTATGCTCTTTGCCGTGCGTGGCCTCACCACGGCTGCCCGCGCTAAATCCGACCTCGCCGCCTTTAGTGCCACAGGCCTTACGGCCGCCATCAGCTTCCAGGCCTTCTTGATCGTTGGCGGCGTAACCCGCCTGATCCCGCTGACCGGCGTCACCCTGCCCTTTATGAGCCAGGGCGGCTCCTCGCTGCTGGCGAGCTTTATCATCGTCGCGCTCCTGCTGCGCGCCGGTGACGAGGCGACCGGACGCGAGGCCGAGCTTACCGGCACCGGCACCATGGCCGCCATCACCGATGATCAGGTCGCATCTGCCGCCGCCCCGACGGGCACGCGCTTTGCCACCTCGTCTTCCTACGGCAGCGGCAGCCATTCCATCGGCTCGCGTATGCGCCGTCGCCTGCTCGACACGCCTGAATCCGGTGTGCTCGGCCGCGTTGCTCTTGCCAACCGTCTAACCCGCGCGGTGCTCGCCTTTACGGCGCTGTTCGCCATCCTTATCGGCAACCTCACCTATGTCCAGGTCATCAAGGCCAAGGACTATCAGGACATGCCGACCAACAACCACACCATCGCCCGCTCCAAGTACATCCAGCGCGGTTCCATCATCACGTCCGACGGCGTGACGCTGGCCGAGTCGCTGCAGCAGGAGGACGGCACCTACGTACGCTCCTACCCCAACGGTAACCTGGCAGCGCACGTGGTTGGCTATGTGAGCCAGCAGTATGGCACCACCGCCATCGAGAGCGTCATGAACGACACGCTCACCGGCTCTAAGGATTACTCCAGCTGGAACAACGCCATCGCTTCGCTCGCGGGCCAGACCCAGCCGGGCAACACCGCCAAGCTCACCATCGACTCGCGTATCCAGACGGCGGCCGAGCAGGCGCTCAAGGGCTTTAAGGGCGCTGTAGTGGTCATCGACCCGCGTACCGGTGCGGTGCTCGCATGCGCCAGCTCGCCCACCTATGACAACACCAACATCGACGCCCTGCTGCAGGCGGGCGGCGGCGAGGACGGCTCCATGTACAATCGCGCCATGGACGCGCTGTACACGCCGGGCTCCACGTTTAAGGTCGTTACGCTTTCCGCGGCACTCGAGACCGGCACCGCCAGCCTTACCAGCACCTACCAGGCGCCCGGCTCCATGGACATCGGCAACGCGCCGGTCACCAACTATGCCAACGAGAGCTACGGCACCATCAGCCTGCAGCAGGCCTTTGCCGTGTCTTCCAACGTCGTCTTTGGCCAGGTGGCAAACGAAGTTGGCGCAAACACGCTCGTGCAGTTTGCCAACGCCTTTGGCTACGGCCAAAAGCTCGGCCAGGACCTGACCTCCGCGGCCTCCATCATGGCCGACCCGTCGCTCATGACCGAGTGGGAGACCGCCTGGGCCGGCGCCGGCCAGCCTGTCGGCATGGACCACACGCCCGGGCCGCAGACCACCGTCATGCAAAACGCCGTGATTGCCGCCGCCATCGCTAACAGTGGCGTGGTCATGGACCCGTACTTTGTAGCCCAGGTACTCGCCCCGGACGGAACTGTGGTCAAGACCACGCAGTCCCGCTCGCTGGGTCAGGCCGTCAGCTCCGCCACGGCCGACCAGGTCAAGCAGGCCATGCTCGCCGTCGTCCAGTCCGGTACCGGCACCGATGCCCAGGTCCCCGGCGTCAAGGTCGCCGGCAAGACCGGCTCGGCCGAGATCGGCGGCACCAACGTCAACTCGATGTTCGTTGGCTTTGCACCTTACGATTCACCCACGGTCGCCATCTCGGTGGCCTTGGAGGATTACGACAAACACGACGTCAAGGCGGCCAAGATTGCCGGCATCGTCCTGACCGCGGCGCTCGCCGCACAGGGAGCGTGATGCCCATGATCGAATCGGACACCCGAGGCGCGCCGCGGCCGAAGAGTTAGCGGCAACGCGCCACACGGCCCCAGCGGCCACATCGTAGGTACTACACACATCGTTGAGCGAATAGTTATGTTAGGAGCAGGAATGGAACAGAGGGTCCTCGGGGGAAGATACCTCCTCAAGGATAAGGTGGGGACAGGCGGCATGGCGACCGTCTACCGTGCACGGGACCAGGTCCTCGACCGCACGGTTGCCGTCAAGATCATGCTGCCGCAGTATGCTGGCGACGCAACCTTCGCCGCACGCTTTAAGCAGGAGGCCCAGGCAGCAGCCGGTCTCTCCTCCCCCTATATCGTGGGCGTCTACGATTGGGGCAAGGACGGCGACACCTATTACATCGTCATGGAGTACCTGCGCGGTACCGACCTTAAGAGCGGCATCAAGAGCCACGGCGCCCTCGACCCCAAGAAGGTCGCCCAGATCGGCTCGCAGATCAGCTCCGCGCTTTCGGTCGCTCACAAGCATGAGATCATCCACCGCGACATTAAGCCGCAGAACATCATGGTGCTGCCCGACGGCAACATCAAGGTGATGGACTTTGGCATCGCGCGCGCCAAGAACAGCCACCTCACGCAAGACAACAACGTGCTGGGAACCGCCCACTACGTCAGCCCCGAGCAGACCCGTGGTCAGGACCTCGGCCCCACCTCGGATATCTACTCGCTGGGCGTCGTGATGTATGAGTGCGCCACCGGCCGTGTTCCCTTTGACGGTGACGACGCTATCTCGGTCGCACTCAAGCAGGTCAACGAGCTGCCTATTCCACCGAGCCAGATCAACTCCGGTGTTGACGCCGACCTTGAACGCATCATCCTCAAGTGCATGGAGAAAGACCCGGCAAACCGCTTCCAGACCGCTGACGAGCTGCGTCAGGTGCTCAACAGCTACCTGTCCGGTCGTGCCGTCAACATCTCGGAGCCCACGCGCATCATCGGTGCCCCCGGTGAGCTGGGCGCCACCAAGACTCGCGAGCTTTCCGATCAGACGCGCGCCATGGTGCGTCCCGTCTCGGGCGTGAGCGGCCAGAATACCGCCCGTAGCTCGGTTTCGGGCTCCACCGGCTCCTACGAGGTCGAAAAGCCCAAATCCAACAAGAACAAGATCATCGCCGCCGTGGTGGCAGCTGTTGCCGTCATCGGCATCGTGGTGGCCTTTGCTACTGGGCTCTTTGGCGGCGAGCAGGTCCCCGTGCCCGACGTGCTGGGCAAGGACCAGCAGACTGCCGTCGAGCTGATCAAGGAAGCCGGCCTCGAGGTCGGCACCATCGACCAAAGCTACAACGACGATGTCGACGAGGGCAAGGTCGCCGAGCAAACGCCCAACGGCCACACCAAGAAGGCCAAGGGCACCAAGGTGAGCCTGGTGATCTCCAAGGGCCCCAAGCCCTCCGAGAAGGTTGAGGTTCCCCAGCTTGTCGGCCTGACCAAGGACCAGGCAGAAGCCGCGCTGGCAAGCGTTGGCCTGAAGGGCAACGCCTCCGAGGAGGCCAACGAGGCCGATGAGGGCCAGGTCTTTGAGCAGGGCAC
>DXLQ01000037.1:0-14846 GCA_019414685.1 Collinsella sp. | reverse complement strand
GGTGGGCCGTCAGGGGTTCGAACCCTGGACCTTGGGATTAAAAGTCCCCTGCTCTGCCAGCTGAGCTAACGGCCCGCGGGTGGCATTGTACCACGGTCTGGGACTATTCCCAACTCCATTGGCCGTTCTGGAAAATCACAACTTCACGTCCATCAGGCGTAATGCCCGTAATATCGATGTCGTCCGTGCCGATCATAAAATCGACGTGCGTGCTCGAGACGTTAACGCCATGCTCCAGGAGCTCCTCCTTGGACATGTCATACCCACCCTCGATGCATTCGGGGAAACCGACACCTAGCGCGAGATGGCAGCTAGCGTTCTCGTCATAGAGTGTGTCATAGAACAGAACGCCGCTTTCGCGGATCGGAGTGTTCTTGGAAATGAGCGCGACCTCGCCCAGATGAGCGGCACCTTCATCGGTGTCAATAATGCTCGCAAGCGTTGCCTTGCCCACGCGGGCGTCGTAGTCCACCACGCGGCCGCCCTCGAACTTAATCCAAAAATCTTCGACTTTATTGCCGTGGTGGATGAGCGGCATGGCCGAGTACACGATACCGTCGGCGCGCATGCGATCGGGCGAGGTGAAGACTTCCTCGGTGGGAATGTTGGGGAAGAAGGGGTGTCCATCGGGCGTCTTGCCCTTGCCGCCGGCCCACTCGTGACCCTTCGTCATGCCAATCGTCAGATCGGTTCCATTTGCCGCGGTGTAATGCAAGTAGTCGAAACGATTGTCGTTCAGGAAACGCAGGTTCTTTTCGAATGCGGCGTCATGGAGTTCCCAGTCGCTCTCCGGGTCCTGGCCATCGGCGCGCGCGGTGTGCAGAATCGCATTCCACAGTTTATAGATTGCAACCTCATCGGCGTCTCCTGGGAACACCTCGTGCGCCCAAGCCACGACCGGAGCGCCGGCGATGCACCACGGATTGATGTTGTAATCCAGTCCGCGGCGGAAAACTTTGCACTGCGTATTCCTCGCCTTTGATGCCGCGGCCGGCTTGGCTGGATCGATGCCCTTGAGGGCCGCAGGATCCGCACCTTCGATAAAGACAAAGCAGGCACCATCCTGGGCCAAGGAATCCAGCTGCATGCGCTTCCACTCGGGTGTCTGCTCAAAATAGCTTTTCTCGACATGCTCGTACGTGAGCCTCGTCACGGCATCATCGGCCCAAATGACCGTCACGTGGCCGGCGGCGGCAGCATAGGCCTCCGCGACCACCACGCGCGCAAACGGCGCACACTCGACCGGAGACTGAACGACGACCTCCTGGCCGGGCTTGACGTTTACGCCCTTGCGGACGACCAGGCGCGCGTAGTTTTTAATCTTGGGCTCCAGGGCCTTCATGCCCTCCAGAGCCTCTTCGACCGTCAGGGCAGCTCGAATCATGTGCCACTCCATCTATCTATAGAACAGTAAAAAGGCGCGCCGCAAAAACGACGCGCCTTATATCTTAGCGATAAGTATGTATGCAAACGCTACTTCTTCTTGGAGTCCTTCTGGTCCTCCTCGGCAGCCGCGCGCTCAATAAGAGCGTTGAGCTTGTTCTCGGACATGCCCTCGGCCTGCGCGCGGTACATGTTGCGCAAGGGACGAATACGAGCGAAGTCGTAGATAAAGTCACCTAGGATGATGACATAGGACAAAACGATGCCGACCATCTGGACAGGGCTGGACACCATGCCAGCGGGAGCGAAGTACAGCGAGGCCCAAATTGCCACGACGAGCACCATGCCAATGGCGAGCACAATCCACCAGATGCGACGGCGCTTGGTGTAGTCCTCGTCCTGCTTGAGGAGGATATTCGACACCGTATAGATGCGGTCCTCCTTGGCGCGCTGCTTGGCCTTGCGGGCGCGCTTCTCCTCTTTAGAGAGGCCCTCGAGGTTCTCGCCCTTCTCGAGCTCTTTGCGGCGTGCCTTAGACGAAGCCGGCACGATGCGAACGGAGCTCGCTGCTTGGCGGGCGGGCTTAGCAGATGCGGCAGACTTGCGCGCAACCCCGGTAACTTCGTGGGATTGCGTGCGCTTGTTCGTGGCGCTACGGGTACTCACTTATGCGTTCTCCTTCATGCTTGTGAACTGGGAGCCGGTGATGATCTGGAAGGCCTCGCGATAGCGCTCGGACGTGCCATCGATGACCTCGGCGGGCAGGTGCGGGGTCTCCCCCGTCATATCCCAGTTGGCCTTGAGCCAATTGCGGACGAATTGCTTGTCGTAGCTAGGCTGGATCTTGCCCTCCTCGTAGCTGGCAGCAGGCCAGAAACGGCTGGAGTCGGGCGTGAGGCACTCGTCGATCAGCGTGACCTTGCCATCAATAACACCAAACTCGAACTTGGTGTCGGCAATGATGATGCCACGGGTCGCGGCGTACTCGGCAGCGGCCTTGTAGATCTTGAGGGAAAGGTCACGAATCTGCGTGGCGATGTCCTCGCCCACGATCTCGCAGCAACGCTCGAACGAGATGTTCTCGTCGTGGTCACCGATCTCGGCCTTCGTGGACGGCGTGAACAACGGCTCGGGAAGCTTGGAAGCCTCGGTCAGGCCCTCAGGCAGCTGGATGCCGCAGACGGTGCCGTTCTCGTCGTAGGTCTTCTTGCCCGAACCGGTCAGATAGCCGCGGACGATGCACTCGATAGGAATCGTCTGGGCCTTCTTAACCAGCATGGCGCGGCCAGCGAGGTAGTCACGATACTCAGCAAACTCCTCGGGGAAATCCGCCGGGTCGATGGAAACGAGATGGTTGGGGACGATGTCGGCAAACTTATCGAACCAGAATGCCGAGATGCGATTGAGCACCTCTCCCTTAAACGGAATCTCGTCGGGAAGAATGAAGTCGAACGCAGAAATGCGGTCGGTGGCGACCATCAGCAGGTTTTCACCGGCATCGTAAATATCACGAACCTTGCCACGGGAATCCGGACGACGCTCCATCGTTGTCACGTGAGTCACTCCTTACCTAAATACGACAGAAATGCGGGTTCTTTCCCGCATGTTTTCGCAAACTCGGAGCGGCAGGGACGCGGCCCCTCCTTCACCGAATAGCGAAAAGCTAGTGCTCCATTGTAGTAGATGCCGCGTCTGCCGTGTGCTCGCGGGGCAGATGAATTGTAAAAGTCGTACCCTTTCCAAGCTCCGACTCCACGGATATGTAGCCATGGTGACGCTCGACAATCTGCTTGGTCACGGCGAGGCCGACGCCCAGGCCGCCAGCTTCGCGGGCGCGGCTGGCATCGGCGCGCCAAAACCGCCCGAAAATGCGCGACAGATCGTCTTTGGCAATACCGATGCCGGTATCAGAAACGGCAATGCTGACGTGCCTGCGGTCACTGAGCACCGACACCACGACCCAACCGCCCTCGGGGGTGTAGCGCATGGCGTTGCTCATGAGGTTGATAACACATTGCGTGATCATGTCGGGATCTGCCTCGACAACGTCATCGTGGCCCTGCGTCTCATCTGCAAAGCGCAAACGCAGGTCACGGTCGGCAAACAGGCGCTCCTGGCCATTCACAATCGATCGCACGAACGGAACCATGTCCACCGGTTCTAGATTGAGCGGAGCCGTGCTGTTTTCCATACGCGATAGGTCGAGCATCTGCTGCACCAGACGAGCCAGGCGACGCGTCTCGGAAGCAACGGTCTCCAAATGCTCATCGTCGGTGGGATACACGCCATCCTGCATGGCCTCGACCGTTGCGAGCATGGCCATAAGCGGCGTGCGAAGCTCGTGTGCAACGTCTGAGGTCAGGCGCTTCTCGTGTTTCATATCCTTCTCGAGCGAAGTGGCCATCTCATCGAAGGTCTCACCCAGCTGATCGATCTCGTCATCACCGCGCAGCCCCGTGCGAGCCGACAGGTCGCCGTCACGGATTTGCTTTGCGGTACTGGTGATGCGATGAATCGGCTTGGTGAGCATGCGCGACACGAGCGATCCGATAACGACCGAAATGCAGATTGCAACAACCGCGGCGAGGGCCATGGCGTTAAAGGTCTTCTCCCTAAACGCAGAGTCCGCCTTGGTGAGCAGAGCGTCGGAGCCGATGGCCCACAGCTTTACCTGTCCGGCATGCTCGCCGGAAGACGTTACAATCTCGACGTTAGCAACGCTATCGGAGTCGGTTGGAGCAGACGAGACCGGGCTATGCGATGCCCTCTTGCCGCTCGTGTCGTCGGTCGTAGCCTGGTTTTCGCGTACATCGGCGGTGGCGCTTGCCGAGGGCCAGGAATCGTCATAAACGATCACGCCCTTTTTATTGACGACCTGCATGCCCAGATCGTCGGAAACCAAACTCGACGTTGCGACCGTGCGCAGTTCTCCCGCGGTCCAAGAGCCGTTTTCCTCATATGAGGTCGCCAACTTCTCGGCAGCGGAATTTGCGATTTCGACGATATTGGAGCGTGTGTAATCCGAAAAGACCGTGCCCCACACAACAGAGACAACGCCCACCAGCACCAATACTGTCATGAGCGATGTCAGAGCAAAAGCAAGTGCCATGCGCGAGGGATAGCTCATCGTTGGCCGTGAATCGGAACGAGGCGTGTTCCAACTAGCCTTGGAACCCGCCTCGCTCTCCTGCTTGTGCTTTTGTCCGATTTCAAAGCGCGCAGGTGTCATATGTGATTTCCCTATTTCTCGTCCGACTTATCGGTCTTGGCCGGAGCCTCGAAGCGATAGCCGACACCATGGACGGTGTAGAGCCACTTGGGCTTCTTGGGATCATCGCCCAGCTTGGCGCGAAGATTCTTCACGTGGCTATCGATGGTGCGCTCATAGCCCTCAAAGTCATACCCGAGCACTTTCTCGACCAGCTCCATGCGGTTATACACACGGCCGGGATGGCGGGCAAGCGTGGTGAGCAGCTTGAACTCGGAAGCCGTCAGATCGACTTCCTTGCCCTCGACCAAGATCTTGTGGCCCGAGATATCGATGACCAGATCGCCGAAGTCGAGTACCTCGACGGCGGGCTCGTCGGCCTGATGGGCACGGCGGAACAGAGCGCGAACGCGGGCGACGAGCTCGCGCGGCGAGAACGGCTTAATCAGATAGTCGTCGGCGCCGAGCTCAAGACCGATAATACGGTCCTCGATCTCGCCCTTAGCCGTCAGCATGATGATGGGGACATCCGAGGTATCGCGAATGGTGCGGCAAACGCGCTCGCCGGGGATCTTGGGGAGCATAAGGTCGAGCACGACCAGGTCGAACTGATGCTTCTCGAACTCCTCGATCGCGGACTGGCCGTCGCCGACGCCCACAACCCAGTAGCCTTCGCGCTCGAGATAGGCAGCGACGGCGTCACGGATTGCCTTCTCATCCTCGACCAGCAGAATCTTTTTTGCATCTGAAGCCATAACACGGCCCCCCTGTCTCAATTAGCTAAGAACAAGCCCATTTTAACGCACCTGAGCCCGCCGGATGCCGCTATGACGCGGCAGCTCGGCGGGCGGTACTCACAATTACAACGCGTTTATTCCCCTGTTGGCGCCTTTTTAACCCCTCTAAGCTTAAAGAGAGAATAGACGTGCAGTGACCGTCTCTGGTATACCCTGGCTGTTGCGCACCGTGGCGTACGTAAGGAATGAGTCCGATTTTCCCGCCGTAGCTGGATAATCGCCATACTCCAAAGCGCGGTCGGGCGACAGCAGCGAGCCATAGGTCTTGGCAGAGGTGTCGATCAGGAAATGCGACGCCTGTACCTTAACAAGGTATTTATTCTTCTTGCCAGCCGCACATGCGAGCGGCTCGCGGGACAGGAAGAGGTACGGCCCTCCCTCATTACCGATATATGTGCCCATATTGCCCAGGCTGCCCACGCCACTATAGGCCGCCTCGATAGAAAACACGAAGGTATCGCCCATATATACGGCCTCGAAAGGCGAGACTGACGAGGGAAGGACTAGCTGGGCACGTTTGGTGTTGTTGCCGTCGGTCAGATCGATTGCCGTTATGCCGTAGTAGACGCCCTCGTCGTTGCGGACACGCGGCGAGATGGTCAAAATGCCGTCGCTCGCGCGCGGGGCCGATGCAAAGCGGCCCGTCGATTTCCAAATTACCTCGGCCTTGGATTCATCAAGCGAGCGACGATAGCAAAACGAATCACTACTCGTTTTATTGCCGCCTGCCGAAGGCATTTTATACCAGATGACTGATGCCCCGAACGCCGTAAACAGCGGCGGATCGTAGTCCTTGCCACCTCGATCGAGCTCAACCACGTCGCCAGAGAGCGAAGCGCCCGACAGATTTTGAGCGTAGAGCTTCCACGATGAATTGGCAAAGTTCATCTCAACCCACGCGAATACGCCGTCGCCGGCACGGACATCGTAGAATGCATATCCCGTGCCCTCGATAGGATCCTCGATTAATGTGGTAAGCGAGCCATCGCCCAGGTTGAGCACACCGAGCGTGTTGGCGTGCAGTGCCGATGCGGGCGCCATCATTGCCGCGGCGTAATCGCCGTCGCAGTAGTACAGCAGCGTACCCAGAGGCAGCGTCCACGACGCCGCCGGCTCAAGATCGATGTCGACTGCCTCGTACTCATCCGTAATCGAGATGATTTTGGAATCATCCTTGATAACCTGCGGCTCGCCGGCGGCATCATCGCTGGTGCCCGTTTTTTTCGAGCATCCGGCAAGCACCGTGGCAGCGCCCGCGGCAGCCCCACCGAGTACAAAGCCGCGACGCGATATTCCGTTCTTGATGTGATCGGCGATACCCATTAGGCGATCTCGGTGCGAGCGGCCTCGATAGCGCGTGTAAGCTGGTCGGCGCAGGAGGTCTTTTTCATACCGCAGGTATTACCGGCGAGAACCTCGATTACGCGATCGGCAGGAGCGCCCTCGACCAGCTTGGAGATAGCCTTGAGATTGCCGTCGCAGCCGCCGGTAAACTCAACGCCCATCACCTTGTTGCCGTCATCGGAAAGATCAAGGTGAATATTGCGAGCGCACACGCCCTGAGGCTTGTAATCAAACGAAATCATGCGATCCCCTCTCAGAATGTTATTCGAGACGACTATTATCCCCGTCTTTCCCTAAATGCAACGAGGCGCTTTGCCGGCAACACACATTACCAGCAAAGCGCCCTAAAAAGCTAACGTTATGCCCGAACCTACTCGAAGCTCAGCTGCTCCAGACGATCAAAGACCGTGTCGATACGGGTGAGGAAGTCCCACGGATCAAAGATCTCGTCGAGCTTCTCCTGACTGACGGTGCAGCGCGGGTCGGCCTCGAGACGCTCCTTAAAGGTGGGGCCGGAGACACAATCCTGTACCTCGTGCCAGGTTGCCATAGCGTTCTCCTGCACAATGGCGTACGCGTCCTCGCGGGTGATGCCCGTGTCGACGAGGGCGAGCAGTACCTTGGAAGAGAAGATGAGGCCGCGGGTCTTATTGAGGTTGGCCATCATGCGGGCGGGATACAGTTGCAGGCCGTCGATAACGCGAATGAGGCACTGGAACATGTGGTCGAGGGCGATGAAGCTGTCGGCCTGGGCGACGCGCTCGGCAGAGGAGTGCGAAATGTCACGCTCGTGCCACAGGGCGACGTTGTCGAAGGCAACCTGCGCGTTGGCCTTCACGACGCGCGACAGGCCGCAGACCTTCTCCATGGTGATGGGGTTGCGCTTGTGCGGCATGGCGGAGCTGCCCTTTTGACCCTTACGGAACGGTTCCTCGGCCTCGAGCGTATCAGTCTTCTGCAGATTGCGGACCTCGGTAGCGATGCGCTCGCAGGTGGCTGCGGTGGTGGCGAGAACGCCGGCGAGATAGGCGTGATGGTCGCGGCTGATAACCTGCGTGGACAGCGGGTCGTGAACCAGGCCCAGGTGCTCGCAGACATACTCCTCGACGAACGGCTCGATGGAGCTGTACGTGCCGACAGCGCCCGAGATGGCACCAAAGGCAACATTCTTGCGGGCGTCCTCAAGACGATCCAGATCGCGCTTGAGCTCCCAGGCCCAAGAGCCAAACTTCATGCCGAAGGTCATCGGCTCGGCGTGGATGCCATGAGTGCGGCCGGCACAGAGCGTGTTGCGCTCCTCAAAGGCGCGACGCTTGCAAATCTCGCCGAGCTTCTTGACGTCCTCGATGATCAGGTCGCAGGCCTGGGTGAGCTGGTAGCACAGGGCCGTGTCGCCCAGATCCGAGCTGGTCATGCCATAGTGAACCCAGCGGCTGGGCTTGGGGTCGCCCTCGGGAACATCGGCATCGATGTATTCCTTCATGTTGGTCAGGAAGGCAATGACGTCGTGGCGCGTGACTTCCTCGATCTCATCGACCTTCGCCTTCTCAAAGTTGGCATGGTCGCGGATCCACTGGGCCTCGTCTTTGGAAATACCGATCTTGCCGAGCTCCGCCTGGGCCTCGCAGGCCAAGACCTCGATCTCCTGCCAAATGGCGTACTTGTTCTCGAGGGAGAAGATGTGTCCCATCTCCGGGCGGGTATAGCGATCGATCATAGCGGCTCCTTTTTGGTTATTGGCACGTTGGTCGTAACCCAACCATTGTACCGTGCGCAGGTGCAAGTATGGGCAGCAGGCATTAACCTAACATTTTGGAATTGGAGCGGGCAACGGGACGTCCGCGCATTTGCTTCGCAAATCCGCACCGGCTGCGGTCGATCCCCTCGGATTCACGGTGACGATGGGGAAGACTTTGTTGAATTGGCCGTCCCGAGGTCTTCTGTGCTCCATGGAGCGGACAACGGGACGTCCGCGTATTTGCTTCGCAAATCCGCACCGGCTTCAGGCGCCTGTCGGCGCCTTCGCCTGCTCGCTACAAACGCTTCGCGTTCGCTTAACGCTCGCACCCTGGCGGGTTCGAGTCCCGGCGCTTGGTAGTAAAAAGCACGGCAACGTAACGCTGCCGTGCTTGTGCTTTTTACTGGAGCGGGCAACGGGACTCGAACCCGCGAGTGTCAGCTTGGGAAGCTGATGCCTTACCACTTGGCGATGCCCGCTTGTGCGTTGGCTAGTATAACGCGGTTGTCTTGTTCGATACAAGGGTGGTGATGCTTGTTTTAGCTGTGGAGAATCATTTGAAAACCGCGCCAATTGTGGAGATGAGGACCTTTGTCTTTCTTTTCTTACCATCTTTTACCTGCACTTTTATCTGATTGTTGTATTTGAGCTCGATTTGTCAGAAATCGGGCAAGCTTTTGGTCAGGCTCCGGTACTTACCCGCATGAACCTCGGGGGTAGCCTCATCCTACGCGTCGCAGCCTCCCCGTGCGGCGCACGAGGGATAAGGAGCAGCCATGTCCAACGCACCCACGCACTCTGTCCACAGCGCAATCGCAACAGGTCCGCTGCTCCTGCTCCTCTTCCTGCTTTTCGGCTGCCTGGCACCGGGAGCCGCATTTGCCGTCGATGGCTACGACCAGCTCGGCTTCCGCACTATTAGCGATGATTGTGGACCCTTCTTCATCGGCAAGTATGAAGCTCAAGACACCTCGATTGCCTACTGCATGAACCAGGAGCGCCCCGGCCCCACCAAACCGGGCGGCCCATGGCTCAACTTTGATCAAGGCTGGGTGTGGCTCGACGACGAGTTCGCGGCAATCGTTTGTCACGGATATCCTACCGCCACGTCGTTTGGCGGTTACCATCTTTCACCCGATCGCGCCCGCGCCGCCACCCAGCTTGCCGTATGGATGCTCAACGGCACTACCCATGTCGACGGCACCTACTCCTACACGACCGCTCAGGGCAAAACCAAGAGCGGACACTTTACCGCCGACAATGAAGTCGTGGCGGCTGCGCGGTGGCTCCACGACAGCGCAAAATCAGGAAGCATCAAAGCCGCTCCGCACCGCGCGCGACGCTATCTAGGAGCCGTATCGGGCGGCAGCAAACGTCAAGACATGCTCTATGTACTGCCGGCGGTCTCTGTTTCCTTCCAAAAGCAGTCTGCTAACACCGTTATTACCAGCGGAAACAATACCTATCAGTTTACCGGGGCAACATTCGATATTTTTGAGAGCGCCAGCGGCGCGCGTGTCGGCACCATCAAGATGGACAGCAACGGTCGAGCGCAAGCAACACTTCTGCCCAACACGGCATACTACCTAGTTGAAACGAAGGCGCCGGCCGGCTATGTCCCCCGCCACGATCGTATTGCCTTTACCACGGGGAATGACGGCGGGCGGGTCGCCATTGATGAACAGCCCGGCACCATCAATCTGCGTATCGTAAAACTCGATGCCGCGACGAATGCCGGCCCCCAGGTGGGATCTTCACTCGCAGGAGCAGAGTTCACGTGTGTGTCGCAATCAACCCCTGGATGGGCACAAATCCTCACGACCGACGAAAGCGGTCGGGCCACCCTCGCCGATGTCCCCTTAGGAACCTTTACCATCTACGAATCAAAAACCCCCGAGGGCTACCTGCCATCCAACGACAGCTGGACCTATACCGTTGGAGCCGACCAGCTCGGCGATTCAGGCGTGGTCGAGATCGAATCTCGCGTTTCCGATATCCCCATTGCGTTTAACCTTGAGATTTCCAAATTCAAGGATTACGGCAATAGCGACCAATCCGGCCTGGAGCAGCCGGCGGGTGGTGTTGTCTTTGAGGTTGTCAGCAACAGCTCTCAGCAGGTTGTTGGCACACTGACCACAAACGTCTATGGCTTTGCCTCCACCAAAGATCAGCCCGAAGCATGGTTCGGCGCAGGCAAGCGACCCGCCGGTGTCCACGGAGCCGTCCCATACGACCGTGCCGGCTACACGGTTCGCGAGGTTCCGGAAACCGTCCCCGAGGGTTTTAAACGTGCAGGGGAATGGACCGTCGGGGCCAATCAGATTTCCAACGGCGCCGAGCTTCAATATATCGTGGACAACCATGCTCTGTCGACGCATCTCCAGATTGTAAAACGCGATGCCCAAACAGGCGCTTCTGTTCCACTAGCCGGATTCACCTTCCAACTACTCGACAGCAATCACGAATCTGTCTCACAAACTTGCTGGTATCCAACACATAACGTAATGGACACCTTTACGACTGACGCGACCGGGACCGTCACACTGCCCGAATCGCTCGTGCCGGGCACCTATTATGTACGCGAAACCTCGGCCAAAGAGCCCTATCTTGTCGGCGAGGAGATCGAGGTAAACATACCCGCCGACATGAACCTAACGCCCGTTGCAATCGCCTCGTATTATGACCACGCCGCGACCGGAAACATCAGGATCGTTAAAACCGATGCCATAGACGGCAGCAGCCTCGCGGGCGCCGTCTTTGAGATCCGTGCCTCGAGTGATATCGTGCGCCCCGACGGTAGCATTGCCGCGCTCGACGGTGAGACTGTCGCTACCATCACGACGGATGAAACTGGAGAAGCACGCGCGGACAACCTCCCGCTGGGACTTGGCACCGCACGCTACGAGGTTGTCGAGACTCAAGCGCCGGCAGGCTTCTTGCTCGATCGGACAACCCATATTGTCGACCTTACTTATGCCGACCAGAAAACACCCGTTGTAGAAGCACGGCTTAACGTATCCGACGATTACACCAAGGTTGATATCTCCAAGGTCGATGCAAGCGGTGAGCAGGAAGTGGAAGGCGCACAACTCACCTTATATGGTCCCGATAAAACCGAAATAGACTCCTGGACCTCATCCGACAAGCCACACCGCGTCGAACATCTTGCACCCGGCACCTACTCGTTGCGCGAAATGATGTCTCCGCGGACCTATGACCTTGCCGAGGAAATAACGTTTGAAATAAAGGATACGGGAGAAGTCCAATCCGTCGCGATGAAGGATGCGCCCATCGAGATCAAGGGACAGGTCGACAAGCGTCAGGAACTTGTCCAACCTATCAAAAAGGGCCTGTTGGCTAACGGCGATGGTAAAAATCGCGCCGCGACGCAAACTAATACGGATGGACTTTTCTCCTATACCATCGACGCTCGAAACGATTCCGCTACTTGGGTTGATGAGTTTACGATTACCGATGATCTTGAGTGCGCCAAAGACGGCACGGCGAGATTCATCTCAATCGAAACCCCCGTCGCCATCGGCGACCTCAACGGTCTGTGCAACGTGTGGTATCGCACGACGCCGTTGGACTCGACAGACGTCGATGAGCCGGCGAACGCGACACTTGACGATGGACACGAAAATCCTTGGCTTGAGTCCGACGAAGTAAAAGAGAGCCTTGGTGAGGACTGCCGCCTCGTCGATTACGACGGCTGGCGCCTCTGGAAGGCGGATGTCTCGACCACGGAATCCACCACACTCGAGGCGGAAGAGCTCGACCTTGCATCCAATACCGTCGTAACAGGCATTCGAATTGAATACGGTGCGGTAGCCGCCGACTTTACGACTCGAAGCGATGCGGATTCTTGGACCCGCGATGATCTCAAAGATGAGCACGACGACCTTGACGATGCCAAAGCAATCCTTGGCACAGACGCTCGGGGCGCAGTCGTACACATGCAGGCAACGTCGGCTTATACGCCCCAAACCGCACTCACCAACAGCGCGCGCGTCGATCTTTGCCGCAACGGTGGCGGCGATAAACTTGAGTCACATGACGAGGACAGCGTCATTCAACGCTGTACTCTACCGCAGGACCTACCGGCAACAGGATCAGTTCCCATCGCCGCTTGCATCACCGCGCTCCTGACCTCGGGTGCCGCAGCCCTATGGTTCGCTCGCCTTAGGTCGATCCCAAAGAAGCGCTAGCGCGATGAAAAAGCGGGCGAGCCAGTCCCCTGGCTCGCCCGCTTTCAATCATTTAAATCGCCGCATCTACTCTGCAGACGAAGATCCACCATCAACGATTGCCTGCTCGGACTCAGGAATCCCATCGGCACCCGTACTCTGTTCTTGCTCCACCTCTTCGCTGATTGCGGAGGCGGGGGTCGAGCCCTTTGCACCCACGATGTAGGCAGCCCCAAATCCTAACGCAATGGCAATCAAGGTCAAAATCACGTAGACAGGCCAATGGCGCTTAATATACGAAAACACGTTGACTCCTTAGAGCTCCGTCTACGAACGGCGGATAACCTCGGTCACGACCTCGGATACCGTAGCAATGTTCGTCGGGTTGACATTGTGGGGCAGGTCGTCCTCGGTACGAGCGCAAGCCAGACGCGTGCCGTCCACGCCGGCGATGGTAAGGGCTCGGCGGCTCGCCTCGAGCGCAGCATAGGCATCGGTCTTGGCATAGGGCATCTCGAGCGTGCCACAATCGACATGGAACGACTTGCAGACCTTGCTGACCAGGTTCATGATGCGGCGATCGCCCTTGAGCAGTTGTTGTTCGCCCTCGACCGTCACCACCGAAAGCCTACCGGCGCCGACGGATTCAAGATTGATAAAGAATACGCCGCGGAGCTTATCGCGATGCGAAGCCAAGAAGGCCTTCATGCCAGCGCCATCACAATCCGAGGCGCCCGTTGCCACAAACCAGATATCGTGACCGAGCAGCTCATCATCGCCCATAGAGGCGACAGCCGAGAGCATATCTTCGGAAGAAGCGCCATCGGAAGACGTAGCGCCGCCCTTCCAGCCATCGTTATCGTCCTCGAAGTTATCCCACGAACCGATACCGCGACCGGACTTCTTGGCATCGTAATCGTCTTCGACGCCCAGCCAATCACTCATGCTGTCCTGCTCGTTTTTCTTTTTACGGCCGAACAGACCACCCAGGCCGCGCTTACGAGACTTGGGTGCCGCCGAGGCGGGAGCCGAAATGGTCTCGATCGGCTGTGCGCCCGACGCAACGGGCATAGGAGGCGCAACGGGTGCCGATGTGGGTTCGGGGCCCTGGGCAGTAGCAAAGGGATCATTGACCTGTGCGGAGGGGTCGGGAAGGTCGAACAGCGACGTGCGAGACGCAACGTTTGCCTGCTTCATAGACGGCAGCGACGGATCGGGGACCGAAGCCAGCGGAGACGAGGAAGGTGCAGGCGACGGTGCCGACGCCGGATCGGGAACATTCATCTGCGGGCGCGGTGATGCCTGGGAGGAAATCTGGGCCATAAGGGAATCGACCGTTTCGTCCTGGGTGGGAGCGACATTGGCAACCGTGGCACCGGAACCACTCGGGGTCGGCATGGTGAAAATCTGCGTGGAGTAAGGCCTCGACTCATCCGTCTCGGGAGTCTCGGAAACCGCAGGCACTTCCTCCTGCTCGACCTCGGTCGAATCATCTTGCTCGGCTGCCGCGTATTGCTCTTCGTCAGAGTTGGCCTCGACGGGCTCGTCCTCGGCAGCATCTTGGATTTCGGCAGCATCAACAGGCTCGTCATCGTCTGCCGCGTCGCCCTGCTCATCGGAAACAGGAAGGGGCTCGGCAATCGCGGTGCCCTGTTTTTCAAACGTTATCGTGGAATCGAACTGCGCGGCATCAAACGACATGGTGCTATCGACGTGCTGCTGAGCCTCGAAAGACGTCGTCGCTTCAACAACATCCGCGGACGCCGGTTGCTGGGACTCAAAGGACGTTGTAGCTTCGGCGGCTTCGACGGGCGCGGACTGCATAGCCTCGTTCTGCTCGAACTCTTGCGCCGCGAGCTCACGTGCCGCCTCGGCTGCCTGCTGCTGAGCGATAGCCTCCTGCTCGGCAGCCTCGCGTGCGGCAGCGCGCTTCTCCTCGAAATCGTCGACAAATTTCTTGCCCTTTGCAAACGCACCCTTAAAGAAGTTGGAAGCGCTGGCGCCAATCGACGAGAACGCGGATGCAATGTCGGCATGCGGCGTTGCCGCGGGAATCTCGGCCGAGAAATCAGTATCGCTCTCGTAAGACACGCGCCTCGGTTGTTCAACGTAATCGTCGTCAGACTCGTCCGCAACGTCTTGCGCCGGTGCGGCGGGAGCCAAAATGTCCAGTCCTGCCGCGGGATCGA
>DXLQ01000036.1:0-15157 GCA_019414685.1 Collinsella sp. | reverse complement strand
GCTGGCGATGACGGCGGCAGAAAGCCCGCCGCGGCAGATCTCTTCGGCATGGTTGGGGCCCGAGAGTGCCGCCACACGCGCCTCGTTGCCGATCTCGCTGGCGATGACCTCGCTCATGAGCAGGCCGGACTCGGGCTCAATGCCCTTGGTGAGGCAGAGCACTGGGGTATCGGCGGCGATAAAGGGCGCGGCCTGGTGGCACACGCTGCGAAGGTGCGTCGAAGGAACGGCAAAGATGATGGCCTCGGCGCCGTCGAGCGCCTGCACGAGCTCGGTCGTGGCGACGGAGTTGCCGGGCAGCACGTAGTCCACAAGGTAGCGGGGGTTGCGGTGTTCGCCATTGATGCCGGCGGCCGTCTGCTCGCTATGGGCCCACATGGTCACGCGCTCGGCTCGCGCGGCGGCAAGGCCGGCGACGGCGGTTCCCCAGGAGCCAGAGCCAATCAGCGCAACATTCATGACTCTCTCCTACTTATCATCGGGTTCGGTGACGCGCTTGGTAAACGAGAGCTTGGACTCCTTACCGGTCATGAGCTTTTTGATGTTCGCGCGATGGGCCCACACCACGGTGATGCCGATCATCGCCATGCAAAACTTAAGTCCTAGGCTGCTGTACGGAAAGACCGCGCAGGCAGCGATGGGAAGGCCGATAGCCGCGGCAAGCGAGCCCACCGACACGAACTTGGTGATGGCGACGGCCACGATAAACATGCCCAGCAGCGACAGACCAATGGGCCAGTACCAGGCGAGAATGACGCCCAGACCAACTGCGATACCCTTGCCGCCATGGAAGTTAAGGTAGGGCGAGAAGATATGGCCCCACACGGCTGCCAGGCAGACGACGCCAAGCATCCAGTCGCCGGCGGCGCCGGGGGCCATGATGCTCACGGGGAAGCCATAGCCCACGCTCGCGATGAGCGGACGCGCGATAAGGACGCAGATGGCGCCCTTAAGGCAGTCGAGCAGCAGGGTGAGCGCGGCCACCTTGGGACCGGCCACACGCAGTGCGTTGGTGGTGCCGATGTTGCCGGAGCCCGCCTTGCGAATGTCCGTGTGGTTGAACACACGGCCCAGGATCAGACCAAACGGAACCGCCCCGATAAAGAACGAGACCACGGCGCAGATGGCGGTCAGAAGAATCGGACTATGCATCCTTTTGCTCCTTCTTCCTAAAGAAGAGTCGAATGGGCGTGCCGGCAAAGTCGAAGGTCGAGCGCATGCGGTTCTCCACGTAGCGCTGGTAGGTGTCGTTGACCAGGTCACTGTGGTTGACGAAGAACGTGAACGTCGGCGGGTTGACGCCCGTCTGGGTCACGTAGTGCATACGCAGGCGGCGCTTGCCGTCCACCACGGTATGACCGAACTCGCGCAGGTCGGTGAGGAACGTGTTGAGGCGCGAGGTGCTGATCTTTTGCGAGCGCGTCTTCTCGGCGGCGTCTACCATTGCCCAGATCTTCTCGACGCTGCGGCCGGTCAGGGCTGAGATGCGCAGGTACTGGGCCCAGGGAGCCATGACGCCCAGACGGCGGTCGACGGTCTCCATGCAGGCCTCGCGCTTGCGGTCATCGTCGAGCAGGTCCCACTTGTTGAGCAGCACCACGATGGCGCAGCCGCGCTCGATGGCAAGACCCATGACCTTCTGGTCCTGCTCCGTAACGCCCACGGAGGCGTCGACGACGAGCAGTGCCACGTCGGCGCGGTCGATGGCGCGCAGGCCGCGGACCATGGAGTAGTACTCGATGTTCTCGTACACAGTGCTCTTCTTGCGGATGCCCGCGGTATCGACCATGCGGTAGTGCTTACCGTTGCGCTCCACGACGGTGTCGATGGCGTCGCGCGTGGTTCCGGCAATGTTGGACACGATAGAGCGGTCGGCGCCTAGGATACGATTGAACAGCGATGACTTACCGGCATTGGGGCGGCCGATGATGGCTACGTTCAGCGCGTCGGGGAACTCATCGGCGACCTCGTCCTCTTCCTCCGGAAGCAGGGCCACGATGTCATCGAGCAGGTCGCCCGTACCGTGGCCATGCAGGGCCGAGAGCGGCGTGGGCTCGCCGATGCCGAGCGAATAGAACTCCCAGATGCTGTCGTTTTCGCGATCGGGGTTGTCGAGCTTGTTCACCAGCAGAAAGACCGGCTTGTCGCAGCGTTTGAGCATGCGGGCGACCGACTCGTCCTCCTCGGTGACGCCGGTGCGGCCGTCGACCACAAACAGGATGACGGCGGCTTCCTCGGCGGCGGCGAGGGCCTGGTCGCGGATGGACGTGGCAAAGATGTCATCGCTCTTGAGCGGCTCGATGCCGCCCGTGTCGACGATGGTGAACTCGCGGCCGTTCCAATCGGCCGTGTGGTACGAGCGGTCGCGCGTGACGCCGCGGGACTCGTGGACGATGGCGTCCGAGGTCTGGGCCAGGCGGTTGACGAGCGTGGACTTGCCCACGTTGGGGCGTCCGACGACGGCGACGATAGGTTTCATCTGCTCTCCTTTAATGGGTAGGGTCAGCGGAATTAGTAGAGTCGGCAGGCACAATGCCAAGGATGTGCTCCAGGGTATCGAGCAGCTCATGCGGCATGGTCGACACCACATGAACCTCGGCGCCACGGTGGTTAAGGCTTGCGAGTAAATCGTCACGATGATACTCGTCAAGCGTCATGCCGTCAGCGTTGAACATGAGCTTAGGCACAAAGAGCATAACCCCCGACAGATCTTGGGGCAGCTGCTCCAGAATGTCACACGCGACGATGAGGCCGGTCACGTCCACGTTGCCGCCAAAGTAGCGGTTCTTGATGGCTGTGACGGTGCCGGCGAGACCATACGGCGACTCCACAAAGCGCGCCACGGTGTCGCGCGCGCTGGCGCCGGAGAGGCACAGAAGGCGCTGGTTGCGCTCGGCGATGCCAGCGCGGACGCGGGCCAGACGCTCGGCGTCGGCGGCAAGCACGTCGTCGGTCTCGTCCAGATACGAGCGGATCATGCCAATGCCGTCGTAGTACTGCGGGTAACCGTCGTAAAAGTCTGCCTCGGGAGGATCGATGCCGGCGTCCAGATAGAACTCGTCGCTCATCTGGAAGGTGTGGCGGCCAAAGCGCTCGAAGGCACGGTCCTGGAACGGTCGGATCATGGCAATGGTCTCGCGCGCTAGCTCGGGCTTGTCGCTGTAGGACCAGCTAAAACGGTTCTGATGCTTGGTAAAACCGAGCGGCACAATGCCCAGACTGGTGATTTGCTCGTGCTCCTCGCAAAAGCGCAGGGTCTTTTCCAGCTCCTCGCCGTCGTTCATGCCGGGACACAGCACAATCTGGGCGTGGATCTCGATGCCGGCTGCCATGATGGCCTCGAGCACGTCCATGCCGCGCTGGGCGTTGCGGCCCATCATGCGGCGGCGGACGTCGGGGCTCACGGCGTGGACCGACACGTTCATGGGGCTCATGTTGCGTTGGATGACGTTTTGCACATCTTCGTCGGTGAGGTTGGTCAGCGTGACGAAGTTGCCCTGCAAAAAGCTTAGGCGGTAGTCATCATCGCGGATGTAGAGCGTGGAGCGTCCGCCCTTGGGCAGCATGGTCATAAAGCAGAACACGCAGGCGTTCACGCAGGTACGCATGCCATCGAAGATGGGGCCATCGAACTCCAGACCCCAGTCCTCGCCGGGAAAGCGATCAAGCTCAACGGGGGTGACGGTGCCGTCGCGCGGATCGAAAACCTCCAGCTCGACGGTGTCGTCGTCGGCCTCCCAGAGCCACACGATCATATCGGTCAGCTGTTCGCCGTTGACCGTGAGCACGCGCATGCCCGGCTCGATACCCACATCCCATGCGGGCGATTCGGGACGCACACTCTTTACAAGCGCGCCATCACCCGGCTCGGGGTCGCGGCTGCGCCCGTAATCGGCCACCTCGGCGGCGTATGCGGGTACGGTCTGGTCCATGATTAGCGGCAAAGCTCCTTGATGCGCTCGACGGCGCGCTCGATGTGTTCTTGCGGGGTGGAGGCTCCGGCTGTGATGCCGATGTGGTGAGCGTCGGTAAACCACGCGGCCTGTAGCTCGGAAGCTTCCTCGATATGATGTGTGCGCTCGCAAACATCGGCGCAAATCTGCGCCAGGCGGCGGGTGTTGCCCGAGTTTTTACCGCCCACCACGACCATGCAGTCGCAGCGGTTGGCAAGTGCGGCTGCTGCCTGCTGTCGCTCGCTCGTGGCGGCGCAGATGGTGTTGATCACACGCAGCTCCTGCACGCGCGGGGTGATGGAGGCTACAACCTCGGCCAGGTTCTGCGCGGTTTGGGTGGTCTGCACAACCAGGCCTACCTTGCCTTTGAGCGGCAGCGCGTCCGCATCGGCGGCGCAACTCACGACCTGCGCGTCATCGCCGGCATGGCCCAGGATGCCCTCAACCTCGGGATGGCCCGGCTCGCCCACGACGAGCACGCGATAGCCCTCGCGCACCAGGCGCTCGGCGGCCACGTGGACCTTCTTGACGTAGGGGCAGGTAGCATCGACCACGTCGAGGCCGCGCTCGCGAGCTGCCTCAATCACCTGCGGCACCACACCGTGCGCGCGAATGATCACGGTGCCCGATGCGGCATCGTCCAGGGTGTCGGCCAGACCGACGCCTGCCTCGGCAAGCTCGCGCACCACGATGGGGTTATGGATGAGCGGACCCAGGGTGTGGACCTGAGCGGTCTCCCCCGCCTGCGGGGCGGCCGCCAGGGCCATATCGAGCGCGCGCTGCACGCCGTAGCAGGTGCCGGCGTGGGCAGCGATTTCGATGGTTGGGGCGTCTGCCTTGCCGGACACAGCCTTGGCAGTATTCATGACATCCTCGCCCATGGCTAGAACCTACCCGGGTGCTCGGCGCACAGTTCATCGCGCATGGCGTAGACGCGACTCATGGCTTCGGACTCAAACCATGCCAGGCGCTCCTTGCGCTTTAGCTCGGCCGGAGCGTCGGAAAGCGAGATGGCCTTGCCGGCACGGATCCAGCACTTTTTGGGGCGCATGAGCTTTTTGCCCTTAGGCGTAATGTCGGACCAGCCACAAATGGCGAGCGGGTTGACGGGCGCCTTGCCCATCTGGGCGATGAGCGCGAAGCCGCCGTGGACCTCGGGCTTGATCTCGCGCGAGCGGATGCGCGTGCCCTCGGGGAAGATCAAGACGTCCTCGCCGCGCTGCAGCGCATGCTGGGCGGCGCGCAGGCACTTCATGTCGGCGGTGCCGCGCTCGACGGGAATGCCACCCACGCGGCTAAAGGCCCAGCGCACGATCTTGGACTTGGCAAACTCAGACTTAAAGATGGGGCGAATGCGGCGGCCGCCAAAGAACAGCGCCGTCTCTACGGCCAGGAGCTCGGCCATTGAGGTGTGGTTGCAGATGACCACGCTGCCGCGGCCTTCCTGGCGCTCAAATAACAGATCGGCGTCCTCGACCTTCCAGCGCCACATGAGCTTGGAGAAAGCCCAAAGGATTGCCATGACCACGAAGACGGTGCCGCGGATGAGCGCGGGGAACTCGGCATAGGGGGCGTTGTAGTAATCCTCGGGCGTCTGCTTAAACAGGCGCATGGGTTACCTCCTTTGGTTGATGAGGTCCTCGATAATGCGGACGACCTCATCGATGGTGTGGGCGGTGGAGTCGACGTGCACCGCGTCCTCGGCGGGCACGAGCGGGGCGACCTCGCGGCTGCTGTCAAGCTTGTCGCGCTGCTTAAGGGCGTCGAGGGTCTCGTCGACCTCGGCCTCGAGCTGCGCTGTGCTGAGCGGCTGGGCGTCGTTTTGGTGACGCTGCAGCACGCGGCGGCGGGCGCGCTCACGCGGGTCGGCGGTCAGGAAGACCTTGACCTGCGCGTTAGGGAACACGACGGTGCCGATGTCGCGACCCTCGGCCACGATATCGCGGTCCTCGGCGGCGCGGCGCTGGTGGATGAGCATGGCGGCGCGCACGCCCGGATAGGCCGAGACCTTGGACACGTTGGCGTCGACCTGCGGGGTGCGGATGGCGGCCGAAGCGTCTTGGCCGTCGATGGTCAGGCGCGTGTCCTCGCCGGTGCCGTTGGTAAAGCGGATCTCAATCTGCTCGGCGAGAGCGTCGATGGCCGCCTCGTTATCCAGATCGATGCCGCGGTCGAGCGCGGCGAAGGTGACGGCGCGATACATGGCGCCCGTGTCGAGCTTGTTAAAGCCAAGCTGACGGGCGATCTCCTTGGCGATGGTGGACTTGCCGGATCCGGCGGGGCCGTCGATGGCGACGATCATGCAATGCTTCCTTTCGATGGTTGACGTGCTGGTATGGTTCGCGGGCGTTGGGGCGCGGCGGGTTTGCCTAGCCCGTGTAGCGCTCGCGGTAGGTGTTGCACTTGGGTGCTGAGCCATGGCTGCCGTGGTGACGCGTGCGGCTGGCAGGCGTGTCTTGGGGCTTGCCGCCGTTGCGCTTGGAGCTCGCCTGCTTGGGCGGGATGCCGCCGGCCTTGAGGATCTGCACCTCGCGGTCGGTGAGCTCGCGCCACGAGCCCTTGGCCACGTCCTTGAGCTCCAGGCCGGCAAAGTTGCAGCGGTGCAGGCGGATCACCGGGTGGTGGATCTTGCTCAGCATGCGCTTGACCTGGTTCTTGCGGCCTTCGCGGATGATGACCTCCACGGCGGTGGTACCGGGCTTCACACCCTGCGGGGCCACGGCTTCAGCCTCGCGCGCGTTGATGATGCGACAGATTGCCGGCTGGCACGGGCCGTCGTCGAGCTCGATGCCGCGGCGGAGTGGTTCCAAGTCTCGATCGGTCAGTTGGCCATCCACGAGTGCCTGGTAGGTCTTATAGACATGCTTGCTGGGATGCAGCAGGTCCTGCGAAAGGTCGCCGTCGGTCGTGAAGAGCAACAGTCCCGTGGTGTCGCGGTCCAGGCGGCCCACCGGAAAGAGCCCCGGAAAGCGGTCGCGCGGGACCAGGTCGGCCACACAAGGGCGCTCCTGCGGGTCGCTCATGGTGGTGAGGTAGCCGGTCGGCTTGTAGAGCATCAGGTATACGGCGCCCTGGTCGAGCTTGACGGGCATGCCGTCGACCTCAATGTGATCGTGGTCGACATCGACCTTGGTGCCCAGCTCGGTCGCGACCTGGCCGTTGACGGTCACGCGGCCAGCGGTCATCAGGTCCTCTGAGCCGCGACGGCTCGCCACGCCCGCGCGTGCCAAAAAGCGCTGCAGGCGCATGGTGTGCGGATAGACAGGCTGGGCGTCGGTTGCGGGTGCTGCGTTGCCCATGGCGCGCGTCTCCCCTACTTCGTTAGTCCTCGTCATGCAAATCCTCCGAGGTCTCGTCGACGACCAGGGTCTCCAAGTCCTCGACTGCCTCAACATCTTCAACATCGGTATCGAGCAGTTCACGCTCTTCGTCCAGGTCCTCGGCCTGCTCCTCGAGCGTAGACTGAATGCTGCGGCCGCTCAGGCGCTCGCGGATAAACTGGCGCGACTGCTCGTCGGGGGCAAACTGCTCCAGATCGGGCAGGTCGCGGGTGGAGCGCAGACCGAACTTTTCCAAGAAGGCGTTGGTCGTGCCGTAAATGATGGCCTGACCGCGCTGGGGGTCACGGCCGAGCTCGCGCACCAGACCCTTGTCCACGAGCGACGCGATGACGCCGTCTGAGTTGACGCCGCGGATGCCCTTGACCACCTCGCGCGTTACGGGCTGGTGGTATACGATGACGGCCAGGGTTTCGAGCGCCGCCTGGGACAGCTTTTGCGTGTCCCAGCTCAACACATAGGCCTCGACCACGTCGTGGTAGGCGGGGTGCGTGAACAGGCGCCAGCCGCCGGCGACCTCGCGCAGCTGAAAGCCGCGGTTGGCCTCCTCGTACTCAACCTTGAGCTCGGCGAGCAGCGACGCGCACTCGCCGGGGGCGATATCCAGTGCGCCGGCCAGCGCGGGCGCACTCACTGGGTCGCTTGACACCAGCAGCAGCGCCTCGAGGGCGCCTTTGAGGCTGTTTGCCTCCAGCGTGGAAAGGGTTGACATGGTTGCGGCTCCTATTCGGTGAGCTCGGGGCCCTCGCCGGGCACATAGGCCTCGGCGCCTTCGACGCGGTTGATACGGATGGTTCCAAAGATCTCGTCCTGGCTCAGCGTGAGCGAGCCGCGCTTGGCGAGCTCAAGCATAGCTAGGAAGGTGACGACGAGCTGCTCGGTGGTGGCATCGCCGTCCAGTAGCTCGCGGAAGGTGCAGGTTTGGTGCGCCATGGTAAAGCGGTCGACTGAGGCCACCGTCAGGTCGAGCGGAACGCGATGGGGTGCCACGTGCTCGGCCTCCAGCAAGAAGGTCTGTCGCTTCCCGTCCAGGTCGGCGCAGATGACGGCGAGGCCGCGCAGGGTGATGCCGGCCAGGTAGTCGGGCATGAGGCCCAAGAACTCGGGGTCGGGGCCGGCCACACGCGGGTGCATGCGGCTTTCGGCCTGCATGCGGGCACCGAGGGCCGCAGCCGCGCCTTTAAACTGTTTGTAGGCAATCAGGCGTTGGATCAGGACCTCGCGCAAGGCGTCGCCGTCGAGCGTGCTGAGCTCCTCGAGGTCTTCGTCGAACTCGTCATCGTCGTCATCGGCTTTGCGCGGGGCCTCCTGCGGCACCAGAGAGGCAGCCTTGATGTCCAAAAGGGTTGCCGCGACCAGCAAAAAGTCGCTCGCCACGTCAAGGTCCAGCGCCTCGATGCGCTCGGCCTCGGCAAGGTACTGCTCGGCCACCTCGCTGATGTAGATGGCGCCGATATCTACTTTTTGGCGGGTTACCAGCTGCAGCAGCAGGTCGAACGGTCCGCTGTAGACCTGCGTCGACACGCGATACGACATCTTCGACCTCCTTTGACGGCGCCTTCGCGGCGCGGTTTGGGTGCATGTTGCGACCGTTTTGCACGGTCGACCTGTAAGTTTACCTTAGATGCCGGCGATTGCGAAGTTGAGCATCTGCTCAGCGAGCGGATACACGGTAACGTCGAAATAGCGGCCGATCACATCGATGCCGGTCCACATGGGCAGCAGGTACAGCACTAGGATGAGGATGGGCATAGCGTATTGCTGCAGGTGGTAGTAGTTGGTCAGCGCCTTGCCTTTAAGGAACGGCACGATGATAGACGAGCCGTCAAGCGGCGGAATCGGAATAAGGTTAAAGAACGCAAGCGACAGGTTAACCACGATAAACGTGGCGCCGAAGTTCATGATATGAGACGCCACAGCAAAGGACATGCTGGCGTAGAGGTTGCCATAGGCCAGGTGCATGAGGGCTGCAGCCAGGCACGCGAGCGCGATATTCGATGCGGGGCCGGCCGCGCTCACCAGGACCTCGTCGCGCTTGGGGTGCTTGAGGTTGTTGAGGTAGACGGGCACGGGCTTGGCGAAGGCAAACACCGGGCCACCGGCGGCGAGCATGAGCAGCGGCAGGATGATAGTGCCAAACGGATCGATATGGTTGAGCGGGTTGAGTGACACGCGGCCGCGCGAACGGGCTGTCTTATCGCCGAGTGCCCAGGCCGCGGCGGCGTGCGCACTTTCGTGGATGACGATGCCCACGATGACGGCGACGGCGCTGGCGAGCAGGTTCATGATGTAGCTGCTGGACATGGCGCTCCCCTAGCGGACGCGGCGCGAGGCGCGCGTGAGCAGGTAGTCAGCTACAAACAGGATGACGGCCACGATGGCGTAATCCAAGCGGAAAACGCCGCCAAAGGGTGAGGTGATGACGCCGTAGCCGGCGATGGCGCTCGGCAGCGCGCGAGAAAGCTCAACGACAAAGCCGACAATCTGCAGCTTGGCGGTCAGGCCGCTAAAGCACAGCAGCACGGTCATCGCGCTCATAAAGATGCCGCAGATGCGACAGGCGATGGCGATGACGCTCATCGCCACGGCAGCGGCCTTACGAGAATTCACGCGCGGTCTCCTCTTCGATCTGGGTGGAAAGCTCCAGCCATTCGTCCTCGAGCTTGGGCAGTTCTTGCTTAAGGCCGTTATATTCCCCCAGCGCGGCATTGAACTTGTCCTGATCGGCATAAAGCTCTTCGCTTGCCATCAATTCCATAAGCTCGTCATAGCGAGCACGCTTTTTGTCCAGCTCTGCCTCGATCTTCTTGAGCTGGTTGCGCACGCCCTTGAGTTTTTTGTTGAGCGCAGCGCGGGCCTGGGCCTCGGCACGCTTCTGCTCCTTGGTCTTTTTACCCTCGGCAGGCTTGGGGGTGGCGGCGGGCGCATCGGCCTGGGCGGCGGTTGCCTTGGCGGGCTTGGCCGCGGTCGGCGCACTCTCCCCTGCCGCTTCGGCGGCGGCGCGGGCTGCGAGGTCCTCGCGCTTGTAGAGGTAGTAGTCGTAGTCGCCGTCATAGACCGTGACCTTACCGTCGCGGATGTCGATGATGCGGTTGGCCACGGCGCGTACCAGGTGCTCGTCGTGGCTGATCAGCACGATGGTGCCGGGGAAGTTTTGCAGGGCGTTCTCGAGCATATCCACCGAGTCGATGTCCAGGTGGTTGGTGGGCTCGTCCAGGCACAGGAGCGCCTCGGGGGCCACGAGCATCTTGGCAAGGGCCAGACGTGCCTTTTCGCCGCCGGAGAGGACACGGACCTGCTTTTCGATTGCGTCGTTGTCGCTAAACAGGAAGGCGCCCAGCAGGCTGCGCTGCTGCGGTACGGTCCACTTGGGCGTAACGGTGTCGATCTCTTGCAGGACGGTATTGGACTCGGTCATACCCTCGAGTGCGTGCTGGGCGTAGTAGGCGACGCCGACGTTGGTGCCTAGGTCGCGGGCGCCGGTGGTGGGCGGCTCCAGGCCGGCGAGGATCTTCATGAGCGTGGACTTGCCGGCGCCGTTGGGGCCGACGAGCGCCACGTGCTCGCCGCGGTAGAGCTTGAGGTCGATGTCGCTGTAGATATGCTTGTTGCCGTAGGACTTGGAGACGCCCTCGAGCCCCACGACCATGTCGCCGGAGCGCGGTGGGTCGGGGAACTTAAAGTCGATGTGCTTGTGGCCCTCGGGCAGGATGACAAGCTCCTTTTTGATCTGCTCGATCTTGCGGATTCGCTCCTGAGCCTGGGCAGCCTTGGTGGGCTTGTAGCGGAACTTGTCGACGAAGACCTGCATGTGGGCGATGTCGCGCTCCTGGGCGGCACGCTTGGCGCGCATCTGCTCCAGGTTGTCTTCGCGCTGCTTGAGGTAGCTGTTGTAGTTGCCGGTGTAGGTGGTCACGCGACGGTTTTCGAGTGCGGCGACGTGGTCGACGCAGGCGTCCATGAAGGCGCGGTCGTGGCTGACGATGAGGACGGCGCCGTCGTAGTTGGCGATAAAGCCGCGCAGCCACTGGACGCTCTCGAGGTCCAGGTGGTTGGTGGGCTCGTCTAGAAGCAGCAGGTCGGGGTGGCGCAGGAAGAGCTTTGCCAGCGCGATACGCATCTGCCAGCCGCCCGAGAACTCGGAGCACGGGCGCTCAAAGTCGGTGACCTTAAAGCCCAGGCCGGACAGGATTTTGCGGGCGTTGCTCTCGAGCTCGTAGCCGCCCAGGTGCTCAAAGCGGTCCTGGACCTGGCCGTACTCGTTAAGGAGTGCGTCGACGTCCTTGCCCTGCTCGGAGAGCTCGGTGATTTGGGCCTGCAGCTCGTTGGCGCGCTCGCCCATGCGGCGGATTTCCTTGGCCGCCGCCATGACCTCGGCGAGGATGGTGGTGTCCTTTTGCTCCAGGTTGGTTTCCTGCTCTAGGTAGCCCACCTGGCAGTCCTTTGCGTACTGGACCTGGCCGGCGTCGGGGCTGTCGATGCCCATGATGATCTTGAGCATGGTGGTTTTGCCGGCGCCGTTGGGGCCCACGAGCGCGAAGCGCTCGCCGGGGTTGATCTGGAAGGATGCGCCGCTAAAGAGGACGCGCGCGCCGAAGCTTTTTTCGATCTTGTCGACCAGGAGGATCATGGTGCCGCCTTTGACCTTGTGTGCCTATATGAAAAAAGGCCCCAACTTGCGTTGGAGCCTCATTCAATGCTCGGGTGGAGACGAGGGGGATCGAACCCCTGACCTCTTGACTGCCAGTCAAGCGCTCTCCCAGCTGAGCTACGCCCCCGTGCGAAGAAGTACTATACGGGAACTCGGACGACGATGCAAGGACAATTTTGGAAAAACTTTCCGGGGGCGGGCGCCGGAGTCGCGCGGGGCCGGGCCAGCCTGCGGAGCGCCTGGCCCCCGCACGGCCCCTACGCCGGCCGACTTGGCGCGCGGAACGCGACCCTCTCCGCGCAACCGGATTTCCTATGCGTCGCCAGTCCCATTATCGGGTCCGATTGCGAACCGTCCCTCATCTGCGCCTCAGAACTATGCCGGTTTACTACGATGTATCTGTAATGTTCGACCACGCACGCCTTTTCGTGTAACCGTCGGACTCTCTACCTGCGGTTTTGCAAACTGAGAACACGCGGTGGTCGAAGGTCGCCGATCCGTCGTAGTAAACGGGCATGGTTTTGAAATGGCATCAGGTTGATTTCACGCTGAAATGTCTTGAAGCCCTGAATTTAAGGCCTTAACTTTTTATAAAACACGTCTTTTCCGCGACGCGCCTAGATTAGCTGTTGTTTAACATCGGATTTGATCTTGCGTTGTGCGACTTCCTCGTGCATGGTAGTATTTCACGACGTGAAGCGAAGAAATTGGGCCTGAGTTGGCTTTGTTAGAATTGCATTCACCGTTCATAAGGGCTCTTGGCGCAACGGTTAGCGCAGGGGACTCATAATCCCTGGGTTCTGGGTTCGAATCCCGGAGGGCCCACCAGAGTATTTCGAGGCTGGGCATTACGCCCGGCCTCTTTGTTATTGGCGCTGCAGACCAGGTTTGCTATCCAGATACGTAAAGTTATTAACATTCATATTCGTAATTAACAATGGGTATGTCGCCAAGATGCTGCTCAGTCAACACATGGCGTAAATCGATAGATATGAAAAAAGGCCCCAACTTGCGTTGGAGCCTCATTCAATGCTCGGGTGGAGACGAGGGGGATCGAACCCCTGACCTCTTGACTGCCAGTCAAGCGCTCTCCCAGCTGAGCTACGCCCCCGTGCGAGAAAGTACTATACGGGAACTCCCCCGCCGATGCAAGGACAATTTTGGAAAAGATTTTACGGTGCGTGGAACGGCGCGGGGCCGAAGGGACACACGATGCCCGAAATAGCCCGCGGGGCGCGCCCCGCGGGCAGCGGCAAGCCCGCCGCCCTCCTTCCCGGGGCGCGCATGTCGCCCCAGGTGCCGCCGGCCAGAACAAAGCAATCCGCGGTGCTTCCGCGGGAGGGTTTCGTCTGAGCCCCTCTCCGCGCCTTCGGGTCAATTTACTGAACCGTGCGCAGCTCGCGCCAGCTGGTCGCTTCATAAACAGACCGGTTTACTGCGACGATTCCCGGATTTCCGACCACACGCCTACATTCGCAAAACGGGCAGGCATTCTACCTGCGGTTTTACGAGCGACGAATTCGGTGTGCTCAGCTACCCCCAATCCAACGTAGTAAACCGGCGTGGTTTTAAAATGGCACTTAATTACTGGCAGCATATAAAGTAGTAATAATGCTCACTTGAACAATATTACTTACCAATACCAAGCCAATTGCACAGAACGTTGGCTCGCAATCTGGTCTCAGCGCATCTCATCGCCTCGGTTTTTGGTTTGTAGCGCAACTCCAATCGCTCACACACACTGTGAATGATGGCATCAAGCTGATCGTGATCATTGAGCATGTCATGGGTTACAAGAAATACGTCGTATCCCATGCTTTGTAATGCTGTCATTCGTGCGGCATCGTGGTCCAGCACGGCGCCTGAACCATGGATAACTTCTCCCTGAAGTTCGATAAGCACAGCTTTCATTATTATTGGGTTTACGATGACGATATCGCCGTAACAGATTTTCTGACCTGCGATTTTTCAAGCTGAATTCGACAGCGGTGTTAAGTCGTTGACGTATATGTTTTTAAACTCCGCTCCGCCAGTACGCCTCGGAAGACTTAGCAACATGATTCCAGCAACTTCTAGCGGGGATGCCGCAATACCCATTACCTGCCGTGCGGCTTCGTAGAATTGTTTTCCCCACATCTCGCCCTTAACCTTCGCTGCAAATCTGTGCAGTTCTTCTATTTCAATAAGAGGCTTTCTCATCCAGAGCGATGTGCCTTTTCCGTTTGCTTTATTTCCGGATCCGTCATTCTGCTGCCCACTTTGATCATTCTCGCTGTCCTTCTGGCTCGCACGAGCATAGACTCGCTTCCATGGGGCCTCGTCTTGGGTTTCATCTAGTTCAAAAAGACTTTCTGTGGTGTACTGCTCTTCTTCTGATTTTGCTTGCTCAAGTGCCATGTCGACCGCGGGCGATGGTTTAAAAACCGAAAACCATCCGCAGAGCTCGTACATGGCCAGAACCAGGTCGCATGAAGAAACGCTTCGAGTCATGGTGAATAGCGTATGAAGAGGGTCTGTGACGCTAAAGCCCATGCCCGTGTCGATCGAGACCTTCTCTGTATAGGCGCTGTTCCATCGGATGGTACGTCTTGTCTCGGAATGTAGGTTGCTTCGAGTTGATGCTGCTGTGATGACTGGGGTCTTGAGGACGTCGGTTACGAATGGGGCTTGGGATAGAGCTCGCCAGCCTTCTTCGGAGTTGGGCAGGCGCGGGTAGAGATCGCGCACCTGTGGCGGGCAGCGCCAGTAACGGAATGCGGTGTTTGCGCAGACGATTTCGTCCATTTGCGCCTCCCCTGGTATCGGCCGTAGACCATGCGGTTGTGGTCGTGGACGATTATCTACCGGGGCATCATGCGGGTAAGTACCGGAAGCTGACCAAACGCTGACCAAAAGCTTGACGAGTTCTGCCGAAAACCGTCGTGTGATAGAAATCCGCTGGAAGACGCTCTGGGCATGCGGTCCCTGTCTCCACATTTGCGCTCGAATCACATGGGGAGTTCATTGAAATTACGGATGTGTTTTATACAAAACATGCAATGGCGTCAAAAAAGGGCGCGATAAAAAAAGACGCCTTATACGACTTCGAGTCGATTTTGGTGTCGGCCTTGGTGTCAAAAGGAAAAAGGTCAGAGGCTTAACACCTCTGACCTGCGCTTTTGATGGTGGGCGATACAAGATTCGAACTTGTGACCCCATCCGTGTGAAGGATATGC
>DXLQ01000035.1:13942-15469 GCA_019414685.1 Collinsella sp. | reverse complement strand
GCGAGCAGGCGGTTGCTGGCGATCTGGTCCTGGCGGCGACCGGCAGCAAGTTCCAGCACGTCCGAATCGGCCTCGGCGATACCGCGGGCGACGACCATACCGCTCGGATCGCACACATCGAGCACATCGCCCTCGGCAAACTGGCCATCGACCTCGCGAATACCCACCGCAAGCAAGGAAGAGCCACGGCTAACCAGCGCCTTCGCAGCACCATCATCAACCGTCACCGACCCATGTGCCTTGTCGCCCAGCGCGATCCACAGCTTGCGGGGCGCGATGTCCAGACGCTCCGCCGGCGGATCGAACAGCGTGCCCACGCTCTCGCCGCGGGCGAGGCGCACGAGCGCATCGGGCTCCTCGCCCGAGCAAATCACGCTCTGAATGCCCGCCGTCATCAGGATGCGACTCGCGCGGATCTTGGTAATCATGCCGCCCGTGCCCACCGATGTGGAAGAATCGCCCGCCGAGGCAATAATCTTGGCATCGATCTTATGCACGACAGGAACAAACTCGGCCGTGGGGTCCTCATGCGGATTGGCAGTATAGAGACCATCGATGTCCGAGAGCGTCACGCACAGATCGGCAGATACCAGGCAGCTCACGAGCGCCGCCAGTGTGTCGTTGTCGCCAAACTTGATCTCGTCGACGGTAACGGTGTCGTTCTCGTTGACGACCGGCACCACGCCCAGCTCCACCAGACGCAGCAGGGCGTCGCGCGCGTGCAGGTAGGACGTGCGACGCGCCGTGTCGTGACGCGTGAGCAGCACGAGCGAGGTGAGCAGGTCGCGCGCATGGAACTCCTCGTCGTAGGCCGACGAGATGATGCACTGACCAGCCGAGGCGCAGGCCTGCAGGCTCGGAAGGTCGCCGACCGGCTTGCGGTCGAAGCCCAACACGGGATAGCCACAGGCAATAGCGCCCGAGCTCACCACGACCAGACGCCAGCCGAGCTTGCGCAGCGCTGCGGCTTGATCGGCAAGTCCGCCGATAAAGGCGCGGTTGACCTTGCCATCGGCGCCCACCACCGTGGACGAACCGATCTTTACCACCATCGTTTTATAAGAAGTCGTCATACGTCAAACCAATCAACTGTTCAGCGAACGGCCGAGCTGGCGGCCAAGGGAGCGTGACTCGCCCCTACCGCCCAAGGAATCATTTTGCCCAGGGGAAAGCCGAGGCCGCGGCCATATTCTTGCGCACGAGCTCGTCGCGCACCTGGGCCAGGCCCTGTTCCATACCCACCACGTAGGTCTGCGGATACAGGAAGCGCTTGAAAGCCGCATCCAGATGATCGAGCGCCCAAACACAGCGCTCGCGCGCGTCCTGGATGCTCTCACGCGGAGCCACCGCACTGCCGTCGCGCACGATCGGCACCAACAGCTCACGATACTCAAGTTCGGACACGTCGGTCACCAGGGCGGCATCATTCACGGCCACGAGGGTATTGCCGCGCGCGGCGCCCTCCCCCGCCAGATGGTCCTCGTCATAGATCATGTCGCAGACCGGGCCGCCAAAGCCGTCGTAATA
>DXLQ01000035.1:0-13842 GCA_019414685.1 Collinsella sp. | reverse complement strand
CCGCCTCCATCTCCTTGGCAACCGTAATGGCATGCTCGCAGCCCTCGCGCACGTCATAGGTGTCGATGAGCAGCGTACAGTTCTTGGGGCTCGACTTGGCAAAGGCGCGGAAGGCCTCGAGCTCGGAATCGAAGCTCATCACCCAGCTGTGCGCATGCGTGCCAAAGACGGGAATACCATAGCGGCGGCCGGCGAGCACATTGGACGTAGAGGAGCAGCCGGCAACGTAGCTCGCGCGCGCAACGGCCAGGCCGCCATCGGGACCCTGGGCGCGGCGCAGGCCAAACTCCGCCACGGGGCGACCGTCGGCGGCGAGCACCACGCGCGCCGTCTTGGTGGCGACAAGCGTCTGGAACCCGACGATGTTGAGCAGCGCCGTCTCAAGCAGCTGGCACTCGAGCGCAGGACCGGTGACGCGCACCATGGGCTCGCGCGGAAAGACGAGCTCGCCCTCGGGGACGGCGTCGATATTTACATGCGCACGAAAATCGCGCAGGTAGTCGAGGAATGCGGACTTGAACATCGCGCCGCCGGCAGGGGCCTCAAGCGAGGCGAGGTAGTCGATATCCTCGGGCGTAAAGCGCAGGTTCTCGACGAGCTCGGGCAGCTCGGCGGTGCCGCACATGACGGCATAGGCGCTGCCAAAGGGATGGTCGCGGTAAAACGCGGTAAAACAACCCTGCTCATTGGCCTTGCCGCTCTCCCACAGGCCCTGGGCCATAGTGAGCTCGTAAAGATCGGTGAGCATTGCAATGTCGGTGGGATGCGAGATGTCGGTCAAAGCCATGGGGCGACCTTTCGGATGTGTGGTGCAGAATTTGAGGGTTGGACGAGAGCAGAGCATGCGGACATGACGCCCGATGCGAGTCGGTTAGAGCAGGCCCATGCTGGTCAGGATCGTGTAGCCCATAAAGATGACAAACGCGATGAGGGCAAGGACAATGATGATTTTTTGAGCCGGCGCCATGCCAGGGATCTCGTTCTCGCCCATAGGCTCCTTGGAGGTAACCATGCGCTGGGCAAAGGTCATCTCGTCACGGCTCGGCTTGGGCTCGACGGACTTGGGACGGGCGGCCTTTTTAGGCTGAGGTTTGGGCGCGGCAGGTGCAGGCTTCGCAGCAGCGGGCTTGGGTGCGGGCGCGGGCGCCGATGCGGATGCGGCGTTCGCGGCGGCCTCCTCGGCCTTCGCACGCTCGGCACGCAGGGCAGCCAGCTCCTCACGCTCGCGACGGGCCTCTTCCCGAGCCTCGCGGCGGGCCTTCTCAGCGCGGAGCTCTTCCAACTCGGCGCGCTCCTCGTCGGACAATGGTTGGGACTCAAGCTCGGCCATGGTATAGCCCTTTCTTTTAAAAAAAGCCGCCGACACAATGTCAGCGGCTTATCAAATCCATGGGTGGAGACGAAGGGAGTCGAACCCTCGGCCTCTGCCATGCGACGGCAGCGCTCTCCCAACTGAGCTACGTCCCCAGGACAAGTCGATATTTTACCTACGGCTCGCCAACTGTCAACGCCCAATAACCAGTCTTTTTGGGACGCGGCTATTTTGACAACTTTTCGAACAGGCGATCCTCTCGATGATTTTTTAATCCCCGTCCCAGAAAAATCATCAGCGTGCGCTCTACTTTGCGCTGGTGAGGACGCCGGTGGTGTCGAAGGCGGGGGTGAAGCTCTCGTCTACCGCGCCGCCCTCTTGCCAGAACATTGTCGTAAAGCCCAGGTCGTCGGCATGGTCGAGCACCTGCTCGTACTCCTCGCGCGTCACGGCGCGCGCCAACTCGCCGCCCTGCTCGCGCATGAGCGCATTGGGCGTGTACTGGTTCATGACCGAGATCGGCACGTCGCCCACCGTCTGCCACACCAGGTCTAACACGCGGCACGAGTCATCCGCATGCCCCGGCAGCACCAGGTGGCGTACGATGATGCCGCGCTTCATGAGCCCGTCGTCATCCACCAGCTCTCCCCCGCGGCGATCGATCTCGCGCGCCATCTGGGCCAGACCCGACACGGCCACACGCGGGTAATCCTTTATATGGGAGAGCGACTGCGCAAGCGCCGCATCGGCATATTTAAAGTCGGTGAGCCACACATCGACCAGGTCGCCCAGCGCCGCCACGGCACTCGCGCGCTCGTAACCACTCGTGTTGTAGACGATTGGGATAACCAGTCCGCGCGCCCGTGCCGCGGCAATCGCGGCAGGCAACAGGTGCGCATAGTGCGTCGCCGTCACCAAATTGATGTTGTTGGCACCCTGGTCCTGCAGTTCCAGCATAATCTCGACCAGGCGCTCAGGCGAAATCTCAAGGCCAAAATTGCCGGTCGAGATCTCGTGGTTCTGGCAGTAGATACATTTGAGCGAGCAGCCGCTAAAGAAGATCGTGCCCGAACCGGCCTCGCCCGAGATAGGCGGCTCCTCCCACATATGAAGCGCGGCGCGGGCCACCTTGAGCGTGTCGTTAGCACCGCAGACGCCGTGCGCGCCCTCATCGCGCGCCGCACCGCAACGGCGCGGACACAAATGGCAGGCGGGCGAAAAAAGTTCGGTCAACGACGTCGGCATAAAACCATGCTCCAAAACAACGATTCAGCAGCTCAAACGTAAAGGGATCAACCCCACAGACGGCTCGAGCCCAAGGCGCCGTAATCGTCCGACACGATTTTTGTAATGTCAAGACTGGAATCGATAAAGTGCCGCTTTATGATGTAGGTATTCCGCCCCCCGCGGAGCAACTGGGTGAACCGTCGCGTTTATTTAGGGAGCCCACACAGTCGTACCTAGTACAGGTATCCTTCGTTGTTAAGGACGCTGGAACAGTCGATGAGGGCACCCACCTGTTTTAGGTGGGTTCATTTTCGTAACGTGGGGGGTGGTTTTCTTTTGCCGAAAATCACCATTACAGTCCATATGGATCCCCGCCGGCATCCCGACAAGCCATCGACAACATCCCAATATCTGGTAAGCGCGTGATTATCGCTGCGTGCAATTCCATGTACCCCCCTTGGTCGAGTATTATGGTTCGGCTATGCCCTTTGCGCATGGCGTTCTTCTGACCTTTTCCTTCGACGCTTGGCGGTTTTTAGATTCATGGCTTCATCCCCGAGCTACATACCGTACCTATGCGTGGCAGCGGCGGCCTTTATCACGACCTTCCTCGCGGTGCCCCTGGTCAAGCGCTTGGCAATTAAGCTCGATGCCGTCGACTATCCTTCTAAGCGCCGCATCAACACCAAGCCCATCCCGCGTTTGGGCGGAACGGCGGTGTTTTTGGGCCTGGTCGTCGCCTGCACTGTGCAAATCCTAGGCACCTGGTACCTGGGTTGGCCGCCCGTTTTGGTGCCCCACCCCCGTCTGCACATCAGCTACCCCATGCTGGCGCTCTCCTTTACCGTCATCTTTGCGACCGGCGCTATCGACGACGTCTTCCAGCTCACGCCCAAGCAAAAGCTGGCCGGACAAGTCCTCGCCGCGCTTATCGCCTGTATCGGCGGCCTAAAAATCGGCGTCATCGTCAACCCGTTTGCCCCCGGCGAGATCATGCTCGGATGGCTCGCCTACCCCATCACCGTAATCTATCTGGTGGCATTCACCAACATCATTAACCTCATCGACGGCCTCGACGGCTTGGCCACGGGCATCTGCGGCATCGCGTCGTTCACCATGTTTTCGATGGCCGTTCTCTCGGGCCGCATCGACGCCGCCGCGCTCTCCATTGCGCTCTTTGGCGCCTGTCTGGCCTTTTTGCGTTACAACTTCAACCCCGCAAGCATCTTCTTGGGCGACTCGGGGTCGCTGCTTCTGGGCTTTGCGCTGGGCTCCATCTCGCTGCTCAACGTGAGCCGCACCGCCGCACTCACCTCGCTTATCATCCCGCTCATCGTTGCCGGCGTGCCCATCATCGACACGTTTAGCGCCATTGTGCGCCGCAAGCGCGCCCACATTAGCATCGGGCAGGCCGACAAGGGCCACATCCACCACCGCCTGATCCAAGAAGGCTACAACCAAAAACAGGCCGTGCTGCTCATCTATGCCTGGTGCATCATGCTTTCGGCCGGCGCCGCCGCGATTAACCAGGTCGAGGTGCCCATGCGTGTGCTCATCTTTACCGTGCTCGCCATTGGCTCGGCGGCCTTCGCCAAGCACCTGCACCTGTTTGAGCCCGTGCTGCGCCACCATTACAACAAGCGCACGCACGAGGACGAGCTCGTCACCCCCGACGACCCCGCTTTTAAGCAGGAGGAGCAGGCAGCCGAGGAGCGCAAAGAAGAGCGCCACCACAAGCTCTAGGGCAAGCTGCCGAGGATGTGCCAAGGCACCGTTGGCCAAGCGCGGCCGCGCCGCACCCACCGCACAAGCCACCCCTCTCCCGCCCCTCGCCTACTTACGTCCCGCCCCTCCAATAAACGCGTTATCATCTTGACCCATGAACATACGTTAGGAGCAATCATGCCAAACGAGAACAGCTACGAAGTCGCGCTGCAAAAGAGCAACGCCATTCGCGAGGGCCTGGCCAATACGCCCGAGAAGTTCACCATGCTCACCGGTGATCGCCCCACCGGCCGTCTGCACCTGGGCCACTACTTCGGTACCCTCAAGGGCCGTGTTGAGCTGCAGGACATGGGCGCCAAGACCAACGTGCTCATCGCCGACTACCAGGTCATCACTGACCGCGACACCACCGAGCACATCCAGGACAACGTGTACAACATGGTCATGGACTACCTTGCCTGCGGCATCGACCCCGACAAGACCATGATCTACGCGCACTCCGCCGTGCCCGCCGCCAACCAGCTCATGCTGCCGTTCCTGTCGCTGGTGTCCGAGGCCGAGCTGGCGCGCAACCCCACGGTCAAGGCCGAGATGGAGGCCTCGGGCCACGAGCTTACCGGCCTCCTGCTCACCTACCCGGTGCACCAGGCCTGCGACATCCTGTTCTGCAAGGGCAACGTGGTGCCGGTCGGTCGCGACCAGCTGCCGCACATCGAGCTCACCCGCACCATCGCCCGCCGCTTTAACAACCGCTACGGCAAGGTGTTCCCCGAGGTCGAGGCGCTGCTGTCCGAGACCCCGCTGCTGCCCGGCCTGGACGGCCGCAAGATGAGCAAGAGCTACGGCAACGCCATCAATATTTCGATGACCGCCGAGGAGACGGCCAAACGCATCAAGAAGAGCCAGACCGACTCCGAGCGCATGATCACGTTCGATCCCGAGAACCGCCCCGGCGTGTCCGGCCTGCTTTCGACCGCCGCCATCTGCACCGGTCGCTCCGAGGTCGAGATTGCCGAGGAGATCGGCATGGGCGGCTCCGGCCAGCTCAAGAAGTACGTGACCGAGGCCGTCAACGAGTACTTCGCGCCGATCCGCGAGCGCCGTCAGCGCTACGAGAACGATCTGGACTATGTAAAGGACGTCCTGCACGAGGGCAACCGTCGCGCCAACGAGATCGCCGATCAGACCCTGGCCGAGGTTCAGGACGCCATGGGCATGGTGTACTAGGCAAAGCGCTTTCGCACAACATAGACGGTGAGATTAGATTTCTCCCCGAAACAGGAACAGGCCCGCTGGCAGTTAGTTGCCAGCGGGCCTGTTCCCGAAGTACACCGTTGAATCGCACAGAGGGGAGGAATGCGAATCAAACTCAACAGGGCAGGCTTTTTCATCGCCTATTGCCTGCTCCGTTGCTGAAACCAATATAGTTCACCATGGTTTACTTTCTAGCGTCAATATGCACCGCCATAGCTTCTCCATAAGTTAACCCCGGTAAACCTGCAACGGAAAACCACCACAAAGGGGACAGGCACCTTTGTGGTGGTTTTGGCCACGGTAGAGCCGCTAGAGCCCTACTGGCCAGCGACAGGCGGCCAAGTCGACGTGCATGGGATCGGTAAACGTCACGCCCTCCCCCATTAAGAGCTCACGCTGGGCATCGGGGCCGCCAAACGCAAAGCCCTCGCAAATGCGACCATCAGCAAACACCACACGATGGCAGGGAATCTGACCAGGGCGCGGATTGCTATGCAGGGCATACCCCACGTACCGCGCACTTCGTGGACGACCGGCAAGCAGCGCCACCTGACCATACGTGGCGACCATCCCCTCGGGAATCTGCTCGACCACCTCGTACACACGCTCAAAAAAGCCCTCAGACGCCAACATGCGCTCCTTTCAACCGGAACCAGCATAAACCACCACAAAGGTGCCTGTCCCCTTTGTGGTGGTTTTGACCGGATAGTTAGTTGGCGGGGCGGAAGAAGGCTACGGCTACGGCGCCGGGACCCACGTGGGTGCCGATGGTGGCGCCAATGGTGTGGATGGGCAGCTCGTTCTCGGCATGGCCGGCCCACAGCGCGGCGCTGTCCTCGATATACTTCTTGAGCACCGCGTCCGAAAGACCCGTATAACCAAGCGCCAGCGGCATGGAGAAGTCGACGCCGCCAGCCTGCTCAACCTTCTGGTTCAACAGGTTTCGACCGTTCTTGGAACCGCGCGCCTTGCCCAACTGCACGATGAGGCCGTCCTCGGCGGCCACGACCGGCTTCACGTTGAGCAGCGTACCCACAGCGCCCGCCGCAGCAGACAGGCGGCCGCCGCGCACCAGGTATTCCAGCGTCTCGAGCAGGCCGATGACGACCACGCGGTCACGAACGGCCTCGACGGCCGCCGCAATCTGGGCCGCACTACGGCCCTCGTCCACCAGGCGCAGCGCATACTCAACCAGCACGCGCTCGCCCAAGGTCACGTTATTGCTGTCCACAACGAACACGTCGCCGCCCGGCGCCTCGGCAAGTGCGGTACGGGCGCTCTGATTGGTGCCCGAAAGCTTGGCGCCCACGGTAATAATCACGGCCTCGTCGCCGGCCTCACGCGCTTCGGCAATTGCCTGTGAAAAGGCATACGGGTTGACCTGACCGGTCTTGGGCAGCTCATCGCGCTCCACGAGCATCTCGTAAAAGCGCTGGTGATCGATGTCGACGCCATCCATATACACGTCGGAGCCAAAGGTGACGGACAGCGGCAGAACACGTAGAGCGGGGTGCTCCGCCGGAGACATATCGCTGGCGGAATCGGTAATAATGCGGACGGACATAGCGAATCCTTTCTTGCGCAGATCTCGCGCAGGGAATTTTGACAACAATGTCCCGACACGGCGTGCGCGCTCAAACGGGACGATGCAGTTGTTAATTGGAAGCAAATGCCTTGGCGGCCTTAGATCTCGCGCAGGGTGTTGAGAATCGTACGCAGCGACGCGTACATCTGCTCGCGTTGCTCCACGCCCATGGCCTTACCGGTGGTGTCGAGCACTTCGCGAATGATGCGATCGGCCTCGCTCATGCTCTCGCCGCCCAGGGCAGTCAGGCGCACCGGGGCACGGTACTTGACGGCCGCATCACCCGAATCATCGACCTCGACGTAGCCGCCCTCCTCCAGATGTGCCAGCGTGCGCGAAACGGCGGCACGGGTAACGCCGGCCATGCGGGCGAGGTCGGCGCCGGTCAGGCCGTCCTTGCTGCGCTCAAGATAGTACAGGCACATGACGTCGGAGCCCTTAAGGCCGAGCCTTGCGCCTTCGGACGTCTTGATGCGCTGAATCTCCTTGTAGAGCCCGCTGATCAGTCCGACAAAATCCTCAAAACGTGTCTCGTCGTTCTGCTGCATGGGAGACGACCGCCTTTCGCTTGCATAATGCTAACGGGTAAACATCTTAGTCGCATAAGGCGACACCCGTACCCAAATACCCCATTTGTTAACCCATCAACATAAAAACCACCACAAAGGGGACAGGCACCTTTGTGGTGGTTTTGACCGGCGAGTATGATTTGCAGAAGTTGCTACAGCTCCACGCGGGGATTGTCGCGGGTCACAAGCGTCTTAATGACAACCGTCGCTCCCAGATAGCGCTCGAGCAGCTCGGCTAGGCGATCGATCGCGGCCTGGCAATCCCCCATCCGCTCGGGCTCCACGCACTCAATCGCCAAGAATGCATCGGCCGAATCGTCGGACAGCGCCGTGCGAACGCCGTCGCGCCAGTTCCAGCAGCGGCACACGGCGCCCGCATCATCGATGTAGGCGAGCTCGCCGGGCAGCGTCGGATCGTCCGCCTCCTCGCCAAGCGGCAAGAATGCATCGCCACCGTCGGTCACCTTCAGGCGAAGGTCTCCCTCGATCGCATGTAGGTCCTCGCCTCCGACGGGCAGCGCGTAGGTCAACGACACCGTGTTGTAGATGTCCACCGCGGGCGTAATGTGGCCCACCGGCTTGCCTTTGAGCACGCGTTTGAGCAGGTTCTCGATTGAGCAACGCGCGCCCTTTTTGGTCTTGAACAGACGATAGGCCTCGCGCCATGCCTTGACCGGTGCGTTCTCGCTGATAGTATCGCTGGTCAGATGACGCTCCGCATCGATATTGGCGCGGTCGAGCAACGCCGCAATCGCATCCACGTCCTCTTGAGGAATCTGAGCCGTGGGCTTCATGCCCTCCACGACCACAACACCGACCGCTGCCTGCGGAAACAGCTCCCAGAATGAATCCTCGGCAATAAAGCTCTTCATACGCTCTCCCTTCATTGTGCGCGCCCGAGTGAGGGCGCCTAAACAAAAAGCGCCCTTACAACGGCCACCTTCAAAGTCCTACGGTGCCGTCACAAGAACGCTTGCGCTGTCCCCATCCGGAGAAGGGGACGATATGTCAGGCGTATTGTAACCCGAGTCATCCACACGAGCAAAACCACCACAAAGGTGCCCCCTTTATGATGGTTTTGAGTCTGAGGCGACGCTAGCGGCGGAGCCCCAGCAGGCCGCGGCCGCGATGACGGGCCTCGGCGGACACCTGGGCGTGCGGGCCGGCGGCTTTGACGGACTCGGGCAGGTGAGAGTACTTCTTCTCGAAGTTCTCCTCGAACATCACCGCCAGGTTGTGCGCGGCCTCGTCGTAGCGCGCGGTGCTCTGCCAATATTGGTGCGGCACCAGGATGCCATCGGGCACGCCGTGGCACGTCGTGGGAATGTCGACGTTAAAGATGTCGTCGTGCACGAACTCGCTGTCCTCGATGGTGCCGTCGAGGGCGCGCGCGACCAGCGAGCGCGTGTAGGCAAGCTCGATGCGATGGCCCACGCCGTAGCCGCCGCCGATCCAGCCGGTGTTGACCAGGTACACGCGCGTGCGGCCGTCGGCAATGCGCTCGCCAAGCATCTTGGCGTAAACCATGGGGTCGAGCGGCATAAACGGCTCGCCGAACAGCGAAGAGAACGTGGGCGTGGGCTCGGTGACGCCGACCTCGGTGCCGGGAATCTTAGCCGTAAAGCCCGTCACAAAGTGGTACATGGCGGCGTCGGCCGTCAGGCGCGAGATGGGCGGCAGCACGCCAAAAGCGTCGCAAGTCAGGAACAGCACGACACTCGGAGTGGTGCCCATGCCCTTAGTCCACGCGTTAGGAATGTGCTCCACGGGATAGGCCACGCGCGTGTTGTGCGTGATCGAGATGTCGTCGTAGTTGGGCTTGCGGTTCTCGTCGAGCACCACGTTTTCGCAAATGGCGCCAAAACGGACGGCGTTGAAGATCTCGGGCTCGTGGAAGGCGTCCAGGCCCTCGCATTTTGCGTAGCAGCCACCCTCGATGTTGAAGATGCCCATGTCGGACCAGCCGTGCTCGTCGTCGCCGATCAGCAGGCGCGTGGGGTTGGCAGAAAGCGTGGTCTTGCCCGTGCCGGACAGGCCAAAGAACACGGCAGTCTCGTGCGTGACGGGATCCATGCTGGCCGAGCAGTGCATGGGCAGCACGTCATCCTCGACGGGCAGCAGATAGTTCATGACACTGAAGATGGACTTTTTGATTTCGCCGGAGTAGCCGGTACCCGCGACCAAAATCACGCGCTCCTGGAAGTTGATGACCACGGCGGCGCTGGAGTTGAGGCCCTTGATGGCGGGGTCGCACTGGTAACCGGGCGCTGCGAGCACGCAGAAGTCGGGTTCGCCGGTGCGCGCGATTTCGCGGGCAAGCGGGCGGGCGAGCATCTGCTTAATAAAGAGTGCCTGGCTGGCACGCTCGCAGGCAACGAGCAGGCGACGCGTGTGGTTGCGGTCGGCGCCCGCCATGCCGCGGGTGACGAACACGTCGCGCTCGTTGAGATAGTCGACGATGCCGGCCTTGATGGCCTCATAGCTCTCGACGGACAGCGGGCGGTTGACCGCGCCCCAGGCGATTTTGTCGTGCACGTCGGGCGTGTCGACGATAAAGCGGTCGTTGGGCGAACGGCCAGTGCGCTCCCCTGTCTCGATCACCAGCGCGCCATTGGATGCCATGCGGCCTTCTTCGCGGCGGATAGCGTGTTCGACGAGCTCGGCTGCCGGCAGGTCGACCAGCAGACGGGGCTGATTCTCGGCGGGATCTTCAACGAGCGTAATACCAAAGTTGGACAAAACTTCTGCAGGGGTAACACCAGGCATGGGGCCTCCTTTAAAAACGCGACACGTGGACGCGACGCGCACTTTACTCACGTAAAGCCCGTTGTACCCGATATGCAAAAACGTTTTTGCGGCAAGGGCGGCAAGCCCGCCCAACGGTCAAAAATCGCAGGCAAGCGGCCTAGTCATTGGGGACGTTTTTAAACGACTAGTCATTGGGGACACTCTTGAACAGGCAATATTCAAGGAGTGTCCTCGGATGCCGGCACTTAGGGACGTTCCCAAAGTGCCGGCACATAAGGAACGTCCCTAAGTGCCGACTACAGTGGCAGGCCTTGGCCGAGCATGGCTATGGCGCTCATCAGGACCAGCATGCCGGCAGCGTAGGGCAGCACCGCGCCCAGGAGCTCGGCATCCTTACCGCGCACGTGCACGGCGGCAAGACCAATGGCGAAGGTCTGCGGCGAGATCATCTTACCGGCGGCGACGCCCAAGGCATTCAACGCGACCATCCAGTAGTCGCTCACACCCAGCGCAGTGGCAGCCTGGCTCTGAATGGGGCCAAACAGCATGCCCGAAGACGTGCCCGAACCGGTCACGAACGCACCGACCGCACCGATCCACGGAGCCAGAATCGGGTACAGACCGCCGGCGACCGCAATGCAAAACGCGCTGATCGACGAAATCATGCCGGCATAGCCCATCACCTTGGCGCAGCCCAGCACCGAAAGCATGGTGATCACCGTCGGCGTCATCTGCTTCACAGCCGCGGCCAGCACCTCGCCCATCATGCGCGGCGAAGCGCCCTGAATGGCACCGCCGACAAACGCCGCCAGGAAAATCCAGACGCCCGGCGTATTGATCCATGAAAACGTAAGCGTACCGGGATTCTCACCGCAATACACCTGCACATGGCTCGCAAACGGCGCGAGCGCAGCATGTACAGCGGGCACCAGATTAGACGTGCCCAGCAGCAACACAAAGATCAGGATGAAGCACGACCAGGCCGAAAGCGCCGACTTAACGGTGAGCTTCTCCCCGGCCTCGATATTCATATGGAAGCGAGCGTCCAGGTGACCGGATTTCTCGGCGCGCATGGCAAGCGCAGCTGTCAGCGCGAGCGAAACGATGGATCCTACGACCACGGCCAGCTCGGGGCCCACAAACATGGCAACGACCAGAGCCGCGCCGACAAACGACACGCCGGAGAGCAACGCCACGCCGGCAACACCGTGCAGACGCTCGCCCACACTCGCGGCATTGCCCTGGTCATCGGCAACACGGCCCGCAACCAGCACAATAAATAGCGGCATCACCACAAAGAACGGTGCGAGCTGCACCAGCTGAACGGTCGCTAGGTGAAGGGAATCCAAACCCACCAGGTCGGCAACGGACACCGTGGGGATGCCGATGGAGCCGTAGGGCGTGGGCACGCCGTTGGCCAGCAGACAGATGAGCACGGCAGGCACGGCCTCAAAGCCCAGGCCCGCGAGCATGCCGGCGGGAATGGCGACAGCGGTACCGAAGCCGGCCATGCCCTCCATAAAGCCACCGAAGCACCAAGCCACGAGCAGCGCCAGCAGACGGCGGTCGCTGCTGATGGAGGTGATCATGCTGCCGATCACGTCCATGGCGCCCGTACGAACGCACAGGTTATACGTGAACACCGCGGCGATGATCACCAGGACGATGGGCCACAGAGCCATCAAAAAACCTTCGAGCGAGGCGGTCGCGATCTGCGCTGCCGGCAGGTGCCACCATGCGAAGGCAAGCAAGCACGAAAGGACAAACGATCCGATAGCGGCCTTCCAAGCTGGCCATTTAAAGCACAGCAGCATCACGACCAGCCAAATAATCGGCACAAGAGCCAGTAAGAATGCGGCGACGTCCATAGGTAGAAGCTCCTTGGTACCGCGTGGGCGGCATCGGGGGGTGTCACAAAACTTCAACAGGATACCGCACGTTTACCGACAAATTACAGCCGCCCGCCGAAATTATTGAACAATCCGTTCAAAAACACGAACGAACACCGTCGCGTCTATACTAAAGCGCAGCAATAGAAAGGACTCCGCTTTGAGCATCACGCCCCTCGATAGCATTCGCCGCGCCATCGCCCGCCGCAACGGCGTCTCCAACCCCGCTGCATCGAGAGACGGCGCCGCGAAGGCCCAGGGCGGCCGCATCGAGAACGGCCTCTTCCCTGCCTCGCACACTGCCGAGGAACTCGCACGCATCCAAGAGCTGAGTCAGCGCAACGCCGGCGGGCCCGATAGCAGCCAAGCCACACGTCGCCGGCGCGAACGCGATCGCAAGCCCGGCCCCGTCCGCCGCATGGTCAACGCTTGGTGGAACCGTCTGCTCGGTGCCGTCTACGGCGGCGGCTTCTCCATGCAGGAAGCGGAATACGAGGAGCACGCCACCCGCCGCGATTACCTTTGGAACGCTCTCGGCACCGCCGTGTGGGGCTTGGCGTTTCCGCTGCTCACCATCGTGTCCACACAGCTCGTGGGCGCCGAAGAAGCCGGCAAGTTCTCCATCGCCTTTGTCACCGGCACGCTCATCATGATCGCATGCAACTACGGCGTGCGCAATTTCCAGGTCTCGGACATCGACGAAAAGACGTCCTTCGCCTCCTACCAGCTCAATCGTTGGATCTGCGGAGCGCTCGCCCTAGGCTGCGGCCTCATGTATAGCAGCGCCCGCGGCTATGACGCGCAGATGGCGACGATCGGCCTGGGCGTCTACCTGTATAAGGTCATCGACGGCGTCGCCGACGTGTACGAAGGCCGCCTGCAGCAGGCCGACAAGCTCTACTTGGCTGGAATGAGTCAAACGCTACGCTCCGTCGGCGTCATCGCGGTCTTCAGCGTGGCGCTGTTCTTCACGCGTAGCATGCCCATCGCGGCCATGGCCATGGGCATCGCCGCGATCGCCTCGCTCGTGCTGGTCACCGCGCCGCTCGCCCTGCTCGAGACCGAAAAATCGCGCCGCGTAAGCCTGCGCGAGGTCGGCCACCTGTTTGTCCAGTGCGCCCCACTCTTTGGCGCGCTATTCCTGTTCAATCTTATCGAGAGCATGCCCAAGTTTGTGATGGAAGGAACACTGGCCTACAAATACCAGTTGTACTTTAATGCCCTGTTTTTTCCAGCTCAGGCTATTCTGTTGAGCATTGGATTTGTCTATAAACCGCAGCTCCTGCGCTTGTCGAGCATTTGGGCTAATCCTCGCAAGCGTCGTCGCTTTGACCTGATTATTGTTGCCGTTATGGCGCTGATCGTGGTCATCACCGGCGTGTGCGCCGCATTTATGGCCGGTCCCGGTATTCCCCTCATGAGCTATATGTACGGCCTCAACTTTGAGCGCTACCGCACATTGGCGCTGCTGATGGTCGTCGCCGGCGGCGTCACCGCGGCCATCGACTTTATCTACGCCATCATCACGGTGCT
>DXLQ01000034.1:0-15486 GCA_019414685.1 Collinsella sp. | reverse complement strand
TGGGATAGTGGTCTTTCATGCCTCTTGCTGATGTCTTTAGCCTGCTCGTTTTGGGTCAGGGCAAATCCGGTCTCGATGTCGCCCGCTGGGCGCTGGCACATCCCGAGCGCGTAAGCGCCGTTACCGTGTATGGCGGCGGCACCTCTGAGCCCAATGACGCCACGCGTGCGCTTGAGGCTGCTGGTGCGTCGTTTGTCTATGGGACCGAACAGGTCGAGGGCGCCTATGACGTATGCGTGACGTGCCCGGGCATCTCGGAGTTCTCGGGCTTCTTTAAGGCCGGGCGCGAGCATGCCGCCCAGATTATGGGTGAGCCCGAGTTTGCCTATCGCCTGTCGCCCGATAACTGGATTGCCATCACGGGTACCAACGGCAAGACGACCACCACGTCGTTGACTGATTATATGCTCAAGGCTGCCGGCGAGGTCAGCGTAGCTGTCGGCAACATCGGCGAGCCGCCGGTCAACGAGATTGACGGCCGAGCCCACAACGAGTGGTTTGTGGCCGAGCTCTCGAGCTACCAGATTGCTACGACCGCCGAGCTTCATCCTCGCGTGGCGGTGCTGCTCAACATCACTCCCGACCACTTGGGCTGGCATAAGAGCCATAAGAACTATGCGCTTGCCAAGATCAAACTGTTTGACAATATGGTCGATGACGATCTGGCGGTTGTCGACGTCGAAGACGCCGGCATTCACGAGTTCGATGAGTACATCTACACGCCGGGTCGTCGCATCTGCAAGGTTGCCTTTGACGAGCCTGAGGGTGAGGATGCCGCCTTTGTACGCGATGGCAAGATGATCGTGCGCCTGAAGGGCGTCGAGACCCCGCTCATCGCTACATCCGAGCTCAAGATTTCGGGCCATCACAATGTTATCAATGCCCTGTGCGCTGCCACGGCTGCCCTGGCAGTCGGTGCCGATGTCGATGGCGTCTGCCGCGGTCTGGCCTCGTTCCAGCCGCTCGAGCACCGCGTGGAGCCGTGTGGCGAGATTGACGGCGTGCGCTACGTCAACGATTCCAAGGCGACCAACACCGATGCGGTCGAGAAGGCACTGACGGCATTTCCCGATGACGACGTGATCTTGCTGCTCGGCGGCCACGATAAGGGCACGCCGCTCACGGACTTCGCGCGCGTTGTTATGGATAACGTACGCTCGGTCGTCTGCTTTGGCGATGCGCGCGAGCGTTTCACCGCCGCTATGGACGAGGCCGATGTCGATGGCGATGTGGATATCGCCCAGGCGGATGACCTGCGCGATGCCGTGGACGTCGCCCGTTCGCTGTCGAGCCGTGGCGATGTGATCTTACTTTCTCCTGCCTGCTCTTCGTTCGATGAGTTCTCGGGCTATGAGGAGCGCGGCCGCGTGTTTAAGGACTATGTGGCCCAGCTTGCCGCTGCGGCGAAATCGCAAATGGAATAGGGGTTGCCGGTGAGAGAGGAGAGCCCCCGACAAGGTATGAGGAGGCCCGATTCGGACCGTGCTTCCTCGCGGCGCAGCACACCGCGTTCCGGTCGCGGCGGGCAGACGTTTAGCGAACGCTATATTGCCGGCGTTCCCGCCCGTATCATGCGCCCCCGTTTGATATTCATGGCCTGCCTGTTTACCTTGGTGTGCTTTGGCCTGCTGATGGTGTACTCGGCGTCTTCGGTCGAGGCGCTGCACGAGAATGGCTCGGCGACGTTTTTTCTGTTTCGACAAGCCGCGTTTGCCGGAGTTGGCGTGCTGGCTATGGTTGCCATCGTGCGCATCTTGCCGGACAGTTGGTTTGGGGAAGACGTGCTCAGGATCTTCCTCATCGGCATGATGGGGCTACTGCTTCTGGTGTTCTTGGTGGGCAGCGGCAGCCGTGGCGCCACGCGCTGGCTCAACATCGCCGGTATTCAGTTCCAGCCTTCCGAGTTTTTAAAGCCATTTGCCATTGCGTATTCGGCCATCATGCTTGATCGTTTCTTTTCGCCCGGTGGCAACATCAACGAATTCCTTCGCAAGATGGGCATCTACTTGGGCATTTCGCTCTTTCTGATCTTTATCCAGCCCGATTTCGGTACTGTCCTGATCATCCTGTTGACCCTCATGTGCATGGCGTTGTTTGCGGGTCTCGACCCCAGATTTATCATCGGCGTGCTAATCTTCGGCATTCTCGTGATCGTGATTGCGCTTGTTGCAGAGCCGTACCGTATGGTGCGTATTCAGGTTGCCTTGAACCCTTGGGCCGACGAGTATGGTGACGGCTATCAGGCCACGCTTGCCATCATGGCCTTTGCCTCGGGCGGTCTGTTCGGCCGTGGCATCGGCAACTCAACCATGAAGTACTCGTATCTGCCCGAGGCGCACAATGACTACATCCTGGCCATCATTGGCGAGGAAGTCGGTTTTGTCGGAACCGTGCTGTTCTTCTTGGTGTTTGCGATGCTGATCTATTCGGCGTTTCGCATTGCCGAGCAGGCGACCGATCGTCGGGGCGCGCTTATGGCGTCTGGCTCCGCGGTCATTCTCGCGGTGCAGTTTTTGATTAACGCGTTGGGCATCCTCAACGTGTTTCCCATGACGGGCAAACCGTTGCCGTTTATTAGCTACGGCGGTTCGTCGATTATTGTGTCGCTTATGCTCGCCGGTCTGATCCTGCGCGTTTCGTACGAGAGCGCCCGTCGCGATGAGTACGACCGTCGCCGCGAGAGCTTTGCCGTTATGGATGAGAGTACCGCCGGCGTAGCCCATGTGCGCGGTGAACGACCTTCGCGTAGCGGCTTTACCGTTCTGGATGGTTCTGCATCCGAGCCGGCAGCTCGTCCACGCCCGCGAATGGCTCCGCAAGGTCGTCCGCAGCGCCCCAGCCCTCGCAACGCGGGCGGCGGATATAATCGAATCGATTTGAACTCGGACCCGTCGGCGCGTCTGCGTACCGACGACCAGGGACCGCGTGTACGAAGGGACTACCATGACCGATAAAATGACCGTTGCTATTGCAGCCGGCGGCACGGCAGGACACATCAACCCCGCGCTCGCCTTGGCCGAAGAACTGCGTGACCGTGGCCACCACGTTGTGTTCGTGGGTCAGTCGCGCAAGCTCGAGGGTCGTCTGGTCCCCGAGGCTGGGTTTGATTTTGTGCCCATTACGGTCACGGGCTTCGACCGCTCCCGTCCTTGGACGGCGCTGACCTCGCTGTGGCGTGTCAACAAGGCCAAACGTGCGCTCGCCAGTCATTTCTCAAAGGTCGGCAAGCCCGATGCCGCCATTGGTTTTGGTGCCTATGTCGAGGTTCCGCTGCTGGGGTGGTGCAAGGGCGCGGGCGTTCCGTATCTGCTGCATGAGCAGAACTCTGTTCCGGGCCTGGCCAACAAGATGATGAACTCCCACGCCGCCCGCGTGTGCATCTCGGTGCCGGCAGCGCGTTCGGTCTTTGAGCGCGAAGGTGACCCTGGCCACGTGCTCATGACCGGCAACCCCGTACGTCGCTCGGTAATCGAGGGCGATCGCGCTCGCGGCCGCAAGGCACTTGGCGTTCCCGAGGACGCTACGCTGTTGCTCGTCTTTGGCGGTTCACTTGGCGCCCAGCACCTCAACGAGCGCGTGGCTTCGCTCAAAAACGAGCTGCTTTCGCGCAAGAACCTCTATGTGTTGCATTCGACGGGTGCCGACGGCTTTGAGGAGACCGAGCGCGCTTTGGCGCTGACGCCCGAGGAGGCGAAGCGTTACCGCGTCCAGCCTTACATCGACAACATGGGCGATATGCTGGCTGCTGCCGATTTGGTGCTCTCGCGTTCGGGTGCATCGAGCGTGGCCGAGATTGCTGCGCTCGCCGTGCCCTCGGTGCTCGTGCCGTATCCGCATGCGACGGCCGACCACCAAACCACCAATGCCCGTTATCTGGTCGACGCCGGGGCCGGTGTGCTCTGCGCCGATGCCGATATCGACGGTTCTGCCTTTGCCGATGAACTGCTGCACCTGGTCGATGACGCGGCGGCGCGCGACGCCATGCGTCAGGCGGCGCGTGGTCTGGCTCAGGATAGGGCCGCCGCTCTTCTGGCCGATGCGGTAGAGGGTTTGCGTTAGTTAGACGGGATATCGTCGGTCGCCCTCGCGCTGATGCGGTAGGTGCGGTACAGTTAACGGGTTACAGGCAGTGTTTACGCAAGGAGTACACGAGCACATGGCTGATTCCCAGACTGCAACCTCCGCGCCCGAGTTTAAGAGCGCCCACTTTATCGGTATCGGCGGCGCCGGCATGAGCGGCATCGCCCTCGTTCTTCACGAGCGCGGTTATGCCGTTACCGGCTCCGACCTTAAGACGTCACGTTATATCCGCCAGCTTACCCGCGCTGGTGTGAAGGTGCATGTGGGCCATGAGGCCGCCACGATCGACGAGGTCAAGCCCGACGTGGTTGTTGTCTCCACCGCTATTCCGGAGTCCAACCCTGAACTCGTGCGCGCTCGCGAGCTTGGTATTCCCGTGTGGCCCCGTGCCAAGATGCTCTCTGCTTTGGGCCACGGCTACACCACCGTCGCTGTTGCCGGCACGCATGGCAAGACCACCACGTCTTCGATGTGCGCCACCATGCTCGACCGCATGGGTCTGGATCCGAGCTTCTTGATCGGTGGCATCGTCGAGGGCTATGACACGAACGGCAAGAACGGCTCGGGCGACTACTTTGTCGCCGAGGCCGACGAGTCCGACAGCTCCTTCCTGTTCCTGAACCCCAACGTGGTCATCGTGACCAACGTCGAGGCCGACCACCTCGATCACTACTCGGGTATCGAGGAGATCGAGGCAACTTTCGCCAAATTCATGAGCCTGGTGGGCGAGGACGGCACCGTCATCGTCTGCGGTGAGGACCCGCATCTGGTCGAGCTCGCCAAGTCGACGGGCCGTCACGTGCTTTCCTACGGCTTTGCCGAGAGCAACGACATCGTCTGCATGCACCCGGATGTCAAGGGCATCCAGAGCGACTTTATCGTTCGCTTTGAGGACGGCACTGAGCACGCTGTGGAGATCAAGAGCAATCCCGGTCGCCACAACATGCTCAACGCCACGGCGGTGCTCACCGTCGCCCATGTCCTGGGCCTTGACATCGACGCCGCCGCCAAGGCGCTCTCGAGCTTTGAGGGCGTCCGCCGTCGCTTTACCCACGTGGGCGATATCGATGGCATCACCGTGGTCGATGATTACGGCCATCACCCCACCGAGATCAAGGCGACGCTTGCTGCCGCTTCGTCGCTGGGCTACAAGCACGTCGACGTCGTGTTCCAGCCGCACCGCTATTCGCGCCTGCAGGCCCTGTGCGACGACTTTGCCGATGCATTTGCCAATGCCGATAAACTGCTGCTGATTGATGTGTTCTCGGCTGGCGAGATGCCCATTCCGGGTGTCACCTCTAAGATGCTCGCCGATACCGTGCGCGCCAAGCATCCTGGCAAGGAGGTCGTGTACTGCTCCAGCCGTCTTGAGCTCAATCAGGAGCTCGAGCAGATGGTGGGCGAGGGCGACCTGCTGCTCACTATGGGTGCCGGTGACGTTACGACCGTCGGCCCCGAGTTTATCGAGTATCTGACTGCCAAGAAAGACGCTTAAGTCTAATGGGTCTGTTTAACGCCGTCATGGCGCTCTCGGGCATGATCGACACGGATGTGATCGAGGACGAGCGCCTTGCGCGTCATACGAGCTATCGTATCGGCGGCAAGGCCGACCTCTTTGTAACGTGTCATAGCTATCATGCCCTCCGCCGCGCCGTGGCGGTGCTCGATCGCGAGCAGGTGCCGTGGGTCATCATCGGCAAGGGCTCCAATCTGCTGGTTGCCGATGGCGGTTATCGCGGTGCCGTCATTTCGCTCGGACGTGAGTTTCAGCGCACGGTTGTTGCCGATGACGGTTGTACGCTGACGGTCGGTGCGGGCGTGATGTTTGCGCGCCTGGTCAACGATGCCCTGTCGCGTAGCCTCTCGGGCCTTGAGTTTGCCGTTGGCATCCCTGGTTCGGTCGGCGGTGCGATATCTATGAATGCCGGCACACGGACCGAGTGGATTGGCTCGCTAGTTGAGGATGTCGTAACGTTTGACCCGGCATCCGGTATCAAGCATTATGCGGGGTCCGAGATCACTTGGGGCTACCGCGAATGTAGCCTTCCCCGCAATGAGATCATCCTCGAGTGCGTGCTCAAGCTTAAACCGGCGCCCAAGGCCGACATTCGCGAGCGCATGGAGCGGTACCTGACGAGGCGCAAGCGTACGCAGCCCATGGGTCGCGCATCCTGCGGGTCGGTCTTTCGCAATCCGCCCGATGCGAGTGTGGGCAAGCTTATCGAGGATTGTGGATTAAAGGGTTTTTCAATTGGCGGCGCGGAAGTTTCGCCCGTTCACGCTAATTTTATCGTTAATAACGGAACTGCCTCGGCCGATGACGTTGCCGCGGTTATCAGACATGTGCACGGAAAGGTGAGGGAGGCGTATGGCATCGAGCTCAGACCGGAAGTTAAATTCCTCGGCTTCTAGAGCATCGAAACCCACCTTCCGCCGCGCCGGAGGGCGTTCCGGCGCGCCTGCCAAACCTCAACGCAATACCGTCGCGCATTCTAAGTCTGTCGGGCATGCTCGACAGACCAGTCGTCCGGTCGTCGGCTCGCAGCTCGGTAATCGTCCGGCCGCAAAAAAGTCCTCGCGTCCCTCGGTGACGTCAAAGCCTGTTATGGGCGCCAAACCTGCCCGTCCCATGGCAACTCCTAAGCCCTCGACGGGAACTAAAGCGCCGCGTCCAGGTCGCACGCTGGGCGCATCGAAACCGCGCTCGCTGACATCGGTCCCGGTTACCGTCAAGAAGCCTTCGGGTAAAAAAAGCGTCAACCCGTTGTCTTCACTTGGGGCGATGGTAAATAAAACATCAGACGCCGCTTCTGTCGTTACAGGCAAAGGCAAAATCGTGGGCGGCGTTCTGGCCGTCTTGGCCGTGCTCGTCGTCGTTGCCATCGTGGTGATTAACTCTGGATTGTTTACCGCCACTGATATTCAGATTCAAGGCAGCGAGCATGTGACGAAGCACGATGCTATCCAGCTGATCGATTTGCCCGAGGGAACGTCGCTTTTTAACGTCGATCCCGACCAGATTACCGAGGATCTCAAGCAGAACCCGTGGGTCTCGGGCGTGGATGTCCAGCGTCAGTTCCCGCATACGCTCATCATTACGCCTATGGAGCGCAAGGTCATCGCAATTGCCTATATCAGCTCCGATGACCTTGCCTGGGCCATCGGGGATGATGACACCTGGATCGCCCCACTGTCGACGTCGGTCGAAGTGGACGACCAGGGCAACGTCATCACGACAGGGCAGGGCTCAAATACCTTGACCGGAATCGATGCCGCGCTGGCGCTCGCTAAGCATTATGGCGCGGTGCTGTTGACTGATGTCTCGGCGGATGTCGCTCCGGTTTCCGGCCAGGCGGTGAACTCCAAAGCCGTTAAGGCCGGCCTGGATTATGTGCGTGGTTTTTCGAGCGAGTTCTTGGGACAAGTCAAGGATATTTCCACGCCTTCGGTCGAAGCCATCTCGGCAAACCTCAATAACGGCATTGAGGTGTCGCTGGGCGATTCGAACGATATCGCCAAGAAAGAACGCGTAGTCACCAAGTTGCTTTCGCAGGTAGAGGGCGTAACGTATATCAATGTGCGCTCTCCGGGCAACTACACATTTAGGAATGCTCCGACCTCGTAGCGCTGGTTGTTACTTTGTTGAGGGGCCATACCACGCCGTTTATCTGGTTTGTTTGGTTTTCACGGTCAATTATTTGACTGATACGTTCATAATGTGCAAACATAATACGGTTTACCTTTGCATTTACTTTCAACCTGAAGGTTAATGTGCGCAGGGGTCGACCCATGCTATGGCTATAACCTTTGTTCGGAGGACCGACATGCACGAGACAGAGATCAACAACTACCTTGCCGTCATTAAGGTGGTCGGCGTCGGCGGCGGCGGTACCAACGCGGTCAATCGAATGATCGAAGAGGGCATCCGCGGCGTCGAGTTTGTTGCCATCAACACCGATGCTCAGGCACTCGCGATCTCTGATGCCGATATCAAGGTGCACATCGGCACCGACCTTACCCGCGGCCTGGGCGCCGGCGCCAACCCCGAGGTTGGCCGCAAGGCTGCCGATGAGTCCCGCGACGACATTGCCGAGGCGCTTGCTGGTGCCGACATGGTGTTCATCACCTGCGGCGAGGGCGGTGGCACCGGTACCGGCGCTGCTCCCATCGTTGCCGATATCGCGATGAACGAGGTCGGTGCGCTGACCGTCGCCGTCGTGACCAAGCCCTTCACCTTCGAGGGCCGCAAGCGCAAGAAGAGCGCCGAGGAGGGCATTAAGACCCTCTCCGATTGCGTCGACACCATGATCGTCATCCCTAACGATAAGCTGCTCGACATCGCCGAGAAGAAGACCACCATGCTCGAGGCCTTCGCGATTGCCGATGGCGTCCTTTCCCAGGGCACCCAGGGCATCACCGACCTCATCACCGTCCCCGGTATCATCAACCTGGACTTCGCCGATGTTAAGACCATCATGAAGCAGGCCGGTACCGCCATGATGGGTATCGGTACCTCTTCTGGGGACACCCGTGCCGTCGACGCTGCCCAGCAGGCCATCTCCAGCCCGCTGCTCGAGAGTTCCATCGATGGCGCCACGCGCGTGCTGCTCTCCATCGCCGGTTCCAAGGACCTGGGCATCCAGGAGATCAGCGACGCCGCCGACGTTGTCGCCAACGCCGTCGACCCCGAGGCCAACATCATCTTCGGTACCGTTGTCGACGAGTCCCTGGGCGATCAGGTGCGTATCACCGTCATCGCTACGGGCTTCTCCGACTCCAACGTCAACCGTCAGGACGAGCTCTTTGCTGCTCAGCAGTCTCAGAGCAAGGCCGCTGCCTCCGCTGAGCCGCAGCGCACCGCTCCTGCCACGAGTCCGGCTCAGGCCGCTCCGACCCGCAACGTCGGTGGCACCGAGCTTCCTAACTTCGGCAACGATCAGTTCGAGCTTCCCGACTTCCTGAAGCGCGGTAGCTTCTAAGTCGTTCTTTGCATTGTTGTGCACAGGGGCGTGTCCGTATGGACGCGCCCTTTTTATTTCGACTTTGTAAACTAGAACCTCCAATCTCTTTACGTTCCCTTTACGATTGCCTCCAGCGCAGCAGGTATCCTTTTAGAGAAGTATGACAGCCGTATAAACGCGGGCTGTAGCGGCGATGCCGCGGTACTTGTGTTATTAGGAGGCTTTAGTATGGCAGCACGTGCGGACAAAGTTTCGCGTGTCGACCATGATGGAGTTACGTTGGTGGAGGGCGCGACATCCGATGTTCGCTTTGCCTTCACCGAGCGTGCCGGTGGTGTTTCCGAAGATGCGTACTTCTCACTCAACTTGGGCTCGCATGTTGGCGATGACCCCTTTGCTGTTCAAGAAAATCGTCGTCGTGCGCTCGAGGCTATGGGTGCCGCCGAGTGCGAGCACAACCTGCTCGTTCCCAATCAGGTCCATGGTGATCATATCGTTGCGGTGACCTCGAACGGCGCCGATGACCTTGAGGACGTTCGCGAGCAGATTGCCGAGGGCTGTGATGCCATCGTCTGCACGGCGCATAACGTGCCCGTGCTGCTCTGCTTTGCCGACTGCGTTCCCGTGGTGCTGGTGGCCCCCGGCGGATTTGCCGTGGTGCACTCCGGTTGGAAGGGCACGATTGCACGTATTTCCGCCAAGGCGTGCCAGGCGCTTTGCGATGCTGCCGGTTGCGATGCGAGCGACGTTTCCGCCTATATCGGCCCCCATATCTTGGGTGACGAATATGAGGTATCCCAGGAACTCATGGATCGCTTTGCCGCCGAGTTCTCTTGCATCGATGCGAATACCTCTCGCATGCTCGATCTTTCCGCTGCCATTCGCGAGGCGCTGGTAGATGTCGGTGTCGACGCGGATAATATCGTGGATACCCAGCTTTCGACCGTGCGTCAGAACGACCGCTTTTATTCCTACCGTAACGAGGACGGCACCTGTGGGCGCCATGCTGCGATCGGCGTGATGCTATGAGAAAGATCGTATCGGTCCTGAGCGCCGCTGTGCTTACGCTTACGCTGTGCGCCTGTTCTTCGGGATCTTCTACCTCTTCCATTACCGTGGCCGGCTCCACGACCTGCCTTCCTATCGCCGAGATTGCGGCCGAGGGCTTTAAGGAGGAGACCGGCATCGACGTGCTCGTTTCCGGTTTGGGTTCTTCCGCTGGCATCGAGGCCGTCAGCGCCGGCACGGCCGATATCGCCAGCTCCTCCCGTGGGCTCAATGCCGACGAACAGGATCTGGGCCTGACTCCCATCGTCATTGCCCACGACGGTATTGCGGTCATCGTGAACGACGACAACCCCGTCGATAACCTCTCGACCGAGCAGCTCCGCGATATCTACGCCGGCAAGATTACCAATTGGAAAGAGGTCGGTGGCGAGGACCTGAGGATTCAGGTCATCAACCGAGACGAGGCGTCCGGTACGCGCGAGGCCTTCCGTACCATCGTGATGGATGACACGCCGTTCGATCGCCGCTCGGCTGTTCTTTCGGGTACGGGCCAGGTGCGCGACGTGGTATCTCGTTCGCGTGGGGCCATCGGCTACATTTCACTGGGCTTCGTCGATAGCCTCAACGCCAATACCTCGGTCAAGGCCGTCTCGGTCAATCATGTTGAGGCGTTCGAGAAGACGGTCGCGAGTGGCGGCTATCCCATCTCGCGCGACCTTTACTTCTTTGTGAAGGGTGCGCCTTCGCAGCAGGCGCAGGATTACATCGACTATGTGACGTCCGAAAAGATGGACAAGCAGATTCGCGAGGCGGGCTTTATTCCCGTCACCAACGACGAGAAGGGGAGTGAGTAGCATGGAAGCACAGGAAAACTCCCAGACTGAGCAGAATGTTCAGACGCCCAAGAAGCGCGAGCTGGCGCTCGTATCGCGCAGTACCTATATCAAGGAGAAGGCGCTGCAGTGGATTTTCTTTGCCTGCGCGTTCTTGGCGGTCGTTACCGTCATCCTGATTTTTGTCTTTACCACGTACTCGGCGCTGCCCGTCTTTACTGACATCGGTCTGGCGGACTTCTTTAGCTTTACGTGGGCGCCTTCCGAGGGCCACTACGGCATCTTGTCGCTGCTTGCCGGCTCGGGTCTGGTGACCGTCGGTGCGCTCGCCATGGGCGTGCCGCTGGGCGTGGGTACGGCCGTTTACCTGGTCGAGATTGCCAGCAAGCGCGTGCGCAAGCTCATCAGCCCCGCCGTTGACCTGCTGGCGGGCATACCCTCCATCATCTACGGCTTCTTTGGCATGATCATCATCCGCCCGTTTATCGCACAACTGACCGGCGGCCTTGGTTTTGGTGCGCTGACGGCGTGGTTTGTGCTCGCCATCATGATCGTCCCTACCATCACCACGCTCACCATCGATGCTCTCAATTCCATTCCCATGGGCATTCGCGAGGCATCGTATGCCATGGGCGCCACCAAGTGGCAGACCATCTATAAGGTCGTGCTACCTGCCGCGAAGCTGGGTATCGTTGATGCCATCGTGCTGGGTATGGGCCGTGCCATCGGCGAGACCATGGCCGTGCTCATGGTCGTAGGTAACGCCCCGGTTATTCCCGACAGCATTGCGAGCCCCATCTCGACGCTCACGAGCCAGATTGCGCTCGACATGAGCTATTCCTCGGGTCTGCACCGCTCGGCGCTGTTCGGCATGGGTGTGGTCCTGTTTATCATCTCCGCCACGCTGGTGGGCATCGTCCGTCTGATTTCCAAGAAGAAGAGGGGGTAGGCTATGTCCGATTCCGTTGACACGACGGTCGATACGACCTCGTCGCGCGAGCGCATCAAGCGTGCCCTTTCCCACGGCAAGAAGGGCCGCATCAACAAGGACCTGTCCAACAAGATCATGCTTGGCGTGTTTCGTGCCGCTGCCTACATCACCACGCTGGTGCTGGTCGCTATCATCGCCTACGTGGTCATCAACGGCCTGCCACACATCTCGCTCGACTTTATCTTCGGTTGGCCCCAGGGCGTCAACGCCGAGGGCGGAATTTGGCCCACGATCGTCTCGACCGTCTACGTGACGGCGCTCGCCATGCTTATCTGCACGCCGATCGCTGTGCTGGCAGCCGTCTATCTGGCCGAGTACGCCAAGCAGGGCAAGGTCGTCGAGCTCATTCGCTACGCTGCTGACGCTTTGGCCTCGGTGCCCTCCATCGTTATGGGCCTGTTTGGCTACGCCTTGTTTGTCGAGGCTATGGGCCTGGGCCTTTCGATGGTCTCTGCCGCTCTGGCACTCGCGCTCTTGATGCTCCCCATCGTCATGCGCACCACCGAAGAGGCCATTCGCGCCGTTCCGCGCTATATCCGTTGGGGCGCGTACGGCCTGGGCGCCACCAAGTGGCAGGTTGTCTCCAAGATCGTGCTTCCTTCTGCCTTTGGCCGTATTGCCACGGGCATCGTCCTTGCCATCGGCCGTGCCATCGGCGAGACCGCGGTGGTGCTCTACACCATGGGCCAGGCCATCAATCTACCTATCTCGCCGCTCGATTCCGGCCGCCCCATGACGGTCCATCTGTACCTGCTTGCCAACGACGGCATCAACATGAACGCAGCCTACGGCACCGCGCTCTTGCTGATGGTGATCATTCTGGCCTTCAACCTGTTTGCGCGCTTCCTGTCGCGTAAGCGTCGCTAGTTAAGGAGTCCCATGTCCGTTTATCAGTCCGCTCCCACGCTGGAGCAAGCGGCCATTACGGCCAAGGATTTCAACTTTTGGTACGGTGACTTTCATGCGCTGACGGGGCTCGACCTCAACATCGCCAAAAACGCCATCACCTCCTTCATTGGCCCTTCGGGTTGCGGAAAGTCGACGTTTTTGCGCTGCATCAACCGCATGAATGACCTGATCGAGGGTACGCGCGTCGAGGGCACCATGACGCTCGACGGCAACGATATCTATGCCGAGGGTGTCGACCCGGTCGACCTCCGTCGTCGCGTGGGCATGATCTTTCAGCAGCCCAACCCGTTTCCCAAATCCATCTACGAGAATGTCGCCTTTGGCCCTCGTCTGCAGGGCGTGACTAGCAAAAGCGACCTCGATGATATCGTGGAAGAATCGCTCAAGCGCGCCAACCTCTGGAAAGAGGTATCCAATCAGCTCAACAAGGATGGTTTGGCGCTCTCGGGCGGTCAGCAGCAGCGTCTGTGCATCGCGCGCGTGCTCGCGGTGCAACCCGATGTCCTCCTGATGGACGAGCCCTGCTCCGCCATCGACCCCACGTCCGTCTCTAAGGTCGAGGATCTGATGGCCGAGCTGGCGCCCGAGATGACGATCATCATCGTCACGCATTCAATGCAGCAGGCAGCTCGTATTAGCGACTACACCGCATTCTTCTTGCAGGAAGTTGCCGGCGAGCCCGCCACGCTCATCGAGTATGGTCAAACCGACGCGATCTTCACCAGTCCGGTGGACTCGCGGACGGAAGACTATATCACCGGCCGCTTTGGCTGATCGGTGCGACTAGTCCCAAGCCGATCGGACCTGGTCCGGTGCGTATTCACTGTGCGGGCGGCATGACCGCACCCAACTGATTGGAGTGAACCATGCGCAAACTGTTTTCCCGTCAGCTCATCGAGGCCCGTCACGAGATGCTGAGTATCTACGAGGCCGTCGATCTTGCCCTTCACGACGCCGTGAAGGCCTATGTGACCGACGACCGCAAGCTCGCCACCAAGACCAAGAAGCGCACGCTTTCGATTGATGCTCGCTGCGCCAACTTGGAGGCCGTGTGCTACAACCTGATTGCTACGCAGTCGCCGGTCGCCTCCGACTTCCGTTTGCTGCAGACGATTATCTACGTCGACTTTAACCTGCAGCGCATGACCGATAAGGTTCGCCAGATCTGCCGCGCCACGCGTCACATGGTCAAGGCCGACATCTCGCTGCCTCAGGAGCTCGTCGGCACGGTTGAGGCCGAGGCCGAGGCCGTGTACCAGGTGCTGGGCTCGTCGCTGTCCGCGCTCGTCACCAACGACATGTCCATCATCTGCAACCTGGCCGTTGAGGATGAGCCGGTGCATGCGGCGTACGAGAAGTTCTTCCGTACCTTTAACCGCATGGACACAGGCGATTTTATGGACGACGACAGCAACTATGACGATCTGCGCCGCGCCATCATGGTCTCGCGCTATCTCGATCGCATCGCCTCGATTTCCATTGATGCCGCCTGCCGTCTAACCTTCCTTTTGACCGGACAGCGTATGACTGCCGGCGATATTGCGTGCACGGACGAGGATGAGCTCGAGAGCATGCGCGTGCCTTCGGGCGAGGGCGTCATCATGAGGCCTGCCGTCGATGCGCGCTTTGTTGCCAAGGTGCCCGCTAACGAGGTGAGCGAGGGTCTTCGCTACCTGTTGGATCATCTTGAGGACGAGGATGATGGTGAGGACGACGAGGAGTAGGTAGCCCCGTTCGTTGAGAGATTGTAAATACCTGAGGGAGCGCGGCCTTGCGGATGCGGGGCCGCGCTCTTGCGCTAGCATGGGATTACTTGTTGTGCTGTTAGCGGAGGCGATTGGCAATGGATAACTATTTGGATGTAATGCGCACTCGCCGCGAGCAGATACTCGAGCGTTTCTATGCCGCGCTCGATCGCGCTGGGAGGCCCCACGATGGCGCGCGTTTGATTGCCGTGTCCAAGACCGTCGGTGTCAATGAGACCATCGCGGCTATCCAGGTGGGATACCGCCATTTTGCCGAGAACCGCCCGCAAGAGCTCGTCCGCAAGCTCACGGGTCTGGCGGAGCATCCGGAACTGCCCGAGGTGCGCTTCGACATGATTGGCAACCTTCAGACCAACAAGATCAACGCGGTGTTGGGCTCGGCCGAGCTGATTCATTCGGTGGGGTCGCTTCATTTGGCGCAGGCGATCTCGAGCCGTGCCATTCGCAAGATCGAAGCTGGCGAGCTCGCCGCCCCCCAGCAGGTGCTGATCGAGGTTAACGTAAGCGGCGAGGAGTCCAAGGGCGGTTTTTCGCCCGATGAGATTCGTGGCGCTGCCGGCGAGCTTGCGGAACTTGAGGGAATTTGTGTGCAGGGCCTTATGACTATGGCCCCTCGGGGGAACAAGGATGTGGCGCGTCGCACCTTTGCCGGGCTGCGAGAGCTGAGGGATGAGCTGGAGGCGGCGCATCCCGATCTGAGGCTGCCCGAGCTTTCTTGCGGCATGAGTGAGGACTTTGAGCCTGCCCTTGAGGAGGGCTCTACGCTCGTTCGCCTGGGCAGGGTAGTATTTAGCCCGGAGTTTGCAGTAAAATAGGGCTCTGAAGTGCGCACTGGTTTACAGAGCGCCTGCACTAAACCGTGAGAGGACACAACCATGGGCTTCCTTGACGAGATTAAAAATAAGATGCACCTGGGCGGCCAGCAGGGTTACGACCAG
>DXLQ01000033.1:5781-15573 GCA_019414685.1 Collinsella sp. | reverse complement strand
GCCTCGACCTGCGCGCGATGTGGCTGGTTCGAGCCGATAAAGCTATGGATAAGCGAGCGCGTGAGCTCGGTATAGGAAAGCTGGGCGAGCGTCTCGCGCTTGCGCGACTCCAAGCGCAGGCCGGAATCCGCCGGCTGCACGCCACGACGAAGCTCGCATGCCGGATCGTCGACGCTGGGCAGCGTGGTATCGCGGACCAGAACATCCTTGACCATGAGCTTGGGCTTCACACGACCCTGCCAATGCTCGGCAACGGCCTCGAACACCAAGTCGACAGCGCTATCGCAGTTGATGAGCTTATCGATTTGCGGCACGCGGAACATAATAGCCGGCACACTCGCGGCGCCATCGGTCGCCACAAAGCGCATGTGCTCGCCGGTCTTACCCACCACGGCGCGATCACACATCGTCACGCCCTCGGCAGCCAGCAGCGGCACCTTATTACCCTGGCCAAACGGCTCAAGGCGGGAAATCTGCTCGATGGTCTCGATATTCAATTCGGAAAGGTCGACCGTGGCGGCAACCTCGTCGGTGTCCTCAAAGTCCTCAGCGGGAATCTCCGATAGCACGGCGGAAAGGCGACGACGGAATTCATCGAGCTTGGATGCCTCGATGGTCACACCCACCGCACCGGCATGTCCGCCGCGACGAATCAGCAGGTCGGAACAGCGCTCGACGGCGTCAAACAGGTTAACTTTGCCCACCGAGCGACCAGAGCCGCGCGCGATACCGTCCTCGATCGAGAACAGCAGCGCCGGCACGTGATAGCGGTTGGTCAGACGGCTTGCCACGATGCCCTTGACGCCCTCGTGCCAGCCTTCGCCGCCCACAACGATCGCGCGCCCGCCGTCATAGGTCTCCTCGACCTTTGCCATGGCATCGCGCGTGAGCTCCGCCTCGATCTCACGGCGCTGGCGGTTGATTTCCTCGAGCTCAGCCGCCAGCGCGCTTGCTTCGATGGGATTGCGGGCAAGCAGCAGGTCGAGCGCCAGCTTGGGATCGGCCATGCGGCCGGCAGCGTTTAAGCGGGGAATGAGCGAGAATGACAGGCCATCCGCCGTAATGCTCGAAAGGTCCGCCTTGGCAAGCGCGGCAAGCGCGATATAGCCGGGGCGAGCGGTTACGCGCATCTGCTGGATGCCCTCGGCAACCAGCGCGCGGTTCTCGGGCGTGAGCGGCATCATGTCGGACACGGTGCCCAGCGCCGCGACCTCGATTAGCGAACGCCAATACGACGGCTTGCCCAGGCGCTCACCCAGGACTTGCACCAGCTTGAGCGCCACACCAGCACCGGCAAGCTCGCGCGAGGGGCCCTCGTCCTCGAGCTTGGGGTCGGTCAGGGGCACACCCTGCGGCACCTGGTCGGAGGGCTCGTGATGGTCCGTGACCACCAAATCGATCCCCAGGTCCTCCAAATAGGAAACCTCTTCCTTGGCGGCAATGCCGTTATCGACGGTCACGATCAGCTGGGGGCGAGCGAGCTCGTTAATGCGATCGAGTGCCGCGCGCGAAAGACCGTAGCCCTCATCAAAGCGATGCGGAATAAACGGCGTGACATCGGCGCCAAACGTGCGCAGCGCCTCGGTCAACAGGCAGGTCGACGTAATACCGTCAACGTCAAAATCGCCAAAGACTGCAATGTGCTCGTGGTTGCGAATAGCACGCTCGACGCGGTCGGCAACGACCGACATGCCCGGGATAATGAGTGGGTCGGCCCAGTCGCGATCAAGCGAAGGCGTCAAAAACAATTGGCCCTCTTTGATGGAGTCAATGCCGTGCGCGACCATAATGCGCGCCACCAGCCCGGGAATGCCCAGACCAGCCGAAAGTTCCTTTTCGAGCTCGGGGTTTTGCTGAGCGACCGCCCAGCGATGCGTCGTCTTAAGCGATGACATAGGCACCCACCCCTGATAGGGGCAGGTCGCCGCGATACCTCTCACGGTTCATAGCGATGAGTCCTCTGTGTGTGCCCGCTTCGGCAGGCAGATCTGTTGAACGGATTTATTATACCGTGCAGCGCGGACGCAAAACGCCGCGGTGCGCCGCGGTTTCGGCAAACGATGGCGGTAATGGTCTCGAAATAATCGAGCGTTTCAGCCGCACGGACGCATACGAGCGTCTAGCATATCCATACAAACGAGTTCGCGGATAAAGGGAGTCACGGGACATATGAAGCAATGGGCTGGACTGGGAAAGTTCCTCGCGGGGCATATGCAGATCATCGTTCCGATTTGCGTGGCGCTCGGCGTGCTCTTTCCCCAGCAGATCGGCGTGCTCAAGCCCATTGTTCCCGCCCTCTTCGCCTTTATGACGTTTCAGGGCGCGCTCAGCAACACTTTTCACCAGGTAGCCGAGGTGTTCCACCGTCCGCTGCACCTGATTCTGGCGCTGCTGGTCTCGGCAGTGCTTATTCCCATCGCGGCGTATGCCATAGGGTCACTCTTCTTTGGCTCCAACCCCAACCTTGTCTGCGGCATCGTGCTCGAGTACAGCGTGCCCGTGGCCGTCACCGCTTTTATGTGGATCAGCATGTTCGGCGGCAACGGCCCGCTCGCGCTCACCATCATCCTGACGTCCTCGGTTATCTCCCCTGTGACGATTCCGCTCACGCTTAAGCTCTTGCTGGGTGCCACCGTCTCGATCGATGTGCCGAGCATGATGCAAGACATGGCCTTTATGATCGCCATCCCCGCCGTGCTCGGCATCGTGATCAACGAGCTCACGCGTGGATGGGGACACGAGAAGCTCTCCCCCGTGCTCTCGCCCGCCTGCAAATTCATGATGATGGGCGTTATCGCCTCCAACTCCACCGCCATGAGCGAGTACGTGCTGCACATGAACGCGGTGCGCTTGGAAGTCGCCCTCTTTATTTTGGTCTTCGCCATCAGTGGCTTTGTCGTCGGTTTTCTGGTCGCCCATACGCTGCATCTGCCATATAGCGAGACGACCACCATGTGCTTTACCTGCGGCATGCGTAACATCTCTTCGGGCGCCGTCATCGCCACGCAGTACTTTCCGGGCGAAGTCGTGTTTCCCGTCATGTGCGGAACGCTGTTTCAGCAGGTACTCGCCTCGCTTATCGGGCATCTCTTTGAGCGTCTGACCGGCGAGGAGCGCGCCGCCCAGCGCAAGCGCGTCGAAGCCGGCCGCGACGCCATGGCACGCTAGACTGTCCGCATTACGCGGGTGTTAGTCTTGCTATACGAGCGTTTCCAGATGCGCACGCAGGCGCTCAGCATCGATATCGAGCGTTGTCTCAGCATTGACCTGGGCCAAACGATAGCCGACAAAGTAGGGCGAAACCACCCAACGCGGCAGCGCCTTGGCAATGGTCCGACCGCCCAGGTGATAGAAGAACAGGTTATACGACTCTGCGCGACCACCGTGGTGCTCGTTCAGGATATAGCGCAGAGCTACCTGGATTGCATCGGCGAAGAGATCCGCCTCGGCTTGATCTCTCGTGTCATCGCTGGCGGCGATTCCCTGCGGGGCTGAAACGTTGATCTCAAAGAACCCCATGATGGGTTCGGTTGAGATGTTGGCCGAGATCCTCCCCTGTTGCCAGACATTGATACCTTCGAAATTGGCGGAAGCCAGCGAAGCATAGCCGTCTTCCTGCTCCAAACCCACAATCTGTATGTGCGGATGAACGAGGCTACCGCCCGAGAGCGGACCCTTGTTCTTGTACATGAGCACGCTTCGATACTGCTGTGAATCGATCATCTGCTGCCAGCAACCCAGGGCAAACCGCATCACATGGTGGAGTTCATCCGGCTCATAGGTCACCAGGTCGGCATCGTGATCGGCCGACTCGATCAGCACGGTTTGACAGGTGGCGCGCAGGGTCTTGAACTTATTCTCGAGCCAAATGCAATCGCCATCACGGCGAATGATGTCGGTGAGCCCTTCTGTATCGCAAAAGGGGCACGCGGTGCCGGGACGACGGTTGTCGTCGGGCTTACCGTTCGCCTGCTGAACGTTAAATACCAGCGTCACGGGTTATACCTCCAGCGGCACAATCTTGGTGCCATGGAGCTCGGAGACGCCCAGTGCCGCCGCCACGGTATCGCGGTTGACCGTGGAAATGCCGCCGCCGGGAAGGATGGTCAAGCGGTCGCCCGCATACTCGATCAAGCGGGCCAGGTTTTCGAAGTTGTCCTCGATCGGCGTACCGGCAGCGCCACCATGCGTCAGGATGCGTGTGATGCCGCAGTCGGCGAGTATGTCAATCGCGTCGAGCTGAGCCTCGGGCGAGAGCTGATCAAACGCCATGTGGAAGGTGATGTCGATGGGCTCACGCTTGCATTCCTCGGTCGCGCAGCCCGCGGCCATCACGAGAGCGCCCAACGTAAGCTCGTCGAGTGCCCATCCGCCAGCGCAGGGCTTGCAGCAGCCAAAGACCAAGCCGTCAACGCCGGCGCTCACGGCAAGGCCCAGGTCCATCTCCATCATACGCAACTCGTCCTGGTTGTAGTGAAAGTCGCCGCCACGCGAGCGAATCATGCACATCACCCGCGCATCGTGCTCGTGTGCATAGTTGGTCGTAGCGCTGATAACGCCGGCCGAAGGCGTGGTGCCACCAACGGCAAGGTTGTCGCACAGCTCGATACGCCTTGCACCGGCATCGATAGCCGCCGGCACCCGCTCAAAGTTCTCGGCACAAAACTCGTACAGCATAGATAGACCCCCAAAGACAGCAGATGTTTTCCGACGGGCATTGTCACACATCCCCATGAAGTTGCGGTGGAATAGGGACTCATTTGGCCTCTGGAGCCCGTATTCAGTCCCTATTTCACCGCAACTTAAAAGGGGGCGCTGACCGGGTTGGTCAGCGCCCCCTTTGTTGAATGGATTAACCGCCCAGATAGGCCTTGCGGACGTTGTCGTCGTGCAGGAGCTCTTGGCCGGTACCGGTCATGGTGATCTTGCCGGTCTCGAGCACGTAGCCGCGCGTGGCGATGGAAAGCGCCATCTGCGCGTTTTGCTCAACCAGAAGCACCGTGGTGCCGGCCTTGTGCAGGTCCTCGACAATCTGGAAGATCTGTTCGATCAGAATCGGTGCCAGACCCATGGAAGGTTCGTCGAGCATAAGCAGTTTGGGGTTACTCATAAGGGCGCGCCCCATAACGAGCATCTGCTGCTCGCCGCCTGAAAGGGTGCCGGCGACCTGGCGACGACGTTCCTTCAGGCGCGGGAACTGCTCGTAGACGCGCTCCAGGCCCGGAGCAATTGTGGACTTGGGCTCTGTATAGGCGCCCATCTCCAGGTTCTCCTCGACCGTCATCTGCAAAAAGGCGCGACGACCCTCGGGAACCTGAGCCAGGCCCTTACCAACCAGCTTATCAGCGGGCGTATGGGTAATGTCCTCGCCCATAAACTTGATGGAGCCGGTCTTGGAGCGCAGCAGGCCCGAGACGGTCTTGAGCGTTGTGGACTTGCCGGCACCGTTGGCACCAATCAAGGCCACGATCTCGCCCTCGTTAACGTTAAAGGAGATGTCCTTGATGGCGTGGATGGCGCCGTACCAGACGTTGATGTTGTAGACGGAAAGCATCGGCTCTGCCATTTAGTTCTCCCCCTTATCCTGCTTACCCAGATACGCCTCGATAACGGCGTCGTTGTTCTGGATTTCCTCCGCCGTACCCTTGGCGATAACCTTGCCAAAGTTAAGCACGCAGATGCCCTCGCAAATGTTCATGACGAGCGACATATCATGCTCGATAAGCATGATGGCGATGCCGAAGGTGTCGCGAATCTTGACGATGTTCGCCATGAGCTCTGCGGTCTCGGACGGGTTCATGCCGGCGGCAGGCTCGTCGAGCAGCAGCAGTTTGGGGTTGGTGGCAAGCGCGCGGACGATCTCCAGACGACGCTGAGCGCCGTAAGGCAGCGATCCGGCCTGCTCGTTTGCCAGATGCTCCATATCAAAGATGGACAGCAGCTCCATGGCGCGCTCGTGAGCAGCCTTCTCGTGCTTCCAATACGTCGGCAGGCGCAGCACGCCCTCAAAGCCGGAGTAACGCTCCTGGTTATGCAGGCCGACCTTAACGTTATCCTCCACCGTCATGGTGTTGAACAGGCGAATGTTCTGGAAGGTACGGGCAATACCCATGCGGTTGACCTGGTAGACCGACTTGCCCGAGGTGTCCTCGCCGTCGAGCAGGATGGTGCCGTGCGTGGGCTGGTACACCTTGGTGAGCAGGTTGAAGACCGTGGTCTTACCGGCCCCGTTGGGGCCGATGAGACCGGCGATCTCGGTCTTGCCGATGGTCAGGCTAAAGTCGTCGACTGCCTTAAGGCCGCCGAATTCAATGCCCAGGTGGATGCACTCGAGTGCCGGGCGCTCGCCCAGATCGCGGTCGGGAACGATGGCGCCAGAAGGATACGGGACCATCTTGCCCTTCTTGAACTCAAATTTACTGGGCATCGGCTGCCACCTCCTTCTTGGAAGCAAAGCGGTCCTTGACGCGACCGAAGAACGCCTTGAGCTGCGGGTTGTTGGTAAAAATCATGACCAGGATCAGCACGATGGCGTAGATGAGCATGCGGTAGTCCGAGAACTGACGGAGCAGCTCGGGAAGCACCGTGAGCAGCGCCGCCGCGATGACGGAGCCGCGCATATTGCCCAGACCGCCCAGGACCACGAACACCAGGATGAGAATGGACGTGTTGAAGTCGAACTTGGTGGCGGAGAGCTGCGAGAAGTTACCGCCGAAGAGAGCTCCGGCAGCACCGGCGAGGGCAGCAGAAACCACGAAGGCGATCATGCGGTACTCGGTGACGGAGATGCCTACGGACTCGGCTGCAATCTTGTTATCGCGCACGGCCATAATGGCACGGCCGGTACGGCTGCGAACCAGGTTGAGCACAATCACGAGTGCGACCATGACCAGGATGGCACCGGCGAGGAAGGTCGAGTACGTCGACACGCCCGAGGCGCCCTGGGCGCCCTTGATGATGGCGGTGCCGTCCTCGAGCAGGTGCAGGTCGTCGATCGTAGAGTTGCCCGTGATGTTAAAGATCACGTGCAGGCCGCGCGAGTCGACACCCACGATAAGGCAAGTGACGATCTCTTTGATGATCTCGCCAAAAGCCAGGGTCACGATGGCCAGATAGTCGCCGCTCAGGCGCAGGACCGGGATACCGATCAAGAAGCCCAAGACGGCAGCGGCGATAGCACCGACCACGATGCTGATGACAAGGCGCACCGGATCGGAGGGAACGGCGCTCTCCAGCGCGACGGCGGTAACGATTCCCGTATAGGCGCCGACGCTCATAAAGCCCGCATGGCCCAGCGACAGGTCGCCCGCGATGCCGACGACGAGGTTGAGGGAAATGGCCATGACAATATAGGCCGTAATGGGAACCAACTGACCGGCGATCATGCGCGGGATCATATGGTTGGACTGCATAAAGAACACGATGGCGAAGGCCACGATGCACATTGCGTACGTGACAAAATCGTGACGCGTCTGCTTGTCTTTAAGAAACTTCATACCGCTCACCTACACCTTCTCGGGGACGTACTTGCCCAAGAGGCCGGCAGGCTTGACGAGCAGGACGATGATCAGAACACCAAAGACGATGGAGTTGGCAAGACTCGTGGAAATGTAGGCCTGCGCCATCGCCTCGATGATGCCGATGAGAATGCCACCGACAAAGGCGCCGGGGATGGAGCCGATGCCACCGAAGACGGCGGCGTCGAAGGCCTTGATGCCAGGCATGGCACCCGTCGTAGGCTGCAGCACCGGCGAGTAGGAGCACAGGAGCACGCCGGCGATGGCGGCAAGGGCAGAGCCGATGGCAAACGTCATCGAGATGGTGCGGTTGACGTTGATGCCCATGAGCTGAGCGGCAGCCTTGTCCTCGGACACGGCGCGCATAGCTTTGCCCATCTTGGTCTTGCCTGTAAAGAACATCAGGCCGGCCATGATAACCAGGCAGGCGACGATGGTGACGAGCGAGACGGCGCTTACGTTGAACTTGGCCAAGAACTCCGGCACCTGGAAGGTGACGAGCGAAGTGAAGTTCTTGGGCGTGGCGCCCCACAGAAGCTGCGCGGCGTTCTGCAGGAAGTAAGACACGCCGATAGCCGTGATCAGAACGGCCAGCGGGCCTGCCTGGCGCAGTGGCTTGTATGCCAGACCCTCGATGAGAACACCGAGAACGGTACAGACCACACAAGAGAGAACTACAGATGCCCAGCCCGGGAGGCCGAGATACGACGTGGCGCAGAACGAGACATAGGCACCGACCATGATAACGTCGCCGTGAGCGAAGTTCAGCATCTTGGCGATACCGTAGACCATGGTGTAGCCCAACGCGATGATGGCGTAGACGCTGCCCATGGACAGGCCGTTGACCAGGTATTGGATAAAGACCGTCATGTTCCACATCCCCCTTTCGAATAGGTTTCCAGTTAATGTATGAAACAGGGACGTTACATCGTCCCTAGATACCAAGCAAGCAGGGAAGGCCAAAACCTCCCCTGCTTGGGATCAAAACCGCTCTATGTAAGGCGGCCTATTAGGCCTGTACGTACTTGCCGTCGGTGATGACGTACGCCGTGGGCTCCTTCTGGACCTGGCCCTTATCGTTCCAGGTGAGCTTGCCGGTCAGACCGTCAACGGTAATCTTGAGCATAGCCTTGGACAGCTTCTCGGCGACCTCGGTCGGGTCGGCGTCGACACCAAGACCGGCCTCCTTGACGGCCTCGGCCACCGCGTGCACGCCGTCGTAGGCGTCGGCGGCAAACTGGTCGGGGGTATCGCCGTACTTATCCTTATAGGCATTGACGAAGTCGGCGTTCTTCTCGTCATCGGCGGAGAACGGGGTCATGAGCAGCAGACCCTCGGCCAGAGAGGTGTCGAAGCCCTCAACGCCCAGGATGCCGTCCATGCCGTCGCAGCCCATCATCTTGACGTCGTAGCCCATGTCCTTGGCGTTCTTGAGCAAAACGGACGCCGGCGTGTAGTAGATCGGCGCAAAGATCATGGTGGCGCCGGCCTGCTTGGCCTTGGTCAGCTGGTTGGTAAAGCTCGTGGCGGAGTCGTCCTTAAAGGTCTCCTCGTCGACAATCTCGAGCTTGGACTCAGCGGCCTGGGCCTTAAAGGAATCTGCGATGCCCGAAGAATAGGCGTCGCCGGAGTTATAGAACAGCACGAACTTCTCGTCCGCATACTTCTGCGCCAGGAACTTGGCAGCGTTGACACCCTGGTTGGGGTCGGTGAAGCAAACCTGGAAGACGCAATCCTTGCCGTCGGTGACGTCCTCGGAGGACGCGGACGGGGTGATCATGAACGTCTTGGGGTCGTTACCACACTCTGCGGCAACGGCAACCGACGCACCCGTGGTGGTCGGGCCGACGAGGGCCTGCATGCCCCAGTCGAGCAGGGTATTGAAGGCGTTGACGGCCTTCTCGCCGTCGGCCTGGTCATCCTCGGCCTTGCTGGCAAGCGGCAGCTCCTTGGTCGAGAAATCCTTGCAGCCAAGCTCGACACCCTGGGTAACGGACTTGCCGTAGGACGCGTTGGCGCCGGTCAGCGGGCCGATGGTGCCGATCTTAAACGAAGCGTCGCCCGAAGCGGAACCGCTATCGCCGCCGTTGGAGGAGCAGCCGGCTAGAATGGACATCGCCCCCAGACCTGCTGCGCTCGCGATAACGCTCCTGCGATTCATAACAGGGTTCAATGACTTACCGGTGAGGCTCGACATGCGGCTCTCCTCTCAAATCTCGTCGGGTTTCGGTTACCCGACAGGCCATCCTTCGCCGTGTTCGGCGTTCGCAAAATA
>DXLQ01000033.1:0-5681 GCA_019414685.1 Collinsella sp. | reverse complement strand
GAAACTCCTGCGGTTAAGTACGTTGTTGATGCTAAACATGGTGTCCCCCTTTTCGCTGGCCGCGGTGCGGCCGTCTTGCGGTACAGGGCAAACCTTATGGTGCAAACGTTGACAGTTTGTTACGGAGTTCCGTTTGTAGCGAGCATGTTTCCAATGTTTCCGCAGCGTTTCGGGGGTGCCGTTTTGTGCGACTCCTGTTGCCTGGCGAGCATGCGCCCTCGGTTCACGCTAGAATGCACTCAACCTTTAAGCGGTTAATCCATCCATAAGATGCACGAAGGAGCTATCTATGAGCGAACCCCTGCGCACCGTGAACGTCGGTCTGATCGGTCTTGGAACCGTCGGCGGCGGCGTGGCCCGTCTGATCAAGAGCCACCACGATGAGTACCTGGCCGCCTACGGCATCGACCTTAAGCTGACCCGCGCCTGCGCGCTTGCCTGGGAGCAGGCCGAAGCTGCCGGTATTGAGCGCGAGGCCTTTACGAGCGACTGGCACGACGTCGTCACCGACCCCGCCGTCGATATCGTCGTCGAGCTCATCGGCGGCGAGCACCCCGCGACCGAAATCTTCACCACCGCCTTCGAGAACGGCAAGCACGTCGTCTCTGCCAACAAGGCCCTGCTGGGCCGTCATGTCGAGACGCTCGCCGAGAAGGCGCGCGCGTGCGGCGTGCAGATTAAGTGCGAGGCCAGCTGCGGCGGTGGCATCCCCATTGTCAGCACGCTCGAGCACGACCTGGTGGGCAACAAGATCCTGACCATCGCTGGCATTCTCAACGGCACCACCAACTACATCCTGTCGCGCATGGACGCCGAGGGCGCCGATTACGCTGACGTGCTCGCCGACGCCCAGGCAAAGGGCTATGCCGAGGCCGACCCGTCCGCCGACGTCGACGGCTTCGATGCCGCCAGCAAGACGGCAATCCTCGCCTCCATCGGTTTTGGCACCCGCGTTACCACCGACGATGTTTACCAGCAGGGTATCCGTACCATCGGCGCCGAGGACATCGCCCAGGCTCGCGAGCTCGGCTACACCATTAAGCTGCTCGGCATCGCCCGCAATACCGACGCCGGCGTCGACGTCCGCGTGCATCCCACGCTGATCCCCGCCGACCACATGCTTGCCAAGGTCAACGGCGCCATGAACGCTGTCTACGTGGTAGGCGACGCCGTGGGCGAGACCATGTTCTACGGTGCCGGCGCAGGCTCCTTCCCCACCGCGAGCGCCGTCGTGGGCGACATCCTGTCGCTCTCCGAGCAGATCAGCCGCGGCGTGGCTCCGCTGCCCGAGATTGAGCCCTATGGTCACAACCTCGCCTTTAAGCCCATGGACGAGCTCCAGACCAAGTACTATGTGCGCCTGAAGGTCGCCGACCGCGTGGGCGCCCTGTCCGAGACGGTCGACATCTTTGCCAAGCACAACATCTCGATCTCGCTCATCAACCAGGTCGAGGACGGCAAGTCGGGCGTCAACGATGCCTGCTCGGTCATCTTCCTGACGCATCGCGCGCTCGAGAAGGACGTCCAGGCTGCCGCGGCCGAGCTTGCCAACGTCGGCTGTGTGGCCGAGGTCGCCAACGTCCTGCGCATCGAGGACGTTGAGGCTTGGACCGAAGGCGTCATGGCCAACTAGTTCGGTTTACACCCCACAACGCATTTGCTCGAAGGGCTCCCGTCCGATGTGGGATGGGAGCCTTTTTGTCTCCTGCCCTAAGCACAACGACAGGGCACATTTGCGCGAGCCGCTCATCGGTAACGCGGGCTACCGTTCACCGATATGCAAACACGGCCGATTCCGGTTACGGCTACGCTGTGCTGCGAATGTCCGCCCGCGATGAGAGGAAATACCATGTTGCTCGAGGGCAAGAAAGCAATCATCACCGGAGGCACGCGCGGTATCGGCTATGCCATCGCCTGCCGTTTTATCGAGGAGGGCGCCTCCGTCACTGTCTTTGGCTCGCGTCAAGAGACCGCCGATGCGGCCGTTGAGAAGCTGACAGCCGCCTATCCCGACGCCAAGGTCTGGGGCCGCTCCTGCGACCTCACCTCACTCGAAGCCGTGACCGAGGCCTTTACCCAGGCTGCATCCGACATGGGCGGCTTGGATACAGTCGTCAACAATGCCGGCATCTCCCAGCGCTCGCCCCTTTTGGATTATACGGCCGAGGAGTTCGCAAAGGTCATGGATCTCAATGTCGTCGCCGTCTTTAACGGTCACCAGGCGGCCGCCAAGATCATGACCGAGGCCGGCCACGGCGGCACCATCACTACCACGAGCTCGATGGTCGCCAAGTACGGCCAGCCCTCCGGCGTCGGTTACCCCACGTCCAAGTTTGCCGTCAACGGCATGGTCCAGTCGCTCTCGCGCGAGCTCGCCCCCATGGGCATCCGCGTCAACGCCGTTGCCCCTGGCGTGACTAAGACTGACATGGTCGCCAACCTACCCGAAGAGGTCATCAAGCCCATCGTCGCCACTATTCCGCTCGGCCGCATGGGCGAGCCCGAGGATGTCGCCAACGCCTTCGTTTTCCTAGCGAGCGACATGGCCTCCTATGTCACGGGCGCCGTGCTCCCCGTCGACGGAGCCGCCCGCTCCTAAAGGTCGCAAGCCACGACTTCGAACCTCAACGAGGCCCAACGCAAAAGGCGCGCTGCCTGCATCAACCGCAGGCAGCGCGCCTTCTTCTGTTTGAAGCGGAAGCCTGTCCCAGAATTTCGGATCAGAACGGGGCACGGTTTCCCCCAGGACCTCCTTGCGGAAACTGCGTCCCGTTTTGAACGCAGATTCTGGGAAGTGGTTTCCGCAACGGGTCTCTCGCGGAAAGCGCGTCCCACTCTGGCCGCCCATTCCGGGACACCGTTTCCCAACGGCCCCTGTTTCGGAAACCACATCCCGTTTCGAGCCTTCAAAGCGTGGCGCGATTCCCTTGAGAGACTATCGACTACTTACCGTCGTCGTCCTGGGCTTCATCGCGCGCGTAGAGCTCCAGCATGCGGCGGCGGTATTCGTGCACGGCGAGCTTGGCGCGCTCCAGGCGGCGGCGCTCACGCGGAGTCAGCTTGGACGGGTCGATCTCGTCGCCATAGGTCTTCTCGGCCAGCAAATGAGCGGCGTCCACGATACGGGCATCGATGTGCCCGCTTGCCGCCTCGGTCGAGAGGCGGTCGGCAATGGAATCAAGGGTAGGTATGCCGTCGAGCGAACGCCCATGTCCATGCGAGGTCAGCAGCTCGTGCTCGCGTGCGAGCAGGCTCGCCAAATCGTGATGGGCGCGCAGAATGTCAAGCGCATCGGATGGATGCTCGGCAACCTCTGCCACGGCGGCGACTGGCGCGGCGTCGACCACGCGGTAGAAGAGCTGCGCGAGCAGCGGCATCAAGAACACCGTGATGGCGCCGGCGGCAACCATGACCGACGCAATATCTTGCGACAGCGCGCCCGCGTTGACGGCAACGCTTGTCACGGCAACGATGATCGGCAGCGCCGTGGTGCAGTACAGGGCCACGGTAATGCGGCCATACGCCGACACATCGCGCGTCGCAGGACAAATGCCCATAGAGACGAGGATGGGCACGGCACGAATAATCAGCAACGCCACGATAAAGCCCGCGAGCAAGCCCGGGCGCGACGCCACGGCCGTCAGGTCGATCTTTGCGCCCGATACGGTAAAGAACACCGGAATCAAAAAGCCGTAGGCCAGGCCGTCGAGCTTGGTCTCGAGCGTATGGTTGCCCTCGGGGATGATATAGCGCAGGACAAAGCCGGCGGCAAAAGAACCCAACACGATGTCGAGATCAAAGACGGCAGAGAACGCCACGAGCGTGACCAGGATGAGCACCGTCAGGCGCACGAAGGTCTGCGACGTGGTGTCGGCGCGTTCCTCGATAAACGCAAAGAAGCGGCTGCCGACGCGCTTGGAGCGGCTTGGGACCACGGCCAGCAACACGCAAACCACCGCAAACAAGCCAAGGATTACGAGCGTTTGGATGCCAGTGCGGGCAGACAGCAGCACCGACATGGCGAGCACGGGACCGAGCTCGCCCCAAGTGCCATACGCGAGAATCGAGTCGCCCACACGCGTGCCGGTGAGCGAGCGCTCGCGCATGATGGGCACGAGCGTGCCGAGCGCCGTAGAAGTGAGGGCAAGCGTCACGGCGATACCGTCGAAATGACTGACCGAGAACCACGGGGTAAAGCGCACGGCAAGCCAGGCGATACCAAACGTGACGACCCACGTCGCCAAGCCGTAGCGCCCCTCGACGCCCGTGATGCTCTTGGGGTCGATCTCAAAGCCGGCAAGCAGGAACAAAAAGGCCAGGCCCAGCTCGGACACAAGCGAGACCTCGGCATCTATATGGATGACGCCGAGCATATGCGGGCCCAGCACCGCGCCGAAGACGAGCAAAAAGACCGTTTCTGGAATGGGTTTTCCAGGAATCGCCGAGGCGATGAAGGGGCTTGCAAAGGCCACGAGCGCGATGATGGCGAGCGAAACAAATGCCATGTGATGCCTTTCTCTTGTTTGCGCTTCACTGTAGCACCCTCGCCGTCCTCAACGCGCCGCGAGCTGTCGTATCATAGTGAGGTTTACAAACATGTGGCTCAAGGCGACCGCGAGGCTTGCCCCGTAAACCGACCGCTGCCGCATACCGTACCGTACGCCCAACCGATCAGGAAGGCAGGAACCAATGGTCTCTCGTATCTACGTGGAGAAGAAACCCGGGTTCGACGTCGAGACTCAGCAGCTCAAGGGCGAGCTGACCGAAATTCTCGGCATCAAGGGCATCGAGGCCCTGAGGATCATCAACCGCTACGACGTCGAGGGCATCGACGAGGAGCTTTTCCGCTCCTGCGTGCCGACCGTCTTTAGCGAGCCCCAGGTCGATGTGACCTACGACGAGCTCCCCGCAAGCGATGGCGCCGTCTTTGCCGTCGAATTCCTGCCTGGCCAGTTTGACCAGCGCGCCGACTCCGCCAGCGAGTGCGTGCAGCTCATCAGCCAGGGCGAGCGCCCCGCCGTGCGCTCCGCCAAGGTCTATATGATCTCGGGCGCTCTGGACGAAGCCGCCATCGAGGCCATCAAGCACTACGTGGTGAACCCCGTCGAGGCGCGTATCGCCTCGCTCGACCTGCCCGAGACGCTGTACATGGAGACCCCCGAGCCCCAGCCCGTCGAGGTGCTCGACGGCTTCCGCGAGCTCGATGAGGCCGGCCTTGCCGCCTTTATCGCCGATCGCGGCCTTGCCATGGACGAGGCAGACATCGCCTTCTGCCAGCAGTACTTCCGCGATGAGGACCGCGACCCCACCATCACCGAGATCCGCGTGATCGACACCTACTGGTCCGACCACTGCCGCCACACCACCTTCGGCACCGTCCTGGACGACGTGACGATCGACGACGCCGTGGTGCAGCAAGCCTTCGACCGCTACATGGAGATGCGCCACGAACTCGGCCGCGACGCCAAGCCCGTCTGCCTCATGGACATGGGCACCATCGGCGCTAAGTACCTTAAGAAGACCGGCGTCATGACCGATGTCGATGAGTCCGAGGAAATCAACGCCTGCACCGTCAAGGTGAAGGTCGATGTCGACGGCGAGGACCAGGACTGGCTGTTCCTGTTTAAGAACGAGACCCACAACCACCCGACCGAGATCGAGCCCTTCGGCGGTGCCGCCAC
>DXLQ01000032.1:0-15680 GCA_019414685.1 Collinsella sp. | reverse complement strand
ACCGTGTATCTAGAGGTTTTCGTTGACAGCCCCCAAGGTTGCATCGTATTATCTTTTTCGTTCGCGGGGGCGGCGGTCCAAAAGACCAAAGAACCTGCGGATACTTGAACGATTGGGAGTTTGCCCGAGTGGTTAATGGGGACGGGCTGTAAACCCGTTGGCTCTGCCTACATAGGTTCGAATCCTATAGCTCCCACCCGTCAAGTGCCTGTATAGCTCAGTCGGTAGAGCACTTCGTTGGTAACGAAGAGGTCACCAGTTCAAGTCTGGTTGCAGGCTCCATCCGGCGGTGTAGCTCAGTTGGTTAGAGCACACGGTTCATACCCGTGGCGTCACTGGTTCGAATCCAGTCACCGCTACCATAGGTAACACGGTGGCTTCTCAATAGTATGTTGAGAAGCCACTATGGTATAAAGGCAAAGTCCCGTCCGGGGACGACCTGTTTAGAGGAGGGCTTTATGGCCAAAGAGAAGTTTGAGCGCACTAAGCCGCATGTTAACATCGGCACCATTGGTCACGTCGACCACGGCAAGACCACGCTGACCGCTGCCATCACCAAGGTTCTCTCCGAGACCGAGGGCTGCAAGGCTGACTTCACTGCGTTCGAGAACATCGACAAGGCTCCCGAGGAGCGCGAGCGCGGCATTACGATCTCCGTCTCCCACGTCGAGTACGAGACTGCTGCCCGTCACTACGCTCACGTTGACTGCCCGGGCCACGCTGACTACGTCAAGAACATGATCTCCGGCGCTGCTCAGATGGACGGCGCTATCCTGGTCATCGCTGCTACCGACGGCCCCATGGCTCAGACCCGCGAGCACATCCTGCTCGCCCGTCAGGTCGGCGTTCCCTACATCGTCGTCTTCCTGAACAAGTGCGACATGGTCGACGACGACGAGCTCATCGACCTCGTCGAGATGGAGACCCGTGAGCTCCTCTCCGAGTACGATTTCCCCGGCGACGACATCCCCGTCATCCGTGGCTCCGCTCTGGGCGCTCTCGAGGGCGACGCCAAGTGGATGGACGCCATTCGCGAGCTCATGAAGGCCGTCGACGAGTACATCCCGACGCCTGCTCGTAACAACGACCTCCCGTTCCTGATGGCCGTTGAGGACGTTATGACCATCTCCGGTCGTGGTACCGTTGCTACCGGCCGTGTCGAGCGCGGTGAGCTCAAGCTCAACGAGCCCGTCGAGATCGTCGGCATCAAGGATACCCAGAACACCGTCGTTACCGGTATCGAGATGTTCCGTAAGTCCATGGACTTCTGCGAGGCTGGCGACAACGTCGGTCTGCTGCTCCGCGGCATCAAGCGCGAGGACATCGAGCGCGGCCAGGTTCTCTGCAAGCCTGGTTCGGTTACCCCGCACACCAAGTTCACCGGCGAGATCTACGTTCTGACCAAGGAGGAGGGCGGCCGTCACACCCCGTTCTTCGATGGTTATCGTCCTCAGTTCTACTTCCGTACCACCGACGTTACCGGTACGGTCAAGCTGCCCGAGGGCACCGAGATGGCTATGCCTGGTGACCACATCACCATCGAGGGCGACCTCATTCACCCGATCGCCATGGAGGAGGGCCTGCGCTTCGCTATCCGCGAGGGTGGCCACACCGTCGGTTCGGGCATCGTCTCCACGATCATTGAGTAAATTAGCTCTTTGATATAGCTGACTTAGAGAACCCGGCACTTATAGGGTGCCGGGTTCTTTTCTACGCGGGGCTTGTTCCCTGCCGATTGCGCTTCGCTCGCTCTTAAGCCGAGCGTGAGGGATCGATTAGCTCTCGATGGCTTCATTGATGTGTTCCAAATATGAATGGATCCACCGAGAACCAATTGACTCGAGGTTTTCATTGACAGCACTTACGTGGAGCTGATAAAGTAACAACTCGTGCCCGTACGGGGCGGAAATGAAAGGTTCAGGATACATGCGTACTCTAGTTACTCTTGCGTGCACTGAGTGCAAGCGCCGCAACTATACGACCACCAAGAACAAGTCGACCATGCCTGATCGTATGGAGATCAAGAAGTATTGCCCCTGGTGCCGTCACCACACGCTGCACAAAGAGACTCGCTAGTCTCTAGTCACATACGCCAGTAGTTCAATTGGTAGAGCATCGGTCTCCAAAACCGAGTGTTGAGGGTTCGAGTCCTTCCTGGCGTGCCAGTCATTATTCCGTAAGCTCCCACTTGGGGGCTTACGGTTTACTCATGTATAAGCGCATTGCGCGGAGGTAACCCAAATGGCCAACAAGAAGAACAAGAAGAAGGCTCAGCAGCCGGCACCTGCCAACAAAGCTGCCGCCAACTCCAAGGTTGAGGCCAAGAAGGCCGTTGCCAAGAAGAACGAGAAGGCTGCGAAGTCCAAGAAGAACGAGAAGCCTGGTTTCTTCGCCCGCACCAAGAAGTATTTCGCTTCGGTCAAGTCCGAGATGAAGCGTGTCACGTGGCCCGATAAGAAGGAGCTCGTGAACTACTCGGTTGTTGTTTGCGCTTCTCTGATCGTCGTCGGCGTCGTCATCGCTCTGCTCGATGCTGGCTTTGGCGAGGCTCTTGCTCTGTTCTCTGGATTGAGGGGCTAAACCATGTCTAAGCGTTGGTACGTCGTTCACACTTACTCTGGATACGAGAACCGCGTTAAGTCCGATCTCGAGCATCGCATCGAGACTATGGGCATGCAGGACCGTATCTTTGATATCGAGATTCCTATGGAGCGCGTCACCGAGATTAAAGAGGGTGGCAAGCGTGAGACCAAGGATTCCAAGATCTTCCCGGGTTATGTCCTGGTCCGCATGGAGATGGATGACGATGCTTGGACGTGTGTTCGTAACACGCCTGGCGTCACCGGTTTCCTAGGCGGCAACGGCAAGCCCGCTCCGCTTTCCCGCGACGAGTACAACAAGATGACTCGTCGTCCCGGTAAGGGCGATTCGCCCAAGCGCACCTCGGTTGATATTGAGGTCGGTACGTCCGTCCGCGTCACCGATGGCCCGCTTACCGACTTTGATGGCAAGGTCTCCGAGGTTAACACCGAGGCTGGCAAGCTCAAGGTCACGCTGATGATCTTTGGCCGCGAGACGCCGGTCGAGCTCGACTTTAACCAGGTCGCTGTCATCGCTTAAGTTTTCGTCCGTTCGCGCGAGCGTGCTTCTTCTGTGACTGCTCATCTCAGGAGTGCTTCTAACACGTGCGTGCTTACGATATAGCAAGTACTTCACACTCGTGATTCGAAAGGAATGACCATGGCTGAGAAGAAGGTTGCCAACGTCATTAAGCTCCAGATTCCTGCTGGTGCAGCAAACCCCGCTCCTCCCGTCGGCCCCGCCCTGGGCGCTGCTGGCGTGAACATCATGCAGTTCTGCCAGGCCTTTAACGCCGAGACGCAGGACAAGAAGGGTGACATCATCCCCGTTGAGATCTCTGTCTACGAGGACAAGTCCTTCTCCTTCATCACCAAGACCCCGCCGGCGGCTCACCTTATCAAGAAGGAGCTGAACCTCAAGTCTGGTTCCGCTAAGCCCCAGGCTGACAAGGTTGGTCAGCTCTCCCAGGAGCAGCTCACCAAGATCGCCGAGATCAAGATGCCGGACCTCAATGCCAACGACATTGACGCCGCCAAGAAGATCATCGCCGGTACCGCCCGTTCCATGGGCGTCACCATCGCTGAGTAGCGATTTCTTATGGTAACGGCGGGTGCTCCGACCGGGGCGCCCGTTAAATGTGTGCAATAGGGCACACGATACGATGTGGGAGGGCTCACGCCCGTTTAACCACAGGAGGTAATGCACATGGCTAAGCATGGTAAGAGCTATAACGCCGCTGCCGAGAAGATCGACCGCGCCACGCTCTACACCCCCCTTCAGGCTGCCAAGCTCATCAAGGAGCTCGACACCGCCAAGTTCGACGAGACCGTCGAGGCTCACTTCCGTCTGGGCATCGATACTCGTAAGGCTGACCAGAACATCCGTGGTTCCATCTCCCTGCCCCACGGCACCGGCAAGACCGTTCGTGTTGCCGTCTTCGCCGAGGGCGAGAAGGCCCGTGAGGCTGAGGCTGCCGGCGCCGACATTATCGGTTCCGACGAGCTCGTCGCCCAGATTCAGAAGGGCGAGATCAACTTCGACGCCGCTATCGCTACGCCGAACATGATGGCCAAGGTTGGCCGCATCGGTAAGATCCTTGGTCCCCGTGGCCTCATGCCGAACCCCAAGCTCGGCACCGTGACCATGGACGTCGCCAAGATGGTCTCCGAGCTCAAGGCTGGCCGCGTTGAGTACCGCGCCGACCGCTACGGCATCTGCCACGTGCCCCTGGGCAAGAAGTCCTTCTCTGAGCAGCAGCTCGTCGAGAACTACGCTGCCCTGTACACCGAGATTCTGCGCGTCAAGCCCTCTTCTGCTAAGGGCAAGTACGTCAAGTCCATCTCCGTGTCTTCCACCATGGGCCCTGGCGTCAAGGTCGATCCCGCTGTCCAGCGTGACTTCCTGGCTGAGTAACTGCTAGTTACTGCCTGAGTACAGCAAGCATTGCTAAAGAAACCCGGTTCTGCCTTGTGCAGGACCGGGTTTCTTGCTATCGCGTCAAAAGCACCATAAAGGGGACAGTGTCCCCTTTATGGTGGTTACCAGGGTGTTCTGGCTGTTGAAGACTCGATGGCTTCGTGGCGTTTGAGCTCGCGGCGCATGGTTTGTGAGTTGAGCCAAGCTGCTTGCCAGCCGCGGATGGGGTAGTGCGTCTGGTCGAGCTCAAACTGCGTATAGCCGCAGGCGTTGATGATCGTCGTTCCACACACATGCTGACGCTCGCGCTGAAAATCGCAACCGTAGCTTTGGTGCACATGCCCGTGCACCATGTAGTCGGGATTCCAGGATTCGAGTGCTGTGTTAAAACACTCGAATCCTCGATGCGGCAGATCGTCCAGATCACCCATACCGGCGGCGGGTGCATGGGTAAGCAGAATGTCGCACCCGCCGACCATCCTAACCTTACGCGACAGCTTACGCATGCGCTTGGACATCTCGCGTTCGGTGTACATGTTGGCGCCGTCGCGATAACGCATGGACCCGCCAAGGCCCGCAATGCGAATCCCTCGGTACGTGTACACGCTGTCCTCTACGCAGATACATCCACCCGGTGCATGACGTGCGTAGCGGTCATCGTGATTGCCGCGCACGTAGATGAGCGGTTTGTTGATGACCGTAACCAAAAACTCAAGATAGTCCGGGTCCAGATCGCCGGCGGACAAAATCAGGTCGACGCCCTCAAAGCGTTCCTTGCGAAAGCACTCCCAAAGGCATCGTTCTTCGGTATCGGCTATGGCAAGGATTTTCATAGGGCAGGGACTTTCGGCTCATCGTCGAGCTGCGGAATGGTGCCTACCACGTTATCCGCCAGCCAATTCATCTCGACAATCTGCGTGCTCGGCAGCGGAGGGAAGCCTTCGATCTGTACCACGCCGTTCTGACTGTGGAGCTCGCCGCCAAAGGGGTTGATGGATCCCTCGACAATGCCGTTGCGGAGCAACTGCACGAGTTTGCGCGTCTGGTAGGGTAGGCCCGGAGCGTAACGGATGTCGATAACGCCGGAGCTCATGCCGTACCAGTAGTTGACGGCGCGCACTTGGTTGTCATCGCTGGTCTCGTCCCACGTGCCGTGCAGAAGGCTGCGAACGATGAGCTCGTAGTAACGGCCCCAGTTCCATACCGGCATGGCGATGCCGGTAACCTTGCCATCGACCAGGCGGTGGAGTCCGTAGGCCGTAGGGTCTTCGAGCGACTTTGACATGTCAGCGCCGGTCATGACGCTCACGCCTTCGCGGCACATGGCCTCGGCGAGACCGCCGGCGGGCACATCGCCCCAGGTGAGGATAATTTGCGCGCGGGGGTCGAGCAGCGAGGCACCGATGGCAAAGGCATTGATCTCGCTGAGCGCGCCGGATGCGAAGACCGACGCGTGGTAGCCGATGCGATGGTTGTCCGCCATGCTGGCGGCAAGGGCGCCCAGGAGGAACTTGGCCTCGTACATCTTGCCAAAGTACGAACGGACGCTTTGGTGGGGAAGGCCGATAGAGCAGTTAAGGAACCGAACCTGGGGATACTCAACGGCAGCTCTGAGCGTGTATTCCATCAGGCGGTGCGAGGTCGAGAAGATGACGTTGTCTCCATGTTTGACAGCCGTTTCCACGGCGGCGTAGAACACGTCCGGATCGTGACAGTCTTCGAACGCCTCGGTGCGCACGATACCGTCAAAGTGCTCATCGAGATACTGACGTCCTTGGTCGTGCAGACTGTCCCAGCTCGACGCCGCACAGGGGAACTCATGGATAAAGGCGATACGCAGGGGGTTGGCCGCCGAATAGACAGTCTTGCCCATAAAGAAGTTGAGCACGCCGGAGGTGGACTTGGCGGGCGACTCCTCCTCATCGACGCTCGGCGCTTCGACAAGATCGACCTTGTCCTCGTCGTTTTTGCCGGCAATGACCAGCTCGCGCCAAATCTTGCACAGGCGGTTTACGACGATATCCGTCGGCGTATCCAGCAGGCGGTCCTGGTTGTACACATTGAGGTAGACGAGCATGGCGTCGGCGGGCGTAATGTCCAGGTGGTCGCCGCCTGCGCGAAGGTAGGCGCGCTTAAAGAGCAGGAAGGTGTGGCGCAGGTAGTCGACCTTTTTCTGCGGCCATTTTTCGATAAGGTTCCGACCGAGCATCTTGGCGAGCGTCTCGTAGCTTCCCTCACGCGAGAACTCGATTTCGTATAGGGGGCAGACGCGCCAAAACGCGCAGAATTCACCGTACAGGCGGCTTTCGACGGAATCCCATGTGCCGGGGTAGAGACGGGTGACCCTGGCCGAAACCGTTGGAGCGTCCAGGAATTTGAGGACACTGACGCGTTTGTTGCCTTCCTGGACATAGAACCGATGCATGAACTCGGTGACGATGATGGGATCGCGATAGCCCTCGGTTACCTGGATGTCGTAGAGGTTGGACCACTTGCGGGCGAACTCAGTGTTAAACGGCAGCAGGGGCATAAAGTTGCATGAAAAGGCGGACTGACGGCCTTTGGTGACTGTGCCGACGACCATTTCGAGCGGAATATCCCTTAGGCCGACATTCTCTCGCTGACCTAAGGGGAGCTGGGCAACGAGGCTGTCGAGGTCCGTAAGGTACGGGTGCTCGCTTTGGCTGATGGCGCGACGGCGTCCCTGCTCGCCGCGCTTGCGTGCTTGACGATAGGCCTCTTCCATGATGTTGCTCCCTTAGTCGTTTAAACAACTATATGAACCATGGTACCACGAATGAAAACCACCACAAAGGTGCCTGTCCCTTTTTGGCGGGTTAGGCGATGATGGGGGCGATGGCACGGATGCAGGCGTCGGCTGCCGTGAAAGTAGTGCTGTCGTCGCTGACGATAAAGATGATCTTTCCTTTGATGCCAAAGTCGCCGATTTCGCTAAAGAGTACGTAGGGCTCCTTGTCAAAGCCCGAGATGGGAAGCACGGCGGCCTTGGTGGCGCTGGTCAGCTCGTCTGCCAGCACGTCAAGGGAAGCCCACTTGGACGTGTCCTTTACGGCAACGGGCACGGCCACGCGCCCAAAGGGCATCAAATGCACGAGTGTGTTCTTGGAAATGTTGGAGTTGGGCACAATGATGGTCTGTCCACAGGCATCCTCAATCGTTGTATGGCGCCAAGTGATGTCTTGGACCACGCCGGATACGCCGCCGACCTCGATATTGTCGCCGGGCTTGATGATGCCCATAAAGGTCACCTGCATGCCGCCGATAAGGTTTGACAGCGTGTCCTGAAAGCCGAGCGAAATGGCGATGCCGCCGACGCCAAGAGCGGCAACGAGGGCGTTTGCGTTAATGCCAAAGCAGTTGTCGAGGATAAAGCTGCCGCCGATCATCCAGATGACGGCCCGCGCGATGTTGATGAAGATACTCGATGCCGGAAGCGGGTTATCGTCTCGGTTAAGCAGATGGTTCAGGGTCTTGGATACGACCTTGGCGGCGACGGCGGTGCCTATCGCCAAGATGACGGCCCAGATGATGTTGTGGACCCACCGTTGCTCAAAGAAATGAAGAATCGGCTCAAACAATTCCATGTAGGGAAAACCTCCTAATGATCGTCCAACCATGATACCCACCAAGAAGCCCGTCCGATCACATCGGACGGGCCGATAACTTGAGATGGGGCGGTCGCGGTGGCGTAAGCTGGGGCGCCGGCGAGCACGCCGGTAAGGAGTGCGGCGGTCAAGCAAGACGGGGAAGAGGTCTTTTCATGGCAGTTTCCTTAGTCCTTAGCCAGAATGTCTGGTTGAATATCGGATTATCGACATAATATGCGAAAACCGCCGCAAGGGCGCTTGTCCCTTAGCGGCGGTTTTGACGTTTGCGCAGATAAAACCTGCCAAAATAAACCTGTCCCTTTTTGGTAGGTTTAGCTTAGCAGCATGCGGTCGTTGGCGAGCTCGCCGCCCGAGACCTCCTCGAATTTCTGCAGCAGGTCGGCCACGGTGAGCGACTTCTTCTCATCGCCCGCCACGTCGTAGATCACATGGCCCTCGTGCATCATGATCAGACGGTTGCCCAGACGGATGGCGTCGTTCATGTTGTGCGTGACCATGAGCGTGGTCAGGTGGTTCTCGTCGACGATCTCCTCGGTCAGGTTGAGCACCTTAGAGGCCGTCTTGGGGTCGAGGGCCGCAGTGTGCTCGTCGAGCAGCAGCAGGCGCGGCCTGGTGAGCGTGGCCATCAGCAGGGTGAGTGCCTGGCGCTGGCCGCCCGAGAGCAGGCCGACCTTGGCGTTGAGACGCGTGTCCAGACCAAGGTCCAGGCGCTTGAGCAGCTCAACGTACTCATCTTTCTCGGCCTTGGTGACGCCCCACGAAAGGCCGCGACGCTGGCCGCGACGCTTGGCGAGGGCCAGGTTCTCGGCGATTTGCATGTCGGCAGCGGTACCGCGCATGGGGTCCTGAAACACGCGGCCCAGGTACTTGGCGCGCTGCGACTCGCTCAGGCGCGAGATGTCGGTGCCGTCGAGCTCAATAACGCCCGAATCGAGCGGGTACACGCCGGCGATCATGTTGAGCAGCGTGGACTTGCCGGCGCCATTGCCGCCGATCACGGTTACAAAGTCGCCGTCATTCAGGGTGAGGTCGACGCCGGTGAGCGCGCGCTTCTCGGTGACGGTGCCCTTGTTAAAGGTCTTCTTGACGTGCGAGAGCTTAAGCATCTGCCTCATCCCCCTTCGTGTAGGAGCTGCGGAGCTTATAGCGCTCCCAAACCACGGGCACGCACAGGGCCACGGCGACGATCACGGCGGAGAGCAACTTCATGTCGTTGGCGTCCATGCCCAACTGCAGCACGATGGCGCGGATAAGGAAGTACACCACGGAGCCAAAGACGGCGGAGGCAAGACGGACGCTAAACTGCGTGAGGCCGCCGGGCAGCAGACGGCCGAGCACCTCACCGATAACAATGGCGGCAAGACCGATAACGATGGCACCGGTGCCCATACCAATGTCGGCATACTTCTGGCTCTGGCAGATAAGCGCGCCCGAAAGGCCGATGAGGGCGTTGGAGAGCACGAGGGCGATCATCTTGGTGGAGTTGGTGTTGACGCCCAGAGCGCGGATCATGTACTCGTTGTTGCCGGTGGCGCGCAGCGCCGAGCCGATCTCGGTGCCAAAGAACCAATACAGGATGGCAACGATAGCCACGGCGAGCAGGATGCCCAAGATGATGGCAACGGTGGACTGCGGCAGACCGGTCATATTGCTGACGGCCGAGAACACGGTGCCCTTGGCAAGAATTGGCGTATTGGACTTGCCCATGATGCGCAGGTTGATGGACCACAGGCTGATCTGGGTGAGGATTCCGGCGAGGATCGCGGGAATCTCGAAGACGGTGGTCAAAATGCCCGTGACGGCACCCGCGATGGCGCCGGCGCACATACCGGCCAGCACGGCGAGCAGCGGGTCGACGTTGTTATTGACGATGAGCACAGCGCAGACGCAGCCGCCGAGGGCAAAGCTGCCGTCGCAGGTCATATCGGGAATGTCGAGCAGGCGGAACGTGATAAACACGCCAAGCACCATAATGCCCCAGAGGACGCCCTGCGAAACGGCGCCCTGCAATGCAATGAGCATGCTTCATACCTCCTAGGATAGGGTGGACACGTGATTCACCATAATAGCGGTAACAATGCATAGAAGAGCTGCGGACAGACGTTTTGTTTTACCTGAAACAAGCAGGGCGGACGCCGGTCTACAGCGCCCGCCCCTGTGGCTCAGATATTGAATAACGCAGCTAAAGCGCGAGCACGGGCTCTAGACGCATGCCGCGTATAGCATTACGCGTCCAGAGCGGAAAGGTCGATGCCCAGGGCTTCGGCCATCTCGTCGTTCTTGACGACGACCAGGTCCTTGCTCGAGAGGTGCTTGATAGGCATGTCTTCGGGCTTGGCCTCGCCCTTCAGAATCTTGACGGCCATCTCGCCCGCGGCGTAGCCCAGATCCTCGTAATTGATGGAGAGGGTGAACAGGCCGCCGGCCATGCACATGCCCTCCTCGCCAGTCACGAAGGGAAGCTTGTTCTCCTTGCAGATCTGGCCCACCTGCGAGGCGCCCGCGGCGATGGTGTTGTCGGTGGGGGAGTACAGCGCGTCGACCTTGCCCACGGCAGACTCGACGACGGACTGAATCTCGTTGGAGCTCGAGACGGTGAAATCGGTGTACTCGAGGCCCAGCTTGTCGAGCTCCTTCTTGGCGGCCTTGATCTGGACGTCGGAGTTGGACTCGGCGGTGCAGTAGAGCAGGCCGACCTTTTTAACGTCGGGCAGGACCTTCTGCATCATCTCGAGCTGCTCGGCGACCGGGGTGAGGTCGGAAGCGCCCGTGACGTTGGTGCCGGGCTTGTCGTTGTCCTGGACCAGGCCGGAGGCGGCGTAGTCGGTGATGGCGCAGCCCACGATGGGGATATCGGCCGTGGCGCCGGCGGCAGCCTGCGCGGCGGGCGTGGCGATGGCATAAATCAGGTTGACGTTGTCGCCCACAAACTTGTCGGCAATGGACTTACACGTGGACTGGTCGTTCTGGGCGTTCTTCTGGTCGATCTTGACCTTAAGGCCGCTCTCCTTGATGGCCTTGACAAAGCCGTCGTTGGCGGCATCGAGTGCGGAATGCTCGGTGAGTTGCAGAACGCCGATGGTGTAGTCGGAACCGGCGGCAGCAGAGCCGGAACCAGAGTTGCCGCCGCATCCGGCGAGCGGGGCGAGCGCGAGCAGGCCGGCGGAGACCAGAAGGCTCCTGCGACTGATGGTGATGTCCTTCATATCATTACCCCCAGTATAAAAATGGCTGGAAACACTGCACTGGGACAAAGTGCAAGTGGAACTATAGTAGCGCTGATGTCCATTTTTACAACAGCCTGGCGGGTTTTTAATACAGAATCGGATGGGCGGTACGGGTAGTCGAATGGGCGGCGGAGGGTCTTATGCGGCGGAGGAGGCGTCGTCCTCCTCGTCGAGGGCGGCGAAGAGCTTCTTGCCGTCGAGGAGACGTGTGGTGACGTTTCTCATGCGACCAATCTCTACGGTGCGCAGCGTGTCATCGGCACCTCGGGCGTCATAGACCGTTCCCAGCAAATACGAGATGCCATCACGCTGCCTGATGGCAAAGGGGCGGAGTGTCATCCGTGCTACTTCGGTTTCGCCACGTGCCGTGACGCTCGAAATATCAAAACTCACCGTGGTTCCATGGTCGATGGCCTGCTCGACGAGCTCGCACGTGTCGATGCGCTTGATGGGCGTGCGTGTTGCCTTGGTAGCCTTGCTGCCTGCGCTCGGAACGGGTTCGGGTGTATCGAGGTAGCCGCGAACGTCGGCACTCGCCATGGCAACTAAGTGCTGCGCCATGCTCTTGCGGATAGCGATAGGCGTGGAGCGGTTGCGCATGACCATACCGTGGAGCCGGATGATCTCTTCATCGGTGAGCGGGCGGGTAAGAAGTTTGTAGCCCACGCCGCGTTTGTACTCAATTTCGTATCCGGCATGGCGAAGCGCGGAGATGGCGGTGTAGATGCTGCGCCGCGCCGCCGAGATGGGCATGCGGGCGGGGTCGTCGGGATGGGAGAGGCGCCGGATCAGCTCATCGGAAAGTATGGCCTTGTCTTCGCCGGTGTTTTCGCTCAAGAGCTGCAGGATGCGAACGGCGCGATAGGCTGCCATCGAGGCGGCGCCTCTCGTCGTGGTGTCGTAGGTTTCAACAGCGGCTTCGGTCATCGTGCCCACGTCCTTTCCGTTTTGGGTGGCGACGGTATGGAGCCTAGGACGCGGGGCTTTCCCAGGGGCGCAGGGCGCTCTGGGCGGTCGGTAGTCGTCGGCAAACGGCGGGTTGAGTTTTCAACAGCCCTACTCAACTGACCAAAAACTTGCCAAAAGCTTGACGGATGCTGTTGAAAAAAGCGTCTCTCGACCGATGTCGAGAGACGCTTGTGCGATGAGCGTTGGCGTGTGGCGACGCGAGCTAGCGTCCGACGATTAGAAGTCGGCGTTGCCTACGGTGCGCGGGTGCGGCAGGACGTCGCGGATGTTGCCCACGCCGGTCAGATACATGACCAAGCGCTCGAAGCCCAGACCGTAGCCGGCGTGCTTGCAGGAACCGTAGCGGCGCAGGTCAAGGTAGTACTTGTACTGCTCGGGATTCATGCCCAGGTCCTTGATGCGGGCCTCGAGCAGATCCAGGCGCTCCTCGCGCTGGGAGCCGCCGATAATCTCGCCGATACCGGGAACCAGGCAGTCGGCGGCGGCGACGGTCTTACCGTCGTCGTTCATGCGCATGTAGAAGGCCTTGATCTCTGCCGGGTAGTCGGTCACGAAGGTCGGGCGCTTAAAGTGCTCCTCGGTCAGGAAACGCTCGTGCTCGGTTTGCAGGTCGATGCCCCAGCTCACGGGGTAGTCAAACTTGTGGCCGGCGGCGACGGCCTGCTCCAGGATTTCGACGGCCTCGGTATAGGTGACGCGGGCAAAGTCGGAGTTGGCGACATGGTCCAGGCGCTCGATCAGGCCCTTGTCCACAAACTTGTTGAGCATGTTGAGCTCGTCGGGACAGGTGGCCATAACGTCCTTAAGGACGTACTTGAGCATGGCCTCGGCGTTATCCATGTAGTCGTTCAGATCGGCAAAGGCCATCTCGGGCTCGATCATCCAAAACTCGGCGGCATGGCGCGTGGTGTTGGAGTTCTCGGCGCGGAAGGTGGGGCCAAAGGTGTACACGTCGCCAAAGGCCATGGCAAAGTTCTCGGCATTGAGCTGGCCGGACACGGTCAGGCTCGCATGCTTGCCAAAGAAGTCCTGGCTCCAGTCGACCTCGCCGGACTCGGTGAGGGGCGGATTTTTGGGGTCGAGCGTGGTCACGCGGAACATCTCGCCGGCGCCCTCGCAGTCACTCGTGGTGATGATGGGGGTGTTGACGTAGACAAAGCCCTGCTCCTGGAAGAAGCGGTGGATGGCGGCAGCCGCGACAGAACGGATGCGGAACACGGCGCGGAACAGGTTGGTGCGCGGGCGCAGGTGCTGCTGGGTGCGCAGGAACTCGACGGTTGCGCGCTTCTTCTGCAGCGGGTAATCCGGGGCGCTGACGCCCTCGACCTCGATGGAAGTGGCAGAAAGCTCGAAAGGCTGGGGCGCATCGGGGGTCAGCTTGACGGTGCCGGTGCAGATGAGTGCGGCCGAGACGTTTTGATGGGCGATCTCGTCGTAGTTGTCGAGTGCCTCGCGGTTCATGACGACCTGCAGGTCGCGGAAGCAGCTGCCGTCGTTGAGCGTTACAAAGCCAAAGTTCTTCATGTCGCGGACGGACTTGACCCAGCCGGCGACGGTGACGGTCTGGCCGCCGAGCGACTCGGCGTCGGCGTAGAGCTGCGCGATTTTGGTGCGGTTCACGTATCCTCCCATAACGGTTGAATGATAGTTATCCATACAGTTCGATATTCTAGCAGCTCGGCTCATTTGGGCTATACAGATAAGGCATTGGCGGGATGGTTTTTCAAACGAAAAGCGCCCGCGGCCAAATGGTCGCGGGCGCTTGACGAGGTGCCTTTTGGCTGTGTGGCGCGGGGCCTGACTACTTGGTCTTGGCAACCAGCAGCGGGTCGCCAAGCTTGACGAGCGGGTTGCCGCCGATAAGCGTTCCAGACTCGCCGACATGGTCGATGCTCTTAAGACGATCGAGCTCGGAGACGATGACGGTCACGATGTCCTCGTGGCCAGCGGCCTTAATGGCCTCGCGGTCGAAGCTGATGAGCGGCTGGCCTGCCTTGACCACATCGCCCATCTCGACAAAGCGGGCAAAACCCTTGCCGTTCATTTCCACGGTGCCCAGGCCAACATGGATGAACACGCGAAGACCGTCCTCGGTGATCATGCCAATGGAGTGGTTGGTGACGGTGGTAGCGCCGATGCGGCCGTTGGCGGGCGCATAGATGGTGCCGGTAATGGGCTCGATGCCATAGCCCTGGCCAAGCATGCCCGAGGCGATCGTCTCGTCGGGGACCTCGTTCAGGTTGACGAGCACGCCGTTGACGGGGGCATAGATGACGCCTTCGCGGGTGGCGAAGCTTGCTGCGGGCGGAACGGACGCCTCGCCCGTCGAGGTGAAGGTGGACTTAAGCGAATCGAGCAGACCCATAGTTGCCTCCAACTTAAATAGGCGCATATCGCGCGTTTGGTTTGCCGGAAACGTTTCATATGTGTTTCGCGGCTTGGTCAACGTCCCCTATTCTACGCTGCTCAGCGATGGTCCTGAGCTGGGATTATGTGATATATCAGTTGATGGGAAGCTTGTTGCTGAAGTGTTTCTGTGCCACGGGCCCAAGTGGGGTACGCTTGAAGACGAAAAACAAGGGCGCATAATTTGCGCGAAGGGAGCACATATGATTGTCGAGAACCACGCGCTGTGGGGCGAGGAACCGACCGAGGAATATCCAGCGACGTTTACGTATTTGGGTGCCGAGCCGCTGCCCGATAAACCGAATGGCCGCCGCCCTGCCGTGATTATCTGCGGCGGAGGTGCGTTTACGCATATCGCCCCGCATGAACAGGATCCCGTGGCGTTTGCGTTTTTGGATCACGGTTACCAGGCCTTTGTGCTCAACTATGTGACGAGTGGCACGGGTGACGTGAGCTTTCCTCACCCCCAGGCAGATCTTGCCAAGATGGTCGCCACGGTTCGTGCGAATGCCGACGAGTGGCATGTCGATCCCAAGCGCGTGTGCGTTGTGGGCTTTTCTGCGGGCGGTATGATCTGCGCCTCGCTGGCGACACAGTGGAAGACCGGTCCCTTCGCGGGCCTGGCAGGGGCGCGTCCGGACGACATTCGTCCCGATGCCGTGGTGCTGGGCTATCCGCTGCTCGACTTTGCCTATGTGCGCGACATGCAGACGCGCGATCCGCGCATTGACTTGCGTGTGCCCAAGACGGGCGGCAAGACGGGGCGCGATCTGCTCAACGACTACCTGTCGATGGTGACGGGTGGCGAGGCAACTGACGAGCACCTGGCCGATATCTGCCCCTCCACACATGTTTCGCGCCAGATGCCGCCGACCTTTGTGTGGGGCGTGTCCGATGACAAGACGGCGCCGATCGCGCAGGTCTATCCGTTTGCGCAGCGCATGGCCGAGGA
>DXLQ01000031.1:0-15937 GCA_019414685.1 Collinsella sp. | reverse complement strand
GGGCCCGTGGGTTATACCCTAAGAGCAAACCACCCTTTTTAAGGGTGGTTCTGATGCCAACTTGTTCGCTCTGGACGTCGCTCGCTGGCATTGCCAAAACATCGGCGTTTCCTTGGTTGTCAAATGATCCGTAGGGCAGTCATTGGTGACATTGCCTTGATATTTTATTCAGTCGGCTGTGATGTCATTTGAGCTGCTTACCTGCTTAAGGTAATTGACGGCATATATCTGCTATCGAAAATATTGCTCGAAAAAGCGTCCGAGAAGTCGCGGGGCGATTTTTGATGGGTCGTGCGTCAAGCGATGTGGCAAGTTCTTGGTTAGATATTGGCCAGTTTTGGGTCAACCTTGCCAAAAGCTTGACGAATGCAGATTTAGACGTCGACGAATGAGCACTTTGAGCAAGCCCGGTGCAAAATTCTGGGCTGATTCTCGATAATCGCCTTCAATCGTCCCTTGCCAAGCGCTGGCCTCGCGTACAATCTGCTCCGACATTCGCGCGCCGTCCGGCGCTTAAGAGGGGAGGGCCCCATGGCAAACGAGATTTGGACCATCAAGCGTTGTCTCGAGTGGACCAAGGAGTACCTGGCCGAGCGCGGCGAGGAGCACCCCCGTCTTTCTGCCGAGTGGCTGCTGTGCGCCGCCACGGGCCTGGCGCGCATTGACCTATATATGCGTATGGACGAGACGCTTAACGCGGCCCAGCTCGAGACCATGCATGCGGCCGTTGTCCGCCGTGCTAAGGGCGAGCCGCTGCAATACATCACCGGCAGCACGCAGTTTCGCATGATCGACGTCGCGTGCGCCCCCGGTGTGCTCATTCCGCGCCCCGAGACCGAGATGCTCGTCGAGGAAGTCCTCAATTATCTGGATGCCGAGGTGCTGAGCCCCGAGGCTGCTGCCCGTCAGCGTGTTGAGCTGCCTTGGAACGATGAGGTCGAAGAGGCCCGCAAATCCGAGGCGGCGCTGGCCGACGAGCGCGCGACTGTCGAGCGCCGTGCCGCTAACCTGACGGCCGCCGATGAGGCGGCGCTAGGCAGCGACGTGCTGGGCAGCCGTGCCTATGCCGAGGAGCTGGCCGACCGCGAGGCCGAGGAAGCTGCCGCGCAGGCAGCAGAAGCCGACGCCGCGGAAGCCGCCGAGCCCGAGCTCGACGAATACGGCATCGCCATCGAGGGTGCCGGCCAGGAGACGGCTTCAGCTCAGGATGCCGCTGCGCCTGCCCCAACCGAGCCCTGCACTGCCCGCGTTCTCGAGGTCGGCTGCGGCACGGGCTGCATTTCGCTCTCCCTTGCCTGGGAGCGCCGCGGCCACGTTACCTGCACCGCCACCGATATCGAGCCGCGCGCCATCGATCTGGCCACCAAAAACCGCGACGCCCTCGGCCTCACGGCAGATGAGGTTGCCTTTAGCCTCACCAACCTGGTGAGTTCCATTCCCCGCGAAGAGTGGGGCACCTTTGATGTGCTCGTCTCCAACCCGCCTTACATCCCGACCGACGTCATGCGCTCGCTGCCGCACGAGGTCAAGGACTTTGAGCCCGACCTGGCGCTCGAGGGCGGCGCCGACGGCCTCGATATTTTCCGCCGCCTGCTCAATGCGGCGCCTTACATGCTGCGCGCCGGCGGCCTGTTTGCCTGCGAGCTCTACGAGGGTGCCCTCGATGCCGCGGCCGAGCTCTGTCGCCAGGCAGGCCTTTCGGACGTGCGTATCGTCCATGACCTCACCGATCGCCCCCGCATCGTCCGAGCCATCGTCACCGAGCCCAAACAGCGTATTTAAGCTGAATTAATAGACATTTGCGCAAGTTTGTCCTTGCAATATACCGTAAAACTTCTACTATAGAAGGAGAAAGGTATGTCAAATCAGCTGCATCGGTACCGTATCGTGCTTGATTACATTGAACCTTGGCTTGATGAGCAGGATGAAGCTACGCTGAAGCAGATTTATGCAGACCTTTTGGTGCTCGAGAAGGAAGGTCCCAGCCTTGGTCGTCCGCTGGTTGACCGCGTAAAGGGCTCGAAGCTTCATCATTTAAAGGAGCTGAGAGTGACGTCGTGTGGTGGGCAGGTGATTCGCATCCTCTTCGCCTTTGACCCCAAGCGCCAGGCGGTATTGCTATTGGCGGGTGATAAGTCGCGAGCGGGATCGTCAAGGGCAAAATGGAACGGTTGGTATGCGATCAACATTCCAAGGGCCGAGCAAATATACCGTCGCCACGTAAGGAGGCTCGATCGAGATGGAACTGCATGAGTATATGGAATCTCGCGGGATAACACGCGACTCCATTACCGCCGAGCAGGAGAGGACTCGCGATCGTATCGAAGCCTATAAGCTTGCTCAGATTCGCAGGTTAAAAGATCTAACACAGGCGTCGGTCGCCCAGTCGATGGGCGTTTCTCAAAAACGTGTATCCGAGCTCGAGCGTGGGGAGTTGGGTTCGATGAGGCTCGACACGCTGAGCAGGTACGCAGAGAGCCTCGGCGGAAAACTGGTTGCAAGCATCGAGTTTCCCGATCGTACCGTTACGCTTGCGCGCTAAAAATCTTCGATTAACCCCCTCACTTTCACCGACTACTAGAGCCGCTCACCAAACCAACATGCACTCTGGCCAAATAGGTTGAACGTTTCGTGCGAGAATGCCCCTCAGTAAACAAACTTTCACCAGAGCGTAAGGGGCTGGCATACACATGCAGACGGTCTATCGGGTATACGAGGGAACGCGCGAGCCGCATCGGCTTGCCGTCGAGCGCACAGCCGAGGTGCTCGGCCGCGGCGGCCTGGCCTTGATTCCGACCGAGACCGTCTACGGTGTCGCCGTGGCAGTCAACGCCTTCTCGGACGCCGTGCCCCAAGATACAAGCGAATTCCCATCGTGGCCGCGCGATCCGCAGGCTGCCGTCAACGGTGCCGCAGTCCCTGCGCTCGGCACCGGCTATCGACGCATCTTCACTCTCAAGCAACGTGAACTCACCCAAACGGTCGCCTGGCTGGTCGATGGCGTCGAGGCGCTCGACCGCTATGGCGTGGATATCCCGGAAGATGCCCGCGTACTTGCGCGACGATGCTGGCCGGGAGCCCTGACTATCGTGGTCAAGGCGGCTCCCTGCGTGCCGACCTTTATGCGTGCTGCCGACGACACCGTGGCCCTGCGCGCTTCGGCCTCTCCCGTGGTCCAAGCGCTCATCCGCGCCTGCGGCAGTCCCCTTGCCTGCACGAGCGCCAACACACACGGCGCGCCCTCGCCGGCAAGCTTTGCCGCCGTCGAAGGTCGCATCCTGGAGGGGGTCGATGTTGCCGTCGACGCCGGCGAGACCCCGTGTCGCGACGCCTCGACCATCGTGTCGTTCCAGCGCGGCGGGCTCCAGATCCTGCGCCAAGGCGCACTTCCCGCATCAGAGATCGAACGGGTCCTGTCCGACCCGATGCAATAGAAAGGTGTAAGCGATGTCGTTGAATCTGGGCAGCCTGGGCATGGAAGATGCCTCGTTTAACTTTGGCGGTTCCTACATCATGGCGCTCGACTGCGGCACCACCTCGGTACTTGCGACCATCGTCGACGAGTATGGATGCATCGTCGCGCAGGCACGTCGCAGCGTCAAAACGAGTTTTCCGCGTCCCGGTTGGGTAGAGCAAGACCCCATGACGGTCCTTGCCAGCCAGATTGCCGTCATGATGGAGGTTCAGTTTAAGAGCGGCATCCATTCTGACCGCATCGCCGCCATCGGCATCTCCAACCAGCGCGAGACCACGGTGGTCTGGGACCGCGTGAGCGGCCAGCCCATCTATAACGCCATCGTATGGCAGTGCCGTCGTACCGCGCCGGCGATCGACGCGTTGGTTGAACAGGGTTGCGAGGAGCTGGTGCGCTCCCGCACGGGACTCACGCTTGACCCGTATTTCTCGGCCTCCAAGGTGCAGTGGATTCTCGACAACGTCGACGGCGCACGCGAGAGCGCGGCGGCGGGCGACCTCATGTTTGGCACCATCGACACCTGGCTCATCTACAACCTCACCGGCGGCCAGGTCTTTGCCACCGACTACACCAATGCCAGCCGCACGGCACTCTTTAATATCCATACGCTCGATTGGGACGACGACCTGCTGGCGCTCTTTGACGTTCCACGTTCCATGATGCCCGAGGTTCGCTGGAGCTCGGGCGACTACGGCCGCGTCGCGAGCGACATCATGACCAACATGCCGCCCATCATGGGCGTGGCGGGTGACCAACAGGCGTCGCTGTTCGGCCACTGCTGTTTCCGTCCCGGCCAGACCAAAAACACCTATGGCACGGGCTGCTTTATGCTCATGAACACCGGCGACGAGATCGTCGAATCCAAGAATGGCCTGGTCTCCACCATCGGTATCGCTGCGGACGGCAAAGTCAGCTATGCGCTCGAGGGCTCTATTTTTGCCGCCGGCTCAACGATGAACTGGCTTCGCAACAACATGGGCATCATCTCGAGCGTGAGCGAGTCCGCGCAACTCGCCGTTTCAATCAACGACAACGAGGGCTGCTACTTCGTTCCCGCCTTTGCGGGTTTGGGCGCTCCCTGGTGGGATCCGCATGCCCGCGGTATCGTGTGCGGCCTGACCGGTGCCTCGAGTCGCGCGACCATTGTGCGTGCGGCCTGCGAGTCCATGGCCTACCAGAGTTATGACGTGCTGCGCGCCATGGAGCAGGACGTGGGACTTTCGATTGAGCGCCTGTCCGTCGATGGCGGCGCCTCACGCAACGAGTTCATCATGCAATTCCAGGCCGACCTGCTGGATATCCCCGTGCTGCAATGCGAGACGGTGGAGACCACGGCAATCGGTGCCGCGTACTTGGCGGGTCTTGCCGTCGGCTATTGGGAAGACCTTGAAGAGCTGGAGCAAAATGCCCAGATCGTTAGGACCTTCCTTCCCCATATGTCCGCCGAGCGTCGCGAGCAAAACCTTGCGGGCTGGCGTGATGCAGTCAAGCGCTCGCTCAGTACCGCACAGTAGGGCTGCGACGAGCCGATCGATACAACAAACCGCTAAACTTATGCACGGCGCGCGGCAACAACATCGCCGTGCGCCGTGTTAGCAAAGCCGTTTCTCGGCCGCAACGAAAGGGGCAATCAACCCATGACCGTCACCTACGATACGTCCCGCGTGACCCTTGTCGACCATCCGCTTGTCCAGCACAAGCTGTCGATCCTGCGCGACAAAAACACCGGCACCAACCAGTTCCGCCAGCTCGTGCGCGAACTCGCGCTTTTTGACGGCTACGAGGCCATGCGCGACCTGCCTATGGAAGACGTCGAAGTCGAGACCCCCATCACTACCGACACGTTCAAACAGCTCGCCGGCAAGAAACTCGCCATCGTGCCCATCCTGCGTGCGGGCCTTGGCATGGTCGACGGCATTCTCGACCTGGTGCCCTCCGCTCGCGTAGGCCACATCGGTATGGAACGCGACGAGGTTACCCATGAGCCGCATGAGTATTACTGCAAGATGCCCAAGGATATCGACCAGCGCATCTGCCTGGTCGTCGACCCCATGCTCGCCACGGGCGGTTCGGCCGAGATGGCCATCAGCTACCTGCGCGAGCGCGGTGTCAAGGACATCCGCATGCTGTGCATCGTCGCTGCCCCCGAGGGCCTCAAGTCGCTGACCGAGAAGGACCCAGATGTGCATATCTATACCTGCGCTATCGACGACCATCTCAACGAGGCTGCCTACATCGTTCCCGGCCTGGGCGACGCCGGCGACCGCATCTACGGCACGCTGTAATCTCTGGGCCATACCGGCTAACGTCGAAAATACGAAGAAATGGTGCGCGCGGGCGAGCAAAAGACGACCGCGCGCACTCCTGTTAACGGACGTTTTGAGCTGAGGGGTTCGAAAAAACGTATTACCGTACCTGCGGCATAAAGAAGGCCTTAAGAAAACGTACAGGTGCGTATTAACCGTTTGTTTTACGGTTGTACTTTAGCGATTGGCTCGTACAATAGTCACCAATGTTTGGCGGGAACTGTCCTGTGAGGCGATAAAAAAGGAAAGTGAGGACGCCAGTGTTTCAGATAGCCGATCTGCTCGCTATCGTTGCAGGTGCCATCGCGGGCGCGATTGCCTTCCTTCCCTTTGTCTTTACGCTCAAGCCGGTTCTTGACGATAAGCAGAATGCGGACATGCTCAAGGGTATGGTGAGTCTCGCGGTCTCGGCAATCGCGTTGCTTGTCTTTACCTTGATTGTGTTTGTGTTGTTCGGAGAGGCATTTCGCATGTTCCTCCTGGGCGAGGCGATCGGCTTCGTGGCCTTTATGGCCGCCTGCGCGGTTCGCGTCGCCAAGGCGCTGCGAGATCCTCATGAGGTCGAAAGGTAAGTCGTGGAAATTTTTGAAAAGCTGCCTGATGAGATTAATCATCTGGTCAGCGAGTTCAGCTCCACCCCTGTCGTGGGCGATCTGAGCTGCGGCATCACGCAGTACTCGTTTTGGCTGATCGTCTCCACGATCGTGCTCCTGATCGTCCTAGCCGTGTTCAAGAAGAAGCAGACCCTGGTTCCCAAGGGCTTCTTCGTCAACGGTTTCGAGTACATCATCGAGTACGTCGAGAACGATATCGGCAAGGGTGTCGTGGGTGAGAACTGGAAGAAGCACTTCCCATTCCTGTGCTCGCTTTTCCTGTTCATCCTGATCAATAACATGATCGGCCTGATCCCGGGAATGAAGCCCGGCACCGGCGCAATCGGCTCCACCGCCGCACTCGCCATTTTCGCCTTCGTGTACTTCATCTACTACGGATGCAAGGCTCACGGCGTGATCGGCTACATCAAGAGCCTCGCCCCGCAGGGCGTGAGCTTCCCGATGAACGTGCTCGTGTGGGTCGTCGAGCTTTTCTCGACCTTCCTGCGCCTCATCACGCTTGCCGTCCGTCTGTTCTGCAACATGTTCGCAGGACACGTGGTCATGGGTTCGTTCGCCATCATGGCGAGCATGTTCATGCAGCCGCTGCTTCAGCAGGTTTCCGCGGCCCACGCCGTCGGCGCCCTGCCTTCGCTTGCCTGGCTTGCCATCCTCATCCTGATCTACGCGATCGAGCTTGTGGTCGGCGCCATCCAGGCTTACGTTTTCACGGTCCTTACCGCCGTGTATGTCTCCGAAGCAGAGGAGGTCGCGGAGGAGGAGTAATCTTCCGTTCGCGCCTTAAAGGTAAGGCAATTCGTTAAACCGCCGGTGCCCGTACCCATGGAGCCCGGCAGTTATAAAAAGGTTATCCTGCGTGAAATAAGACACGCACGACAAAGGAGGAATCGTGGGAGTTATCGGTTACGGTCTCGGTGTTATCGGCGCTGGTCTTGCTATCGGCCTGTCTGCTCTGGGTGCTACGGGTGCTATGGCCCGTCAGCCTGAGGTCCAGGGCCGCGTGTTCACCGTCTTCATCATGGGCTCCGCCTTCGGCGAGGCTCTGGCTCTGATCGGCTTCGTTGTCGCGCTGATCGTTAAATAGCACGGAGCGTCAAGTATGAATCTTTCATCCCAGAAGAGCGCGATCGCACTCTCCGCGTCCGCGGCCGCGCTGCTCATGCCGGTTTCCGCGTTCGCCGAGGACGGCGCTGCCGGTGCGGACATCCTCATCCCTAAGATGGCGGAGTTCATCCCGGCGCTTATCGCCTTCCTGATTATCTGGATCGTGCTGGCCAAGGTCGCCCTGCCGGGCATCATGAAAACCATGGAGGAGCGCGGCAAGAAGATCGAGGAGAGCCTCGACGAGGCCGAGAAGACCAAGCAGGAGGCCATCGCCAAGCGCGCTGAGTCCGACTCGATCGTCACCGACGCCCGTCGTCAGGCTGCCGACATCGTTCTCGAGGCCCGTAAGGACGCCGAGTCCGAGCGCGCCCGTATCATCGAGGCTGCTCACAAGGAGGCCGAGGAGATCATCGCCAAGGCCCATACGACCGTCGAGGACGAGCGCAAGTCCATCTACGCCGGTGCCGCGAGCTCCATCGCCGACCTGTCCGTTGCCGTCGCCACCAAGATCGTGGGCGAGGCACTCGAGGACGAGACCGAGCAGAAGAAGCTCATCGAGCGTTACATCCAGGAAGCAGGTAGCCTGAATGCCGACTAGCCGCTATCAGGACAAGGTGCTCGAGACCTACGCGCGCTCCCTTCTGGAAGCCGCTAAGGCCGAGAACCATGTGTTCGAGGACCTCGAGATGATCGAGCGCCTGGCTTCTGCCAGCCCCGAGATCATCGCCGTGCTCGACACCATGTCCAAGCGCGACCAGCTCGACCTTCTTCCCAAGGTGGCAGCTGCCTTTAAGTATGTTGCCGAGGAAGACGAGGATGTAGTGGGCGTGACCGTCACCACGGCGATCCCGCTCGACGACGAGCTGCGTCAAACCATCACTAAGAAATGCGAGCAGGACTTCGGCCGCAAGGTATTCCTTATCGAGCAGGTCGACCCGTCTATCGTGGGCGGCCTGGTGCTCGAGGCCCGCGGCGAGCGTCGTGACATTTCCGTCAAGACGCAGCTGCGCATCGCGCAGGAGACCCTCGCAAACTCTGCTAATTCGTACGGAGGTGAAGCCTAATGTCCGAAACCCTCAATGCCCAGGATATCGCCAAGAAACTGCAGGAGCAGCTTACGAGCCTCTCCGCGACGGTCGATACGCATGAGGTTTCAACGGTCGACGAGGTAGGCGACGGCATCGCGCGCGTCTCCGGCCTCAAGAGCGCCATGGCAGGCGAGCTTCTGGAGTTCAAGAGCTCCGATACCGGTGAGACCGTCTTCGGCCTTGCCCAGAACCTTGACCGTGACGAGGTCGGCGCCGTTCTGTTTGGTGCCGTCGACTCCATCAAGGAAGGCGACGAGTGCCGCACCACTGGCCGCATTATGGATATCCCCGTGAGCCGCGCCATGCTCGGCCGCGTCGTCAATCCGCTCGGCCAGCCCATCGACGGCCTGGGCGACATCGTCGCCACGCACCGTCGTCCCATTGAGTTCAAGGCCCCCGGCGTCATCGACCGTACCCCGGTGTGCGAGCCGGTTCAGACCGGCCTGTTGGCCATCGACTCCATGGTGCCTATTGGTCGCGGTCAGCGAGAGCTCATCATTGGCGACCGTAAGACCGGTAAGACCGCCATCGCCATCGACGCTATCCTCAACCAGCGCGGCAAGGGCATGGTCTGCATCTATGTCGCCGTCGGCCAGAAGGCCTCCACGGTTGCCAACATCCGCGAGACCCTCGCTCAGCACGGTGCGCTCGACTACACCATCATCGTTTCGGCAACCGCTGCCGATTCCGCCCCTATGCAGTACATCGCGCCTATGGCCGGTGCCGCTATCGGCGAGTTCTTCATGTACAACGGCGAGGATGGCAAGCCCGCTAGCGAGACCAACCCCGGCGGCCACGTGCTCGTCATCTACGATGACCTGTCCAAGCAGGCCGTGGCCTACCGTCAGATGTCGCTGACGCTGCATCGTCCGCCCGGACGCGAGGCCTATCCTGGCGACATCTTCTACCTGCACTCTCGTCTGCTCGAGCGTGCCGTCAAGATGTCCAAGAAGAACGGCTACGGCTCCATGACGGCACTGCCGATCATCGAGACCCAGGACGGCGACGTCTCGGCCTACATTCCGACCAACGTCATTTCCATTACCGATGGTCAGATCTATCTGCAGTCCGAGCTTTTCTTCCAGGGCCAGCGCCCGGCAGTCGACGTGGGCATTTCCGTGTCCCGCGTCGGTGGCGACGCACAGACCAAGGCCATGAAGCAGGTCGCCGGCAACCTCCGTCTGGACCTTGCTTCGTACCAGGAGCTCGCCGGCTTCACACAGTTCGGCTCCGACCTCGACGAGGCCACGCAAAAGCAGCTTACCCACGGCGCTCGCATGACTGAGCTCCTTAAGCAGCCGCGCTACAAGCCGTTTGAGGTTGGCGAGCAGATCGTTACGCTGTTCGCTGGCAACGAGGGCTTCCTGGATGACCTGGAGATTGCCGACGTGCTGCCTTTCCGTGCCGAGCTCATCGAGTACATGGACAATGGCTTTGGCTCGCTGCTCGACAAGGTTCGCGCCAAGAAGATCGATGATGACACCAAGGCTGAGCTCTTGCGCGTCATCGGCGACTTCAAGCAGCAGTTCATGGCCAAGCACCATTCGGATGTTTCTGGATCAGAGGAGAACTAAGCCCCATGGCCAACCTTCGCGACATTAAGAAGCGAATCTCCTCGGTTACCACGACCAAGCAGATCACGCGCACGATGGAGATGGTCTCTACGGCCAAGATCCGTCGTGCTCTCGATCGCTCCAAGCAGGCCGAGCCCTATAAGGAGGCGCTGACCGACGTCATGTTGACGGTCGCCGGCGACGCCTCCTGTTCGGGCACCGATCCCATGCTGCAGAAGCATGAGAGCGTCAAGCATGGCCTGATTGTCGTTATTGCCTCGGACCGCGGCCTTGCCGGCGGTTTCAATACGACGGTGGAGCGCACGGCCGAAAAGCTCGCCGCTTCTTGGGCGAACGACGGCATCGAGTGCGAGATCATCGCGTGTGGGCGCAAACCGGCCACGTATTTCCGTGACCGCGAAAACGTCGTCATGCACTTTGAGGGCAACTCCTCTGAGCCCGATTTCAATCAGGCCCGCATGATCTCCTCTCATATCTGCGATGCGTATCGTGCCGGTGAGCTTGACCGTGTCGAGCTTGTCTACCACCACGCCAAGAACCGCGTGGATCAGGAGCTTCGCGTCGAGCATCTGTTGCCGCTCGACCCCGAGATGATCGCTATGGCCCACGGTCCGCGTAAGAACGAGACCGACGCCCCTAAGCGCATCTCGTCCACGTTCGAGTTCGTGCCCTCTCCCGAGCATGTTCTCGGCAAGCTTGTGCCGTCTTATATCCTGACGGTCATCTACCAGGCCCTGATCGATTCGGCGGCTGCCGAGCAGGGTGCACGCCGCAAGGCCATGCACTCCGCGACGGAAAACGCCACCGCGATCATCTCGACCCTTACCCGCACGTATAGTCGCGTGCGCCAGGCTTCGATCACGACCGAGATTAACGAGATCGTCGGCGGAGCCTCAGCATTGGAGGAACAGTAATGGCTAATAACACCGTAAAGCTTGCGGTCGAGGAAGCCACCAAGAAGACGACTGCCGGTGATGGTCGCATCGTGCGAATCATCGGCCCTGTCGTCGACGTCAAGTTTGACGGCGCGGTGCCCCCGATCTACAACGCGCTCACGGTCGAGGCCGAGACCCCGATCGGTCACCTGAGCACGATCCTCGAGGTCGAGAGCCAGCTTCCGGGCGGCGTCGTCCGCACGGTCGCCATGTCCTCGACCGACGGCCTGCAGCGCGGCCTCATCGCCACCGATACCGGTGAGCCCATGAAGATGCCCGTTGGTCCCAAGACGCTCGGCCGCATTTGGAACGTCATGGGCAAGCCCGTCGACGGCAAGCCCATGCCCGAGGTGGAGGAGTTCTACCCCATCCACCATGCAGCGCCCCGTTTCGACGAGCTCACCACCAAGACCGAGATCTTCGAGACCGGCATCAAGGCTGTCGACCTGCTCGAGCCCTACATCCGTGGCGGCAAGACGGGCCTGTTCGGCGGCGCCGGCGTCGGCAAGACCGTTCTGATTCAGGAGCTCATCAACAACCTCGCCCAGGAGCACGGCGGCACCTCGGTGTTCACCGGCGTCGGCGAGCGTACCCGCGAGGGCACCGACCTGTTCCTCGAGATGAGCGAGTCTGGCGTTATCGACAAGACCTGCTTGGTCTATGGTCAGATGAACGAGCCGCCCGGAGCGCGTCTGCGCATCGGTCTGGCCGGCCTTACTACCGCTGAGTATTTCCGTGATCGTGGCCAGGACGTTCTGCTGTTCATCGACAACATCTTCCGCTTCTCCCAGGCAGGTTCCGAGGTTTCCGCACTGCTGGGCCGTATGCCGTCCGCCGTTGGTTACCAGCCCACGCTGGCAACCGAGATGGGCGACCTCCAGGAGCGCATTACCTCGACCAAGACGGGCTCCATTACCTCCGTCCAGGCTGTCTACGTCCCCGCAGACGACCTGACCGACCCGGCGCCTGCCACAACGTTTACGCACCTCGACGCCACCACGGTTCTTTCGCGTAGCATTTCGTCGCTCGGCCTGTTCCCGGCTATCGACCCGCTCGCATCTTCCTCCGACGCTCTCGATCCCTCGATCGTCGGCGAGGAGCACTACCGTGTCGCCGTCAAGGTCCAGGAGCTCCTGCAGGAGTACTCCGACCTTCAGGACATCATCGCCATTCTGGGTATGGACGAGCTGTCCGAGGAGCAGCGCCTTACGGTCAACCGTGCCCGTAAGATTCAGCAGTTCCTCTCGCAGTCCTTCCACGTCGCCGAGAAGTTCACCGGCAACCCCGGTGTCTACGTCCGCGTCGAGGATACCGTCCGCTCTTTCGCCGAGATTGTCGACGGCAAGGCCGATGACCTGCCCGAGCAGGCTTTCCGCTATGCTTCCACGATTGAGGACGTGCGCGAGCGCGCCCGCAAGATGGGGGAGAAGTAGGTTATGCGTATCCGCATCGTGTGCCCCGTGAGCTGCGCCTATGAGGGCGACGCTGCGTTTGTGTCGATTCCGTCCACGGATGGCGAGTTTGGCGTTCTGCCTGCTCACTCCAGCGAGATCTGCACGATCGACCGCGGTTACGTTCGCGTTTCCGATAAGGCCATGGGCACTGTCGACCACACGTTTGCCGTGGCCGGCGGCTATGCCCAGGTTGCGGACGATGTCGTGACCGTTCTCGCCGAGCGCGCTTGCGATTTGGCGACCGTCGATGCCGACAAGCTTAAAGCTGATATTCAAGGTTTTGAAGAGAAGCTGGGTAATTTGTCGGAGGATGATGCACGCCGCGCCTACCTCTATAATGAAATCGCATGGTGTAAGCTCAAGCTTGCCCAATAGTCAAACGATTTAGCGTTCGACCATTTGCGAACACATCATGCCCGGGATGGCTCAGCCATCCCGGGCATGCTTTTTGAAAGGGTAGACCTTGGATATTATCCGCGTTGAGGGTGGCCACGCCATCGGAGGCTCCGTGCCCGTTTCGGGCGCCAAGAACTCCGCACTCAAACTCATGGCGGCAACGCTTCTGGCGCCGGGCAAGACGACGCTGCAGAACGTGCCCGATATTTCCGATGTCCACGTGATGGGCAAGGTGCTCAAGGGCATGGGCGCTACGATCGATGTTCTCGACGAGCACACGCTCGAGATTGATACCTCTCAGGTCGATTCTTGGGAGGCCCCCTACGAGCTCGTCGCCAAGATGCGTGCTTCCACCGCCGTGATGGGACCCCTGCTGGGCCGCTTCCATCGCGCCAAGATCGCCATGCCGGGCGGCTGCAACCTGGGTGCTCGCAAGATCGATATGCACATTCTTGGTCTCGAGGCCCTGGGCGTTGAGTTCGATACCGCCCACGGCTACATCAACGCTAATGCGCCCCAAGGTCTGCGCGGTACCACCGTTACGCTCGAGTTCGCCAGCGTCGGTGCGACCGAGAACCTCATCATGGCATCCGTGCGCGCGCAGGGCACCACGGTTATCGACAATGCCGCCCGCGAGCCCGAGATCGTCGATCTCGCCAACATGCTCAACGAGATGGGCGCCAAGATTGTTGGCGCCGGTACGCCTGTCGTGACCATCGAGGGCGTGGAAGAACTGCATCCTGTTACCCATCGCGTAGTGGGCGACCGCATCGAGGCCGGTACCTTTATCGTTGCCGGTGCGTTGATGGCCGACGATGGTGGTGTCGATGTCACGGGCTTTTGCCCCATTCACTTGGGCATGGTGCTCAAGAAGATGGAGCTCATGGGTATCGACTGCGAGCGCGTCGAGGATGGCGTCCATGTGAACCGTGCCGAGCGTATCAAGCCGGTCGACATCCAAACGCTTCCGTTCCCCGGCTTCCCGACGGACATGCAGGCGCAGATTATGGTGCTCTCCGCTCTCGCCGACGGCAGTTCCGTTATTACCGAGAACATCTTCGAGAATCGCTTTATGTTTGCCTCTGAGCTGGTGCGCATGGGTGCCGACATTCGTATCGAGAGCCATCATGCCATGATTCATGGCGTCAAGGGTTTCTCGGGTGCACAGGTTACCTCGCCCGATCTGCGTGGCGGAGCGGCCCTCGTCGTAGCGGGCTTGATCGCCGACGGGACGACCGAGGTTTCGGCTATCCATCACATCAAGCGCGGCTACGAGCAGTTTGTCGAAAAGCTGCAGGCGCTCGGCGCGCATGTCGAGCATGCTACCGTCCCCGATCCCGTCATCTACTAATACAGGTTGCCTATGTTTAATAAAAAGCCCCTCGCGGATACCACCGCCCGAAGACCCTCAACTGGTGCGCAGGCCAAGATCTACAGTCGCGATAACGTGGCTCGCTATTCCGAGCGCGCTCGTCAACGTCGTCGTAGCCACACGATTCGTCACGTCGCGCTCATTGTCGTGCTTGGTGTGCTGCTGAGTGCCACTACCGCTGCCGGCCTGTGGTTTGCCACCATTATGGGCAAGCTCGGCGATTCTAATGTCATTACCGACAATCTGCGTCGGGTTCTGGTTGACACCGATGAGGCAAAGGATCCGTTCTACGTGCTGCTTCTTGGCACCGACGGCCGTCCGGGCGAGGATACGTATCGTGCCGACTCGATTATCCTGGCACGCATCGACCCCACGCAAAAGCAGGCGACGCTCATTTCCGTTCCGCGCGACACCAAGGTCGAGTACAAGGGCGAGACCATGAAGATCAACGCCTGCCATACCGTTGGCGGCGCCGAGGCCATGGTCGAGGCGGTCAACGAGCTGTGCGGTGTTCAGATTTCCCACTATGCCGAGGTCAGCTTCGACGGTATGCAGGCGCTGATTGATTCGGTTGGCGGTATCGACATTAACGCAACCGATGATGTTGACGACCCCGAGCACCTGGATATTAAGATTACCGCTGGCCAGCAGCATATGGACGGTGCCACCGCCCTTACCTATGCCCGCTGCCGCTACACCTATGCCGACGGCGATTACACGCGCATGCGCCACCAGCGTCAGGTGCTTGGCGCCCTTGCCAACCAGATTCTCAATAACTTCGATGCCACGAAGATCTTTGGCCTGGTTAATTCGCTGTCCGATATGCTTGTAACCGATATGAGCGTTCAGGATATCGTGGCTACGGTCAACGCCATGCGCGGTATGGATGTCGACGGTATCTACTCGGCCAACCTGCCCTCGTACGCCGACGACAGCACCATGATCGACGGTGTGAGCTACGTCTTTGTCTACGAGGACGAGCTCAAGGAAATGATGGAGCGTGTCGATGCCGGCAAGGATCCCAAGGGTCCCAACACCATGGGTCTTTCCGACGGTTCCAGCTCTACGATTGGCGACCTGAACAACAACACGTCTGACGACTACGCAAACGGTACCGCAACCTCATCGATCAGCTTTGACGATTCCGATGACTCAAGCGATTCAAGCGATTCGGACTACTACGAAGAGCCCACCGGTGACGGCAACGGCTACGAAGCCAACTACTAGAGTTACGGCGTTTTACCAAACGCCGTAACGACTCGACGCTGCGCGGGCCGCATTTGGACAATCTGACGTTCAACTTCAAGGGCGCGACCAGAAGGTCAGCGCCCTTTCGCTTCACGTCACCTTGTCTCAAATGCGACCCGCTCGCTGTCGTTGCCAAAACATCGGCGTTGCCGGAACACTTGGCACTTGGGGACGTTCCTTTTGTACCGGCAGTTTGTGACACTCCTTGCGTTAAGAGGCTGGCGTGCGTCAACCTGTTCTCATTGCAGCAAAAAAAATCGCCCCGTTCTTGGTTGAGGACGGGGCGATTCGTCTTTTGGACTTGTGCAGCCAGGCTTATGCAAAGCGGGCGACGAGCTCCTGGAGCACGTCGGTCATCTTGACGAGCGAAC
>DXLQ01000030.1:0-16090 GCA_019414685.1 Collinsella sp. | reverse complement strand
ATCGCAGAAAAATGTTTCCGCAGGGTTAAAGCGTATCAAGCGCTCAAAAAACGTGCGCGAACAGGCAGTTGCGAACGAGTGACTAGCGCGAGGTCGATGCGCGGTGCTCGATGTGGCCGGGGATCTCGATGCGTTTGGGCGCCAGCTTTGCGGCCTCGCCCACGGTGGTGGTAACGACGTCGATGCGCTCGGAGAGGCGCTCGACTACGCACTCGGCAATGGTAAGGGTGTCTTGCGCGGCCGTGGTGACGCCGCCAAAGAGCACGCGGTTCCAGGGGCAATCGTCAAACGTCGCGATTTTGAGACCCGCCGGCAACGAAGGTCCCAACTGCGCCAGGGCCTCGGTCAGACGCAGGAAGACCAAGCCGTTGACAGCGATAAGGCCGAGCTTTTTGCCTGCATAGCCGCGGATAGTCTCGTCCAAGCGACCGACGCCCGTGGCACCGCCATCGGCCAAGGTGACAACCTCACCCGCAAGGCCGCGTCGCGAAAGCTCATCGGTAAAGGCTTCAGCGCGCTCTCGACGCACGGGGCTATCGTCGCTTGCCTCGGTGAGCAGGCACAGACGCTCGCTGCCCGCAACGGCCAAGGCGTCTACCAAGCCGGCGACTAGCTCACGGTTGTTAGATGTCACCAGATCGACACCGCCGTCGGCAACATCGCGGTCAAGCAGCACAACCGGCAGACGTCCCGCTGCCGCGGCGATCGCCTCGTCATTACCTCCGCAGGTGTTGACGACCAGGCCGTCCACGCCGGCATCGATAAGTCTGGTGAGCGACTCCGCTTCCTTAGCGGAGTCGTTGCCACTAATGGCCGTCATGAGCGAGCAGCCGCGCGCGGCGGCGCTGGCGGAAAGTCCTTCGAGCATGGCGCTGGAGAACGGGTTGGCGATGTCGGCCAGGATCACACCGATGAGGTTGGTCCGCGAGCTGCGCAGATTGCGCGCGGCGGCACGCGGGCGATAGCCGGTGCGCTCGATAACCGCCGCGATGCGAGCACGGGTTTCCTCGGTCATTTGCCCGGGGCGGTTGTTGAGATAGCGCGAGACCGTGGCCGGACTCACGCCCGCCTCGGCGGCAATGTCCTTGATTCTCATCTGCGCCATAGCGCACCCCGTTTCCCAATGTCGGAAGTCTGAGCCATTTTAGGCATTTTTTAAAAATCTCGGTTGCAAAGCGCTGTAGGTGAGCAGCATCGTTTTTGCGTCTCGAGCAGATGCAATGATGGGCTAGTTATTCGAGTCTTTAGGCAGCTCAAAATAGTCGGGATGTAAGGCGATAACCGGGCCCTGCTCCTCGGGCATCAGGTGCAAGTGCGTCTCTGCCAGATAACTCGCCGCATCGGTATCGCCCCTCTTAATGGCCTCGAGAATCCGGCGATGCTGCCGACGAATCGGCTCCCAATCCAGGTCCTGCGACACCATACGCAACCAGTTGTATCGCTCAAAATGCGTGTTGACGCTCTTCATCCAATCCCACAACATGTGACGACCGGCAATCTCAAAACACGTCTCATGAAACAGGTTGTCCAGATCGAAAAAGCGACGCGTTTCGCCATGGTCGAGTGACTCAGACTCGGCAAGAATCTGCTCGAGCCGATGCTTTTGCTCAGGCGAGGCGGCCGAACAGCATTTAATAAGCACGCTTCTCTCGAGTTTCTCGCGCAAGAAACAGGCGTTCTCGGCGCGCTCCATGCTGATTTTTGAGACATAGGTGCCGCTTTTGGGACGCGTTTCCACCAGCTCCTGCTCACGCAGGCGCACAAAGGACTCGCGAATGGGCGTGCGCCCGATTCCTGTCTCCTTTTCCAGACCAATCGCCGAAAGACGCGTGCCGGGCTTGAGCTCGGCATAGATGATCTTGGAGCGCAATGCGTTGTATGCCTGATCTTGCAAGCTCTGATAATGCTGGTGTTGTTCCATAAAGCCCTCGGATGAAGCTCACGGTTTGTCGAATATCACCCGTAATACTATCGCATCCCCTATCTCATCAGTTGCGGTGAAATAGGGCGCGCTCGCGTCGCCAGGATCACAAGAGCAAGCGGCGGCATCCCGAAACCCGGGACCCCGCCGCTGTTTTGCTATCGGATGGCGCAGGGATGCCCCTCCCAATGCACCAGGGGTTGACTAGAGCTCGCAGGCAACCTTGTAGCCATCGCCGATGGCGTCGCGGATGTTGCCGCACTTCTGGGCATCGCCCAGCACGTGGGTGGCAACACCGGCTGCAGCCAGGTCGTCGGCCAGCTTGGTATTGGGACGATAGCCCATGGCAAGCACCAGCGTATCGGCACCGGCGATGGTGTGGACCTCGCCGTCCTTCTCGTAGCTGATGGTGTCCTCTGTGATTTCGGTCACCTTGGCCTCAGTCAGCACGTGGACACCCTTGGAGAGCATGCGCGTGATGAGCACCGCGCGACCGGCACCGCCCTCGTTGGCGGCGAGCGTCTTGGTCATCTCGATGACGGTGACATCGCGGTTGGCCGGCGACAGGTCGTTGACCAACGGGGCCAGGTAATCGGCCGTCTCGCAGCCAACGGTGCCGCCGCCCACAATGACGATCTTCTTGCCCGGGAAAGCCTTGCCACCCAGCAGGTCATCGGCCGTCATAACCTGCTTAAAGCCCTGCATGAAGGCCGGAGCGATGGGCTCGGCGCCATAAGCCAGGACGACCTCGTAGCCCGCGTAGTCACGCTGAATGTCCTCGGCCGAAAGCTCGGTACCAAATACGCACTTCACGCCGACCTCGGCCAGGCGACGGTACTGATACTTGATCACGCGGGTGAGTTCCTGCTTTGCCGGCGGAACGGCCGCGATGCGCATCTCGCCGCCCGGCTCATCCTGCTTATCCACGAGCACCACGTTGTGTCCGCGCTTGGCGGCAATGTAGGCTGCCTCCATGCCCGCAGGACCAGCGCCCACAACCAGCACGTTCTTAGCCTCGGCGGCAGGCTCGTAACCAGCCTCGTCGCGCTCCACGTCCGGGTTGACGGTGCAGGAGATGCGCTTGCCGAACATAATGCCGTTCAGGCAGCGCAGGCAACCGATGCAGGGGCGGATGTCGTCGGCGTTGCCGGCAGCGGCCTTATTGCAGAACTCGGCATCGCACAGATTGGCGCGGCCCATCATGCAGATGTCGGCAGCGCCGTCCTCGATCAGCTCCTCGGCGATCCAGGCCTCGTTGATGCGGCCGACGGTGGCGACAGGAATGTTGACGTGCTTTTTGATCTCGCGCGAGCAGGCAGCGTGCGAGGCCTGCTGGGTACCGGCGGCAGGAATCGCGGAACCGCGCTTGATGGTGGTGCCGCCCGACACATGAATCATGTCGACGCCGGCCTTCTCCAGGCGACGCGAGACGTAGATCATATCGTTGAGGGTCAGACCGCCATCGGTGTACTCATCGCCCGAGATGCGGACGTCGATGATAAAGTCCTTGCCGCAGCGCTCGCGAATCTCGGCGATGACCTCGAGCAGGAAGCGCATGCGGGCATCGAGCGAGCCGCCGTACTCGTCGGTACGCTTGTTGTAGAGCGGAGTCAAAAAGCCGCCGAGCATACCGTGGGCGTGCGCTGCGTGGACCTCAACGCCATCGACACCGGCCTTCTGCATACGCACGGCAGCGTCGCCAAACTGATGCGTGAGCTCGTGAATCTCATCGACCGTGATAGGACGCGGCGCCTCGCGGGCATAGGACGGGCCCACAAAGGATGGAGCGATCAGGCGCGGCGTGCCCGGAATGTTAAAGGCCATGTAGGCGGGGTGGAAGAGCTGCGGCATGATCTTGCAGCCATACTCGTGGACGGCCGCGGCGAGCTTTTCCCAGCCAGGGATAAACGTGTCGTCGTAGCAGCACATGTCACCCGGCAGATAGGTATAGGTAGGCTCGACCGTCACGACCTCGGTGATGATGAGGCCCACGCCGCCCTTGGCACGGGCACGGTAATGATCGACCAAGTCGTCGGTCACATAGCCGTGATCGGCCAGGTTCGTGGACACCGGCGGCATAAAGACGCGGTTCTTAACCTCGGTCGTACCGACCTTGATCGGGCTAAAGAGCATCGGATAGGCGGAGGACTCCATACAGGGTTCCTTTCGTTTGAGCCGCTGGGCGGCAGTTGCTAACGTACTTATCGTATCAGTAACCGCCGCATCCGCGCTCGCTCGCACTCCCGCCCTCAATCCCGACCCTCACAAAAAAATTGCGGTGGAATACGGAGTAGATGAGGCTTTTGACAGGCAAAACAGTCCGTATTTCACCGCAACTGATGGGCGGGGTGGAATTGAGGGCTCAGATAGTCAGTCACGCCCTCATCCGCCACTCCCTCACCTACAGCGCGCCGTCCAGCATAAGGTTCACCTTGAGCACATTGACCGTAGGCTCGCCGAAGACGCCCAGGAATCGGCCCTTGGTGCACTGGGCGATGATCTCGCGAACCTCGCCTTCGCTCTTGCCCGTGGCCTTCGCCAGGCGCGGTACCTGGTACTCGGCGGCATCGGGGGAGATCTCGGGGTCGAGCCCTGAGCCAGAACACGTCACCAGGTCGACGGGCACAGCGTCCATATCGGCATCGGGGTTGGCGGCGCGGATCTTCTTCACGCGCGTATCCATCAGCTGCCGATACTCCTCACTCGCCGGGGACAGGTTGGACGGGGCACCATACGCCATGAGCTCGCCGTCTTCGCCTTCGACAATTGACACGTTCTGAATACGACCCCACATATGGTCCTCATCCTCGAAGTTCTGGCCGATCAGCTCGGAGCCCACGATCTTGTCGTCGACCGTAATGAGTGAACCGTTCGCCTGATACGGGAACGCAACCTGGGCGATGCCGGTCACGACGAGCGTATAGCCCAGGCCGCAGACAACGGTAAACAGCGCGAACACGCCCAGTGCGCGCGATGCAACACCTTTGAACATACAAACCTCCACTTACATAATGCCGCAGAACGCGAGCAGCATGTCGATGAGCTTGATGAATACGAACGGGGCAACGATGCCGCCCAGACCCCACACGAGCAGGTTGTGGATCAGCAGCTGTCCGGACGGCACCTCGCGGTACTTAACGCCCTTCAGCGCGGCCGGGATCAGCGCGACGATAACGAGCGCGTTAAAGATGATGGCCGAAAGAACCGCGGACAGCGGGCTTGCCAGACCGAGGATGTTGAGCGCGCCAAGGCCCGGGTAGATCGGCGAGAAAAGGGCCGGGATGATAGCGAAGTACTTCGCCATGTCGTTGGCCACCGAGAAGGTCGTGAGCGAACCGCGGGTCATGAGCAGCTGCTTGCCGATACGCACGACCTCGATGAGCTTGGTGGGGCTGGAGTCGAGGTCAACCATGTTGCCGGCCTCCTTGGCAGCCTGGGTGCCCGTGTTCATGGCCACGGCGACATCGGCCTGGGCCAGAGCGGGCGCGTCGTTGGTGCCGTCGCCGGTCATGGCGACCAGGTGCCCCTCACGCTGGAACTCGCGAATCTTCTCGAGCTTGCCTTCAGGGGTGGCCTCGGCCAGGAAGTCGTCAACGCCGGCCTCGGCGGCGATTGCCGCGGCGGTGAGCGGGTTGTCGCCCGTCACCATGATGGTCTTGATGCCCATCTTGCGCAGGTCGGCGAACTTCTCCTTAACGCCGGACTTGATGATGTCCTTGAGGTACACAACGCCCAGCACGCGGCAGTTCTTGGTCACGACCAGCGGGGTGCCGCCGGCCTTGGCGATGCGCTCGACGGCCTCGTCGCACTCCTGGGAGAACACGCCGCCGGCTGCCTCCACATAGGTGCGCATGGAATCGGCAGCGCCCTTGCGGATCTCATTGCCCTCGTAGTTCACACCGGACATGCGGGTCGCCGCGGTAAAGGGGATGAACTCCATACCCTTATCCTCGAGCGTGCGGCCGCGCAGAGCGAACTGCTCCTTGGCGAGCACGACGATGGAACGGCCTTCGGGGGTCTCGTCGGCCAGCGAGGAAAGCTGGGCGGCATCGGCCAGCTCCGCGGGATCGATGCCGTCGACCGGGATGAACTCGGCGGCTTGGCGGTTACCCAGGGTGATGGTGCCGGTCTTGTCGAGCATGAGGATGTCGACGTCGCCGGCGGCCTCGATGGCGCGGCCGGACATGGCCAGCACGTTGGCCTCGTTCAGACGGCTCATGCCGGCGATGCCGATGGCGGACAGAAGGGCGCCGATGGTAGTGGGAGCCAGGCACACGAGCAGCGCCACGAGCGTAGTCACGGCCGTGGGGTTGTCCATGTCGTGAAGACCGACCGAGAAGCAGGAGTAACAATACAGGGCCAGCGTGACCAGGATAAAGACGATGGAGAGGGCCACCAGGAAGATCTCCAGAGCGATCTCGTTAGGGGTCTTCTTGCGCGCGGCACCCTCGACCATCGCGATCATCTTGTCCAGGAAGCTCTGGCCGGGCTCACTGGAGATCTTGACGATGATCCAGTCGGACAGCACCGTGGTACCGCCGGTAACGGCAGAGCGGTCGCCGCCGGCCTCGCGGACCACGGGGGCGGACTCGCCGGTGATGGCGGACTCGTCAACGGAGGCAGCGCCCTCGATGACGTCGCCATCGCCGGGAATCTGCTCGCCGGCGCGTACGATCACCAGGTCGCCGCGCGTAAGCTCGGTGCCGGGAACGACGGTGAAGTGTTCCTTGTCCTTAACGGACTCGATGCGATGGGCCTCGACATCCTTCTTGGCCGCACGCAGGGAATCGGCCTGAGCCTTACCGCGGCCCTCGGCAAGCGCCTCGGCGAAGTTCGAGAACAGGTCGGTGAGCCACAGGATGACCGCGATGGCGACCACATAGTAGGTGGGCACACCCGCGTCCTGCACACCGAAGATGGAAGCGACGGCCAGGACGGAGGTCATGACGGCGGAAAGCCACACCAGGAACATGACCGGGTTTTGAATCTGGACGCGAGGATCCAGTTTGGCAAACGAGTCGCGGACCGCGCGGCCCATCATGTCTTTTTGCATAGCCATAAATCTGCGCCCTCCTTTACGCAATCATCTGGAAGAACTCGGCAACGGGGCCAAGCGCCAGAGCCGGGAAGAAACTCAGGGCACCGATCAGCAGAACGATGAACACGAGCAGGAATACGAACATGCCGTTGGTGGTAGACAGGGTACCGGCGCTCTCGGCGACCTTACCCTTCTTGGCCAGCGAGCCGGCGATAGCCAGCGTACCGATGATGGGCATGAAGCGGGCGAACAGCATCTCGAGGCCGAGCATGACGTTGATCCAGGGAATGTTGCAGTTCATGCCTGCAAACGCCGATCCGTTGTTGCCGCCGCATGAGGTGAAGGCATACAGCGCCTCGGAGAAGCCGTGCGCGCCACCATTGTTGAGCTGGTCGGCAAGACCGGGCACCATGCAGGCGATGGCCGAGCACACCAGAATGGCAAACGGAGTGGCCAAGCACAGGACAACTGCCCAGCGCATCTCGCCCGGCTCGATCTTCTTGCCCAGGAACTCAGGCGTGCGTCCGACCATGAGGCCGGCGATGAACACTGTGAGGATGGCGAAGCCGATCATGCCGTACAGGCCGCAGCCCACGCCGCCGAAGACGACCTCGCCCAGAGCAATCTGGAGCATCTGGATAAAACCGCCCAGCGGAGTGTAGGAGTCGTGCATGGAGTTAACCGAGCCGTTGGAAGCAGCCGTCGTGAAAGCGGACCAGGTAGAAGAGGAGGCGATACCGAAACGGCTCTCCTTGCCCTCCATGTTGCCGCCGGCCTGGCCGTCGGTCATCTCGATATTGACCGCTCCGCCATCGGCCAGCTGCGGGGTGCCCGCATGCTCGTTGACGGCAATGATGCCGGTGAAGATCACCAGCAGGATGAACATGGCGGCAAAGATGGCCTTGCCCTGCTTGGTGTTCTTGACGCCGATACCGAAGGTGAAGCAGCAGGCGGCCGGGATCAGCAGCAGGCTGGTCATCTCGATGATGTTGGTGAAGGCACTGGGGTTCTCATACGGATGAGCGGAGTTCACGCCGAAGAAGCCGCCGCCGTTGGTGCCGGACTGCTTGATGGCGACCTGAGGAGCAGCGGGACCCTGGGGCAGGAACTGCTCGGTGACCACGCGCGCGCCCTCGACAACCTTGCCGTCGACCTTGACCGTGTCGCCCTCGATCTGGGCGCCGTCGATGACGCTCCAGCCGCCGTCTGCATTAGGCTGGACAGCGACGGGCTCTACGAGCTCGGCCTTCTGAGCCGGCTGGAAGTTGGAGATGACGCCACCGGCAGCCAGGCAGATGCCGAACACGAGGTTCAGCGGGATGAGCACATACAGGACGGTGCGGGTGAGATCGACCCAGAAGGAACCCAGACCCTGCTCCTTGACCTGACGGAAACCGCGGATGAGCGCGAACATGACCGCGATACCGGTGCCAGCGGACAAGAAGTTTTGCACGGTGAGGCCCATGAACTGCACAAGATAGGACAGGGTGGTCTCACCGGAGTAGGACTGCCAGTTGGTGTTGGTTATGAAGGAAGCAGCCGTATTGAACGACAGGTCCCATGGCACACCCGGCAGGTGCTGGGGATTGCCTGGCAAGAAGGACTGAAGCGCCTGGAGTGCCACAAGAGCCACGAGGCCGATCCCCGAAAAGGCCAGCACGCTCGCCAGATAGCGCCTACACCCCATCTGCTCTGCCGCGTCGATGCGAAGCAGACGATAGACGCCGCGCTCCACAGGAGCAATCACAGGCGACAGGAACGTATGCTCACCATCCATGATATGGGCCATGAACCGACCGAGCGGAACGGCCAGGACGACGAGCACGGCAAAGTACAAGATGTACTGAATCGCAGCGTCCATAGTTTACGAATCACTCCTCATCAGAATGTAGATGTAATAGATAAGGAGTCCAATGCAGACGACTCCGATGATGGGAATGAGGATGTTCATTCACCGCCCCTTTCACGCGCGGTCCGATGCCTCGGACGCCTGCTCTCGCAAGCGCCTGGGGACAGTAAACGCTTCTAGGGATTAAAGAGGCGTGAGGGCTGGGGCTCACGACCTTAAGATGCCGTAAAGATGCAGGTAGAAAGCACTATTGCTGCTGCAGTGCGCCTATACTCGACCTCGCGAGCATACAGTGGCGTCCTCACCGCGTATGCACGCATGGACAACACTTCAGAAAGGCTACGCTATGCAGCGCGACGCATCGGACACTCGCGTCAATCCAGACCTCATCCTCAAGGCAATTGAGAAAGACGAGGTCGCCGATGACGCTCGAACCAGCCGGGGACACCTCAAGATTTTCTTTGGCTACGCTGCTGGCACAGGCAAAACCTATGCGATGCTTCAAGCCGCCCACGCCGCCAAGCGGCGAGGTGTCGACGTCGTCGCGGGATACATCGAGCCGCACGAACGTCCGGCAACTGCCCATCTTGCACAAGGGCTTGAGAACGTACCCTGTAAACTCATCGAGCACAACGGCATTGCGCTCAGCGAGTTCGATCTAGATGCGGCTATCGAACGCGCCCCTCAGCTCATCCTTGTCGACGAGCTCGCCCATACGAATGCGCCGGGGTCTCGCCACGACAAACGCTATCAAGACGTCGAGGAACTTCTACATGCGGGCATCGACGTCTATACGACCGTGAACGTTCAGCATATCGAGAGCCTAAACGACATGGTTGCATCCATCACCGGCGTTGTCGTGAGCGAACGAATCCCCGACCGTATCTTCGATGATGCCGACCAGGTCGAGCTCGTCGACATAGAGCCCGAAGACCTACTTGAGCGCCTTCGCGCCGGCCTCGTCTACCGTCCCGCACAAGCCGACCGAGCGCAACAGCATTTTTTTACCGTCGAGAACCTCACCGCACTCCGAGAAATCGCGCTGCGCCGCTGCGCCGATCGCACCGGCCACCTCACAGACGCCGCACGCGTGCTGGGAAACCGTGACTACTACACCAAGGAGCGTATCTTAGTCTGTGTCTCCCCGGCGCCGACCAATCCCCGCATCGTCCGTACCGCCGCACGCATGGCGAAAGCGTTTCGCAGCGAGCTCGTCGCCCTGTTCGTAGAGAGCCCGCGCACGCAAGCCATGAGCGATGATGAGCGCGCCAGGCTTGCAGCCAATATCGCCCTAGCCGAGCAGCTCGGAGCACATATGGAAACCGTCTATGGCGACGACGTCGCGTTTCAGATCTCCGAGTTCGCGCGCCTGTCGGGTATTTCGAAGATCGTCATGGGGCGCACGGGCGAGCACAGCAGCGTCCGTCAGGCCCTCTTCGGCCGCAAATCTCTCGTAGAACAGCTCATAACATTCGCCCCGAACCTCGACATTTACATCATTCCAGACCAGTCGACTCCGCCCTCCCGGCCCAAAGGACGCCGCCGTGCGCTCGCCCCGCAGCCGCCCAGCAGCCGAGACGTGCTTCGCACGCTGGCCCTCTCTCTTGTCGCCACGGCGATCGGCACGGCTTTCCGCCATCTGGGATTTGCCGATTCCAGCATCATATCCCTCTATATCCTCACGGCCCTGCTGACCGCCGTCACCACGACGGGGCGTATCTGCACGATCGTATCGAGCGTGCTCTCTGTAGTGCTTTACAACTTCTGCTTCGTCACGCCTCTGTTTTCGCTCGCCAGCTATGACCGAAGCTATCTGGTCACGTTCGGCATCATGTTCGCTACCGCTATGGTCGCCGGCGAGTTAACTGCGCGCATCGCCGACAACGCACGTACCTCCGCCGAGAACGCATTCAAAACGCGCGTACTCCTCGAAACGAACCAGCTCTTGCAGCAAGCCCATAGCGCGGAGGAGTGCGCCCGCGTCGCCATGAACCAACTCATCAAACTGCTAAAACTCGACGTGGTCTTCTACACCGCCGAACACGGCACGCTCGGCAAGACGCTCTATGAGTCCGCTGGCACCGAAAACCGATCCGCGTCGCTGTTCACCGACTACGAGCGCGCCGTTGCAACCTGGACCTACACCAACAACAAGCGCGCAGGCGCAAGCACGCGGACCCTGCCTGAGGCGCGCTGTCTCTACCTCGCGGTTCGCACCGGCGACAAGGTATTCGGTGTCATCGGCATCGACCTGGAGGGGCGCGAGATCGAAGCCTTCGAGCATTCGATCGTCCTATCTATCGTGGGTGAATGCGCCTTGGCGCTCGAAAGCGACCGGGCGGCGCAAGAGCGCGAAGAGGCTGCGGTCTTGGCGAAAAACGAGCAGCTGCGCGCCAACCTTTTGCGCTCCATCGGCCACGATTTGAGGACACCCCTCACGGCTATATCCGGATCTGCGGCAATCCTTCGGAAGAGCGACGAGAAGCTCAGCCTCGAACAACGCTGCGATCTTGCCGATGCCATCTACGACGACTCCCTCTGGCTTATCGATACCGTGGAAAACCTCCTCGCCATCACACGCGTCGAGGACGGCACCATTCGCCTCAACTTAACATCCGAGCTCATCGACGAGGTCATCGAGGCCGCCCTCAGCCATGTCACCCAAGCATCGCATGGACGTGCCGTCACCATCGAGCACACTGACGACATCCTGCTGGTACGCATCGACGTCCATCTCATCATGCAGGTGCTTACGAATCTCATCATGAACGCCTTCAAATACACGCCCGAGGACTCGACTGTCACCATCAGCGCACGTCGCGAGGGTGAGTTCATCGTGGTGGACGTCGCAGACGATGGGCCGGGTGTAGCAGACTGCGACAAGCCTCATATCTTTGAGCGCTTCTTCACCTCAAGCAATACGCGGCCCGTGGATTCGCGTCGAAGCATCGGCCTTGGGCTGTCGCTCTGCCGCTCCATCGTGGAGGCGCATGGCGGCGTCATCGAAGTTCGCGACAACCACCCCCATGGGGCCGTCTTCCGTTTTACCCTGCCTGCCGAGGAGATCGAGATTCATGAATAATGCCGCTAAGCCACGCGTCCTCTTGGTCGAAGATGACCTGACCGTTCAAAACCTCGTTTCGACCGCGCTTGACCTCCACGGCTATGTCGTGAGCAAGGTTTGCAACGGCCAAGCCGCCATCATGGATGCGGTGTCGCACGGCCCCAGCCTCATCATGCTCGACCTCGGCCTTCCCGACATTGACGGTATCGAGGTCATCACGAAGATCCGAAGCTGGTCGGCAGTCCCCATTATCGTCATTTCGGCGCGCACCGAAGATTCCGACAAGATTGCAGCACTTGACGCAGGGGCAGACGACTACCTCACCAAGCCCTTTTCTGTGGATGAGTTGCTCGCGCGCGTCCGTGCGAATTTGAGGCGCTCCTCGATGGCGTCGAGCGAGTCGACAGAAGTGAGCACGTTCGACAACGGTCCGCTGCATATCGACTACGCCGCGGGATACGCGACGAAAGACGGACGCGAGCTCTCGCTCACCCCAACCGAGTACAAATTGCTCGTCCTTCTGGCGAAAAACGTCGACAAGGTGCTCACCCACACCTTCATCACCCGCGAGATATGGGGCACGAGCTGGGACAGCGATCTGGCGAGCCTGCGCGTGTTCATGCGCACCCTGCGCAAGAAGATCGAGGCAGACCCCTCTCACCCCAAGATGATTCAGACACACATGGGTGTCGGGTACCGCATGCAGCGTCTCTAGCCCACCCCACAAAAGTGAAAAGCGCCCCGCGAACGGATGCTCGCGAGGCGCTTAGATGTCTGGGCCTTACTTGATACCGCGGCCCAAGTCTTCGGCGATTTTGTCGACGCCTTTCAGCGCGGCACAGGTCTTTTTGTTGGAGCAATGCCCCGTGCAAACACCACCCTGAGCGCAGTCAGCGCAGGTGCCCTTGCGGTAGACGCGCACGCATACCGCGACAAACGCAACGCCGATAACAGCCAGTACAACAATATCGATAGGTGCCATAGCAAGCCTCCTCTAGTTAACCGCCACTTACTTTACCCCATTCTCCACCTACCAAAAAGGGACAGGTTTATTTTGTTCGGTTTTATCTGCGGAAACGCCACATCTCCCCCACCAAAAAGCCCGGGGTCGCTGGGACACCCGGGCTCGTGAAAAGGGGTTAATCCTTATTCGGACTTAAGCGGAAACTGCGGCGGAAGCAGTGTTGGCCTCGTCCTCGTCGGTCCATGCATGCTTGGGCATGGGACGGAAGATCTGGAAGAGCATCGCAACCAGCAGCACGATGGCCACAATCGTCCAGATACCAAACTGTCCAAGAACAAGCAAGTTGTAGAACTGGTTGATGAACAGGCCGATCACCCAAGCGAAGGCGCACTCGTAACCGATGGCGATCGCAGTCCACTTGCCGGAATCCATCTGGTTGCGGATGGTGCCAATGGCGGCAAAGCACGGAGCGCACAGCAGGTTGAAGGCGCCGAAGGCAACGCAAGCGCCCATGGTGGGGAACATGCCGGCAAACGCGGTCCACAGGCTCGGGTCGGTCTCGGCGGCATCAGCCACGGACAGCAGCGAGCCGGCGGTGGCGACGACGTTCTCCTTGGCGACGAGGCCAGAGACGGTCAGCGCGGTTGCCTGCCAGGTGCTAAAGCCGAGCGGGGCGAAGATCCAAGCGACCAGGTTGCCCAGCATGGCGAGCACGGAGTAGTCCATGAACTCCTCGGGGATGCCGTCCATCGCAGGCAGGAAGCCAAAGGAACCGTTGTAGCTACCAAAGTTGGACAGGAACCAAACGACGACAGTGGAGGCAAAGATGACCGTGCCGGCCTTCTTGATAAAGGCCCAGCAGCGCTCCCACACATGCAGCGCCCAAGAGCGGATCGCCGGGAAGTGGTAGGCGGGAAGCTCCATAACGAACGGCGTCGGGCGACCGGCGAAGAGCTTGGTCTTCTTGAGCATGAGGCCCGAGGCGATGACGGCAAAGACGCCCAAGAAGTAGAAGAGCGGGCTGATCCACGCGGCGGTGGTGGAAGAATCGCCGATGATGGAACCCATGAGCAGGGCAATAATCGGCAGCTTGGCGCCACAGGGAATGAACGTGGTGGTCATGACCGTCATGCGGCGGTCCTTCTCGTTCTCGATGGTCTTGGTAGCCATGACGCCGGGGACGCCGCAGCCCGAGGACACGAGCATGGGGATAAAGGACTTACCGGACAGACCAAAGCGGCGGAACACGCGGTCCATGATGAAGGCGACGCGAGCCATATAGCCGCAGTCCTCCAGGAAGGACAGCATCACAAAGAGCAGGAACATCTGCGGCACGAAGCCGAAGATGGCACCCAGGCCGCCAACGATACCGTCACAGACGAGCGAATCGACCAGACCGCCATCCTCGGTGCCGCCCGCCACGAGGGCATCGTGCACCATGGTGGTAATACCGGGGACATAGGGGCCATACTGGGCCGGATCGACCGAATCGGCGTCGTCGCCCGCAGCCTCAACAGCTGCGTCGTAGGCGTCGCGGCCCTGGCCGAGCACGTACCAACCGTCGGTACCGAAGAGCTGGTCGTTGGTGAAGTCGGTCACCGTGCCGCCCAGGGTGGAAACGGCGATGTAGTACACGCAGAACATGATGACCACAAAGATCGGCAGGCCCAAGATACGGTTGGTAACCACGCGGTCGATCTTCTCGGAGGTGCTCATCTTGGCCGGAGCCTTAGTGAGGCACTCGTCGATAATGTGCGCGATGACGCCATAGCGCTCGCCGGTGATGATGGACTCGGCGTCGTCATCGCAATCCTGCTCGCACTGGGCGACTAGCTGCTCCACGCGAGCGGCCTTCTCCTTAGTGAGGTTGATGAGCTTGCAGGCGTCCGCGTCGCGCTCAAACAGCTTGACGGCGTAATAGCGGCGCTTGTTGGCGGGAACGCTCGCCGGAAGGTTGTTTTCGATGTGGTCAAGAACGTCCTCGATGGAGGAATCGAACTTGTGCTCCGGAACCTGGCCCTTGGAAGCAGCGGATTTCTTGACCTGCTCGAACAGCTCCTTGATACCCTTGTTCTTAAGAGCCGAGATCATCATGACCGGGCAGCCGAGCTTCTTGGAGAGCTTGTCGGTGTCGATCTTGTCGCCATTCTTCTCGACCAGGTCGGCCATGTTGAGGGCAACGACCACGGGCAGGCCGGTCTCGATGACCTGAAGCGCCAGGTACAGGTTACGCTCGAGGTTGGTAGCGTCGACCACCTGGACGACGACATCGGGCTCGCCGCTCATGAGGTAATCGCGCGAGCACTGCTCCTCGGGGCTGTAGGGGGAAAGCGAGTAGATGCCAGGGAGGTCCGTGATGGTAACGTTCTTGTCGCTCAGGAGCTTGGCTTCCTTTTTCTCAACCGTGACGCCGGGCCAGTTGCCAACGTAGCCGTTGGCGCCGGTGATCAGGTTGAAAAGCGTGGTCTTGCCGCAGTTGGGGTTACCCGCCAGCGCGACATGGATCTGAGAATCCGCCATTCAATCCTTCTTCCTTGTGTGCCTGCGCTGCTTTCTCCGCGCAGGCTGGATAATGTGCTTCAAAGTTGCAGCATCAAGTTAGAAATACCTAACTTTATCTGCAGAAATATACGCCGCGAGCCCTTACTGGACCTCGACGACAGCCGCCTCCTCCTTGCGGATGGAAAGCTCGTAGCCGCGCACGTTGATCTCGACCGGATCGCCGAGCGGTGCAACCTTCACGACCTTGAACGAAGTGCCCTTGATGAGCCCCAGGTCCATAAGGTGGCGGCGAAGCGCACCCTCACCGTGAAGCTTGACGATGGTGGAGCTCTCGCCCACCTTAACGTCACCCAACGTCTTCATCCTCTTGTCCCCCTTTCGGTTTTTATCAAATGCTGCGAACTAACCGACGGTCATGATGTGCATGGCAACCTTGGAATCGATACCAAAGCGTGCGCCCAGCACCGTGACGATGATATTGGCGCCACTCGAGCTCACCACGTGAATTTCGCTGCCCTCGACAAAGCCGAGGTCCTTGAGGTGGTGCTTCATATCCTCATTGCCCTTTACACGAGACACGCGCACGGTTTCGCCCGCTTTTACCATCGAAAGCGGCATTGCCGGCATCTGCGGTCCGCAAGACATGAGTTGCTCCTAACGTCAGTTCGTCCTCAACATCGACGTGATAAAAGTTAACCACGTCTATGTTCGCTTTAGTAAACTAGCACGTGGTTAACTTTTTGGAAAGGGTC